>JANLTJ010000065.1:0-3032 GCA_031362885.1 Betaproteobacteria bacterium
TACAGGCTTCTTGGCTAACCATGGATCGATCTGCACCCGGGGGGATAGAACAGGAACAATATCCTCGCTCGCCGGTACCGCCCGGTCCCATTTTATTTACAAAAGCGAAATTGCGGGAGGGTGGCTTGGCAACCGTAGTCACCCAGAACGGTTACGTGTACTACCTGTCGACAGCTACGCCGATTCGGATTGGGCACGGAGTGCATGGAGCCTGGGTTTTAGTTGCCTCGCTTGAGTTGCTTTGGCAGAAAGGCGTCGATCTCCGCATCGGAAAAGGTCATGTCCTCTTTGTGTTGGAGCGCCTGTTGAGCACGGCGATAGGCTGCATATGTTGTGCTTGGGGAACCAGCATAGACCGCATGAAGCGAGGAAATAAGCTGATCTCGCTCGGCCTGTATCGTCCCTACATTCTTCGTGTCAGCCGCGAGATCCGTGAGCAGAGATAAATACTGCTCGCGGATCAGCCAGATGTCGTTGGCGGCCTGCTTATGTTTTTGCGCAAGTTCACCGAGATCATAGTTTTTTGCATACGCATTTAGGACTAACAGCACGGTCGAAACTATGACACCCACAATTGCAGCTACTTCGCTAGACCCGATAATGGTGGTAAGAAAGCTACCGGTTGTAATGGCGGAGAGGATAATTTGCCAAAGCTTAATGCGGGCCAGTCGCGCGTGCAAAATGTCGGCGCACTTCTCATGCGTCTTGTGCGAGTACACAGCGCGTCCGTAACACTCGCGCAATTGGGCCTCGACGATCGATTGGGAATTATCCATGTTCAATTGGGAAAGTTAGTTGTGAATACTTCTCGCCACTTCTGCTTTGCAGACCATTCCCGTTTC
Organism: Betaproteobacteria bacterium; assembly: GCA_031362885.1. Taxonomy (GTDB): domain Bacteria; phylum Pseudomonadota; class Gammaproteobacteria; order Burkholderiales; family JACQAP01; genus JACQAP01. The sequence continues at coordinate 843 of JANLTJ010000065.1, forward strand.
GGTGTGGCAGTTTCGTGATCAATTGCTTCAATTGAAAGGTGGCGCGCTCAAAAACCAAGTGCAACATTTGTGGGAGAGAATGTTGCATGGGAAAACGCTACGGTCAGTTGAGTATTGAAGAGCGAACGATGATCCAGACGCAACTGGAGATGGGAATCAAACCAGCGGCGATTGCCTTGGGGTTGAATCGGTCGGCATCGACGCTTTCTCGCGAACTGCGTCGAAACGGCTGGGTTCGCCCGAAGGAGGACCGCGGTCCAGGACGCCCCCCGTTGGCGGGCGGCTACCGGGCGCAAGCCGCCCACAAGCGCGCCCGAGCCTGCACGCTCACGCCTCACGTTGAGCGCCGGCTGCGACCTGGCGGCGCGTTGTGGGGTCGTGTTATCCGATACCTCAAGGCGGGCTACTCGCCCGAGCAGATTGCCGGCACACTGGCGCTTGTGCACTCCGAAATGCCTTCGTTGCGGGTTTCTCACGAAACCATCTACACCGCGATCTACGCCATGCCGCGTGGCGAACTGCGCACGGAAGTGATTGGCTGGTTGCGATTCGGCCATGCCAAGCGCCGTCCCCGTGCACGGGGCGAAGACCGACGCGGACGCATCCCTGACATGGTCAGCATTCATGACCGGCCGCCTGAAGTGGAAGAGCGGCTGATACCCGGGCACTGGGAGGGCTATCTCATCAAGGGGGCCAACAATCGCTCGGCTGTGGGCACGCTGGTGGAGCGCACCACCTTGTTCACCGTGCTCTCCAGGATGAAGGACGCCAGTGCGGAATCGGCGCTGACTGGCTTCAGCCATGTGCTCAATCGCATCGAGGCGCAAATGCGACTGTCGATGACTTACGATCAGGGCCGGGAAATGACGCAGCATCAACGGCTGACCGAGGCCACCGGGGTGAAGGTGTACTTCGCCGATCCGCACAGTCCATGGCAGCGCGGGATCAACGAGAACACTAACGGGTTGTTGCGACAGTATCTGCCCAAGGGCAGCGACTTGAGCGGCTTCACTCAGGCGCAGCTCGATGCCATTGCCTGGAAACTGAACACCAGACCACGCAAGTCGATGGGCTTCCGCTGCCCCGCTGAGTTGTTCACTCCGGATGCTTTCGATTTCAAGAAGCATCATGCTTCGCTTTTTGCACTTGGTCATTGAAACCGCCGGTTGTAGCAGCGCTTCGCCTTGTACTGGAATAGTCCCTTCCCCCAAACGTATTGTCCACTGCCAGGCGCGCGCCACCATTCCTGTTTTTCGTCTTGGTCGGCCATCCACTTAAAAAAATCTCGGCACATGTAGTCGTAATAGAGATACGATTTATCGCGATGTTCCCAATTCTCGACGAATTGATATCCGAGGGTATCGACTAGCAGACCTCCAACAGGAACTGACCACTTGTCCTTCCAGTCCCTCATCATTCTGCAAAGCCGCACGAGGTTCCCGTTAACGGCGACATTGCGAGTCCGAATGGCTTGAATTTCCGGTCTCGGGTTCGTTGTTCCCCAGCTTCCGCCGCCATTTGCATTGGGAAAGGTAAAGCTATCATCCTTGTTCACAAAGGCAGGCATTACTTCGACAGTAAGGCCGTCGTCAAACGGAACTGAAATAACCTGACCATCGGCCCGAATACTTGTCGTTGAGTACGTTTTCTCTATGGAGGATTTGACAGCTTGAAGCAACGCTGATTGCCCATTGCCAGAGTAGCTGTTATAGCGCTCGTACATGGAGTACGGTAACTGGAACAGCATATCCATGTCACTGAACCCTGAGATCGCAGTATTGCGCCCGTAAGAGCCGACGTACAGGCTGTGGGCAGTATCAGATGTGGTGGACCAGAAATCAGTGTTCAGCCGTCTGGTAATACTCGTGTAACGGCTTGAGATTGTCCCCCCGTCCTGTATCTGAAGCTTCGAACAGAAGCCCTGGAACCAGTCAGCGAGCGCCACGTTTTTTCCTAATGTCGTATTTCGCATTGGCGGCCTTCGGCCGCACGCGTGATTAATTCGATATGACATGACCATTCTGCGCAACGATCAGGCGGGTGTCTAGCCTGCCCCCGATCATTAGAACGAGAGAAACGGGGTCAACCGGACCCTTTTTCTCACCGACATAGGCACCTCGATGCCAAGCAGCCTGGCCGGTGCACCCTGGTTTGACACCCCTCATCGGCTCGACTAGATTGCCCCGCATG
>JANLTJ010000156.1:0-4915 GCA_031362885.1 Betaproteobacteria bacterium
GGTAGAGTAGAGAACAGGCTCGCGCCTGCCCTCCCTCATCAAACCGTGCATGCGGATTTCCCGCACACGGCTTTCCGATGCTCTTCACGCCAAGGCATGCACCGAGCGCCAGCCCGCTACTGTGGAGACCTTGTATAGCCCATAGCGCTCGTAAAGACGTTGACTCGGAAAGCGGCCTTCGCCGATTCCTCTGTCTTTGACCTTGTGGCGCTTCATCAAGTGCCGGCGCAGCCGTTGTTCCGCGTGGGTTTTGACCTTCTCCATCACCGCAGTGCTGTTCCGATAGTGAAAGTAGTTCACCCAGCCAGCAAGGCTGCGATTCACGTTGCCCACGATCTTCTCCAGCGCAATGGGAGTCAGTTCCCGCCCCGTCAACACCGTCAGCTTGGTCTTGATTTTCATCAGCGACTTCTCCGACGGGCAAACATGCGGATACGGTTTGCCGCTTCGCCGCCCTCGACTCATCCTGATCGAGAACCCCAGGAAGTTAAAGCTCGCTTGCGTGGCGTCCACGATCCGCGTCTTGGCCTCGTTCAGACTCAGACCCAGCCGCTCCAGCACGTGACGCACCACCTTCAGCGGTTCCTCTACATCTTGTCGGCACATCACCACAAAGTCGTCCGCGTAGCGCACCAGGTGCGCTTGCAGCTTGCCTTTAATGTGCCGCCGTTGCCAGATCCGATCCAGAAGATGCAGGTAGCAGTTGGACAATAGCGGTGAGATCACGCCGCCTTGCGGCGTTCCCTTGCCATTGGCTTTTCCACCGCCCACAGTCTTCCTCACCCCGTTGTCGTCCTCCCCGATCACCGGGGCTTTGAGCCACAGCTTGATGAGGTGCAATATCTCCCCATCGACGATGCGCTCGGCCACCACGGCCAGCAGGTTGGCATGCGGGATGCTGTCAAAGTACTTCGACAGGTCGGCGTCGATGACTTGGGTGTAGCCTGCCCAGAGCGTGTTGGCAATGTCGTCCAGCGCATCGTGCGCCGATTTCTTCGGCCGGAATCCATACGAGGAATCGCAGAAATCCGCTTCAAAGATCGGTTCGATGATGAGTTTCACCGCCATTTGCGCCACCCGGTCACGTATCGTCGGAATACCCAGCGGGCGCAGACTGCCGTCCGCCTTGGGTATCATGACTCGCCGCACCGGTTGGGCTCGGTAGGTTTTGTCTTTCAGATCACGGGCCAATTCCCGCAGAAACGTTTCTATCCCTTTCCCGCTCTCTATGGCTTGGAAGCTCATCCCATCGATTCCGGGACTGCCTCGGTTGGCCCGAACAAGTCGCCAGGCGTGACTGAGTATGTCTTCCCGGTAAATCTTGTCGTAGAGCGCGTAGAAGCGATAGGCCGGTTCTTGCTTGGCCTTGGCATACAGCTTCCTCTGTAGCGTCCTGATCGTCTCCGGGGTGGTTAGCAACATGGCAATCCCCTGATCCTCCGCTCTTCGGTCGCACGAACAAAGCAGGGTCCCTTCCCTCGGCTCGGTTCTCCCTTCGCCTCAAACGGTACTACGAACCCCTCCGTCTCCCGCTGCACGAAATCGCGCTTTCGTTTCCTTATACGCAACCTTCGGTGGTCTCCCCACCCCGCACAGCGGGTCTCCAGCACTGGGCAATGCATCTTCCTCAACATGCCGTCCTTGCTACCCCGGGAGTCAACATGCGCCTCTTCCGTTCCTACAGCGCACATCCAACGGCCTTCCGCTTTTGACCACAGCGTCGGCTTCTCCATTTCGTTTACGAGGCTACTCATGGGTTCACTTGCGTTACGGCCTGCTGTTTTGCTGAGTAGAAACTTACGACCCCGGATCGCTCCAGCGCCGCTTCTTCACGCTACCAAGGCGTACGGACAATTCCTTGGACGGGACTTCAACCCGCTAGATACACTGCTGTTACTGCGTACGGTCAGGCCTTGTCTTTTGCCTCCTCTTGGCGTAGCGTTCGCGCATGGCCCGTCCGCTGCGTATCGAATTCCCCGGCGCCGTCTATCACGTCACAGAAGTGGCCCCGTTTGTTTGAACAGTATTCCCCGATTTATAAGTGGACTGCGGGTCGATTGTGAAAGGCGCAGAGATCGGATTGCACCTGGGTCGTCATCTTAAGCGGCCTGCCTCAACTGCGGCAATATGGCCAGGTACTTTTCCTGCGGCGTCACGCGCTCCAGACTCGAATGCGGGCGCCCCGTGTTGTACCAGTCCAGGTAATTGGCAATGTCGGCGCGGGCCGCGCTCACGCTGTCGTAGGCCTTCAGGTACACCCGTTCGTACTTCACGCTGCGCCAGAGTCGCTCCACAAAGACGTTGTCGCGCCAGGCACCGCGCCCGTCCATCGAGAGCTTGCAGCCTCGGGCCAGGACGACATCGGTGAATTCCACCGCCGTGAACTGGCTGCCCTGATCCGTGTTGACGATCTCGGGCGTACCGTAACGGGCAAAGGCCTGCTCGATGACCTCGCGTGCGTGAGAGGCTTCCAGCGTGATCGCTACCTTGTGCGCGAGCACCGCTCGACTGGCCACGTCCACCACGGCCGTCAAGTAGACAAAACCGCGCGCCATGGGAATGTAGGTCGTATCCAGCGCCCAGACCTGGTTGGCGCGGTCGATCACGAGCTTGCGCAGCAAGTAGGGGTAGATCTTGTGGCCGGGCGCGGCCTGGCTGGTCCCCGGCTGGGGCGCCAGCGCCTCGATGCCCATGCGCAGCATGAGCGTTCGAATGTGCCGCCGCCCAGCATGGATGCCCTGGCGGTCCAGTTGGTCACGCAGCATGCGCGCGCCCATGAACGGATGCTCCAGATGCAACTCGTCGAGCCTGCGCATGAGCGCCAGATCGGCTGGGCTCACGGCCCTGGGCAGGTAGTACACCGTTCCCCGGCTGATGTTGAGCAACTTCGCCTGGCGCGTGATCGGGAGTTCGTGCTCACGCTCGATCATGGCTTTGCGCTCAGCAATCCCGCTTTGGTGAGCGCGCCTTCCAAAAAATCATTCTCCAGCGCCAACTGGCCAATCTTGGCGTGCAGCGGAGCCAAGTCCACGGGCTCGATGGCGCTGCTCCCGTCAAAGACCTCGGCGGCGCGTTCAAGCAACTGCTTCTTCCATTCGCTGATCTGGTTCGCATGCAGCTCAAAGTGCTCGCACAACTGGGCGAGCGTGCGGTCTTCGCGCAAGGCCGCCAACGCCACCTTGGCCTTGAACGCCGGATTGTGGGTACGGCGGGTACGCCGTCCCGATGCTTTCTTCTTCAACATCAAAAACTCCTTTTTGCCAGACCGTGTCCGGTCCGGCTTTATACCCGGAGTTTCCACTTATAGCCCTGTTCAGATTTGCGGGACCACTTCTAAATATCGACTGAGACTGATCCGGCTAGTGGCGAAAAGGTGCCACGCAGCGCAAGCGTTTTGTCTGATAGCGGTCTGTGTCGACTCCAAGTTGAACAGCGCATAAATGCTGCAAGGTTGGCCGGTATCTATTGTCCGGGTCTCAAGGTCTCACCCTATGCTGATATCGAGGTCAAGTTCGACAATCTTTCCACTTCCGACAAAATGCGAGTCGAAAAATTTTCTAACGGCGACGATGTATACATATCATCTAACCAGTTTACTTACAGCGGTCAACTTCAGTACGACGAATTCCTTCGGAGGATGCCCGGGGCGAAGAGAGTTGCTCTACTACTGACTGTGGAAGGAGCCGGGCAGCACTGGATAGCATTTTCGCTGGCAGGGAGCGAACCTGTACTAACCAAGATTGGTGCTCTCGCGTCTGGAGGTGGTGGTACGCAGAAAATCATCCAGAAAAAGAAAACCAGAACACAAATAAGCAACCAGACGAAGCCAAGCATTGCGCAAGAAAGCGCGCCCAAGATAGATGAAACGCAGGGGAGTAGATTACGGACGACCTACGGTCAATCAATATCGATGGAAATTAAGCGGTATCAGAAATATCCACCTGCGGCGCAGCGTAGAGGGTGGGAAGGTACCGCGGAAGTCCTACTGCAAATAGCGGACGACGGAAAAGTGAATGGCATCTCTCTTGGCAAGAGCAGTGGGCACGCTATTCTCGACCAAGAGGCGCTGGAGATAGTGCGCCGCGCCTCTCCGCTACCTCAGGCGCCACCGGATCTTCGCGGCCGGGCATTTGAGTTATCTGTACCGATCGTTTTCAGGCTTCTGAACTCCTAGCCCGCCCCCGGTGATTGCCACAACATTCGCAGGCTGTCCTGATCTCGTCACCCTTCCTGGGTATTCGGTCCATGCCGAAACCATAACGACGCGCGTTGTTGCGGTGGTCGATGGCAACGTAGAGGCTTTCTGTTGAGCACTCAGAATTCTATAGACGATTTTGTCTTAGGGACACTTGTCGCTGCTGGCGTGACATCGGTCGCCTGTCTTCTCCTCGATGCGAATGGAGTGAATCTCAGCGACTTGATTAAGAATGCAAGCGCCCTAGTAACAGCGGCCAGCTTTGTACTGGCGTTGACTATCTATTGGCGAAACAGCAGATGGCGTAAACACGACACTAGCGTTGAGCGGTCACACTTCTATCTAGACGAGGCGACTGCCGGGTACAAGCAAGCGTGTGATCTTCTGTCGGATCAGAACAATAGCCGCGTTAAGTGGATAATGGCCGCGCGCGCTCTAGGTGAGGCCGACAGACTTAGCGCGGAAGTTTCCCATACCCCCCACAAGAGCGCGCTTGAACTCCGAAAATTCAGTTTCCGAAATGAACTATATGACTGTCTTACGCTTCCGAGTGCGGAAGGCACGGCGCGGAATCCGCTTCCCGCGGAATTCTTCTTTGGCAGTCCAAAATGGAAGGACCTCACAATAGAAGAAGCCGCGCGCGCATCGACGTCTTCGTCTTTTTTCAGCAAGGCAGTTCCATACCAGAATAGAAAGCCCGCTCGACTGGAATATCTCTCC
>JANLTJ010000105.1:0-8788 GCA_031362885.1 Betaproteobacteria bacterium
CAGCGTTGACCGGTGCGGACAAAAAGGGTGGATAGATCGGCGTGGCCGTCAGAATCTCCCCGCCTTCGCGGCCAAAAGCGCGGCATACCACGTTCAAGCCGACAACCAGGCTTGGCAGCCAGATGATCCAGTCGGGCTGGACCTCCCAGCCGTACTCGCTTTGCAAATGGGCAATGGTGGCATCGACAAGCCCGGCGGGAGGATTGCTGTAACCGAAGATGCCATGATCGACGCGCTGGCGCAGTGCGTCGACGATGGCTGGCGCGCAGGCGAAATCCATGTCCGCAACCCACATCGGGATGATGTCGCGAGTACCGTACTTGTTCCACTTGACGCTGTCGGTGCCGCTGCGATCGATTAAGGTGTCGAAGTCGAATTGGCTTTCAGCCAGGAGATGCTTTAGATGCGTTAACACGAAGGAAACGAAGGGAAACGAAGGGAAACGAAGGTACACGAAGGGGAAGGAAAAACAAAGATAATAAGGGCGGTCTTGGTCATGATCAAAGCTGCTTGGAATTTAAGGGAAGTCACGCGAATGCATGACGAGGCTGTCGAGCAGCATTGAATGGGCCACGAGTTTTCCCGCGATCAGGTGGGTAGAATAAAATCCGTCAGTGTCCCGCTTGCGTCGGTCACGCGCCTGGCGCAGGATAAAGTCCATGGAATATCCGGTGATTACCCAGATTGGCGACGAGATGCATTACGTCAGCGAGACACGTTGAGATGAAATAAACCTGTGGCTAGCTGCGGTACGTGGACGCGCTGGCAGCTCTCGGAACTGTAAGGGTCTACCCGAAGAATACAATTTTGGTGCATGAAGGCGACAAGAGCGACCAGTTGTAGGTCGAAGCGAGCTCAACACTACGCATCCTTAGTCGTCGATCAACAGAAAAAGTGAACGATAAAAACTCAACACCGCAAAAAATCAAACAATAGCGAAAATCAGGCGAATTTCAACAAACCCTAGTGGGCTTCAAAGCCGGCATCTGCAATGGCCTTGCGCATGGCTATGAGGCTGGTGCGCGCAGGATCGAAGCTGACTTTCGCCTGCGCCTGCTCCAGAGAAACTTCGGCACTCTCCACCCCGGGCAGGGCTTTGAGTACGTTGGAGACGCTGCGCACGCAGCCGCCGCAAGTCATGCCGCTGACTTTCAGTATTGTCGTATCCATTCATTTCTCCTGAATAACTCCATTGTGGGTCCTTCGCGTTCCAGCGTTCTGGCGCTTAAGGGTTTGCTTTCCAGCGTTTCAACAGCAGCGAATTGCTCACCACTGATACCGACGACAAGGCCATGGCCGCCCCGGCGACAACGGGATTGAGCAACCCGAAGGCGGCCAACGGTATTCCGAGCACGTTATAAACAAACGCGAAGAATAAATTCTGGCGGATTTTTCCCAGCGTCGCGCGCGACAGCCGGATGGCATCGACCACGCCCATCAGATCGCTGCGCATCAGCGTGATGTCAGCCGATTCGATGGCAATGTCCGAGCCGGCGGCGATGGCGAAGCTCACGTCCGCGGCGGCCAGCGCCGGCGCATCGTTGACGCCATCTCCCACCATGCCGATCAGGTGACCGGGTTGTCTGAGGCGTTGCACTTCGGCGGCTTTGGCGCCAGGCAGTACTTCGGCGCGAACCGCGCCGATGCCCAGTTGTGCCGCGATAGCCGTTGCCGTGGCCTGGTTGTCCCCGGTCAGCATGACGACCTCGATGTCCAATGCTTTGAGCCGGGCAACGGCCGCGGCGGAGGAAGGGCGTGGGGTATCGGCGATGGCGATATAGCCAAGGGTGGTCTGCGCCTGCGCCAGTACGACGACGGTTTTACCGCTGCTGGCGAGCCGGCTGATGGCTTGTTCGTCAATTGCGATACCGCGGCTGCGCATGAAGCCCGGTGAGCCGAGCCGTAGCGCACGGCCTTCGACCGAGCCACTGACCCCTTGCCCAACCTCGGCGGCGAAATCCGCTACCGCTGGCAGCGCGATGCCCTTGTCCGTTGCGTGCGCAAGCACCGCTTTCGCCAACGGATGCTCGGAATGCTGCTCCAGCGCGGCGGCGAGCCGCAGCACCTCAGATTCGTTTCCGCCGGGGGCGGTGATGATGTCGGTGACCACGGGTTTTCCCAAAGTCAGCGTGCCGGTCTTGTCCACCAGCAGCGTGCGAATTTTCTCCGCGCGTTCGAGCGCGGCGGCGCTGCGTATCAGAATACCGGACTGCGCGCCGCGTCCGCTGCCGACCATGATGGCCGTTGGTGTCGCCAGTCCGAGCGCGCACGGGCAGGCGATCACCAGCACGGCGACGGCGTTGACCAGTGCCGGGGTGAAGTCTCCGGCAATGGCCCACCATGCCACAAAAGTGACAACGCTCAGCGCAACCACGATCGGCACAAAGATGCCCGAAATCCGGTCGGCAAGCCGTTGTATCGGTGCCTTGCTGCCCTGGGCGTGCTCGACCAGGCGCACGATATCCGCAAGCTGCGTGCGCGCACCGACTCCGGTGGCGCGGATTTTCAAGGCACCACTTTGATTCTGTGTCGCCGCGTAGACGTGATCACCAACGCGCTTGGCAAGCGGCATGCTTTCACCGGTCAGCATGCTCTCGTCGGCGCTGGAGGCGCCATCGATGACCACGCCGTCCACCGCGATGCGTTCGCCGGGACGCACCATTACCAGGTCACCTTCCACCACGGCTGACAAGTCGATATCCACCGTGCGGCCATCGCGCTCGACCCGGGCCTGCTTCGGCTGCAATTGCAGCAGCTTCTCGATCGCGCCGGAAGTCTTTCCCCTGGCCCGCGCTTCCAGCAGTTTCCCCATGAGTACCAGCGTGATGATGCCCGCGCTCGCTTCAAAGTAGACATGCTGGTGATGCAGGCCGAGGCCGGTTACTGCTGCGCTGTATGCATAAGCCATGCTGGTGCCCAGTGCTATGAGCACATCCATGTTCGCCACGCCACCGCGCAGCGCGTGCCATGCGCCGGCATAAAAACGCCAGCCGATCCAGAACTGCACCGGAGTGGCGAGCAGCCATTGCCAGCTGCGCGGCAGATAGTCCGCATGGGACCCGGAGAACATGGCGCCCATCTGCAGCACGAGCGGGAGGGTCAGCACGGCGGAAATCCAGAACAGGCGCGATTGCTGGTGGTACTCCCTGGCATGACGCGTTTTCTCCGCTTCACGCGAGCCGTCTTCCAGCAACTGCGCGTCATAGCCGGCTTTGCGGATTGCGGCGAGTACGCCCGCTATCGCGGTCGCGCCGGCCGGCAGGCGAACGCGGGCGCGCTCAGTGGCGAGATTGACGCTTGCGCTGACGCCGGGAAGCTTGCCAAGAGCTTTCTCCACGCGCATTGCACAGGCAGCACAGGTCATGCCAAACACGGCCAGCTCGACCTGGGCGGAGACTCTCGAGTCCGTAACCATGCCCGGCAATATATACCCATACCGGGTATACGTTAATCCAGGGCCATGGTGATTGCCGCGGCGGCGGTGCGGGTTTCCACGCCCAGCTTCACGTAGATGTGTTCCAGATGCTTATTAACGGTACGCGGACTCATGCCGAGAATCTCAGCGATATCGCGGTTGGTCTTGCCCTTGGCCACCGCGGATCCGGTGTTCGGCATATCCGCCACAACAAGCGGCTGAACCACTTCACGCTACGGGGCAGAAGGAAAGTTGACACGCAGTGGAAGCTCTACTGCTTGGTGCATAACATCGAAAAGCTCGCACATTACGGATCAAAGACGTCCTTCGCTTCAAATTCGAAGCCAAGCTCAGAAGATGGCAATACATGAAGATCGCCTCTATTGCGCCTGATTTTTCTTGACGCGGATCGAGCAAACTACCTTCGATGCTGAGTCAGAATTTTTGCAATCTCGCTCACGCCTGGTTCGACCAGTATTCCGAGGTGGTCGCCTTCAACTCCGAAAACGGGGGTCTTGTGCCCGACCAAGCCTGTCCAGCCGAGATCCCAATCGATAGTCTCCCCTTTGCTGACGGGTGGCCGGCTGGATCGAAAGATCATTACGCGACCCGAATAAGGCTCGATAATACGATCGTAGTTCTCGGCCGCGATGCGAAAGGTGATATCCCGCAGGGTATCAGCGTCGAAAATTGACGAGGGGTTTGAGTGACGCGAAAATACACCCGCGATTAGGGATCGCACCCGGTCGAAAACGGCAAGCATTCTGGACATCTTGTAGGCAGTCTTGCGTAAACCAAGCTTCGCGCGCAGGATCAGGCTGTGAAAGCGAAATGCCCGGGGCAATATGCAATCCAGAAGAACCACCAGTTCGACACTGTCCCCGGCTCGCGACATCTGCTGGGCCATTTCATAGGCGAGCATGCCGCCAAATGACAAACCTCCGATGACATAAGGCCCATGTGGGCGAAACGCCTTGAGCGCCGAGACGTAGGCCGCGGCGATTTGCGCAACATTGATCTCGACTCGCTTCCCGGCCGCCAGATCGCCTTCCTCCGGAAGGTAAACGCCATAGACGGGCATTTCCAGATTCAGGGATCGCGCCAGTTTCGCGTAAAGATGCACACCGCATACGCAAAACAACGGAACCGAGTCTTCTCTGCTTGGCGCGGACGTGGCATTCGGGTGAATCTGAGCGCTCGCCCGCTTATTCAAGGCGATGACCGGTGGCAGATCGACACCGGCGTTGCTATTTATCAGTCGCGCCAGTGCTCGAATGGAGGTAACGGAAAAAACGGCTGCCAATGGGAGCGGTTTCTTGGAGACGCGGTGTAGTTCCGCAAGAAGCCGAACGGCGAGAAGAGAGTGCCCGCCGATATCGAAGAACCCGTCATTGACATCGATATCTTCCCTGGCCAGAAGCCGGGAAAATATATCGAAGATCCATGTCTCCAAATCGCCGTTGGGAGGTTCGATCGTCAGACGATTGCCGCTTGGGTTTGCCGCGATCTGCTGCAATGCCTGTCGATCAATCTTGCCGTTGGAACGCCGGGGAAGGTTGTCCGTCAGGCGAATCTCGCTGGGGATAAACGCCGCTGGCAATGCGGCGGCGAGCGCATCTTTGAGCGCCTGCATATCGAGAGGCGGTGCCGTGGTCTTTGCAGCGACAAACGCGACCAACTCAATACCGCGTCCCGCATCCCGCGTGATGACAACGGCCTCATTGATACCAGCAAAGCTGCCAATTGCCCGCTCGACTTCCGCCGGTTCGACCCTGACTCCCCGAATCTTGATTTGCTCATCGAGCCGTCCGTGAAACTCGAATATCCCGTCTTCGGTCAATCGACCCATATCGCCCGTCCGATACATCCTGCCAGCATCGAATGGACCTGGCGCAAACTTTTTCGCGGCCCGATCGGGAGCGTTAAGATAGCCGATCGCAAGCTGAGGACCCGAAATGCAAATCTCGCCAAAAACTCCGATCGGGCAAGGCTTCAGGGCCTTATCCAGCACAAAGATTCGAGATTGCCCGAATGGGCGCCCGATGGGGAGGTCGCTCAATCTCGCGCCGCGGCTGTTTAGCTCTGAAATATCGCAAGAGATCGACGTAATGGTGGTTTCCGTCGCCCCGTAGGCATTGATCAGTTGCACCCGAGGAAGTCGGTCGAGAAACGTTTGAACGCTCCATAGAGTGGGCTTCTCGCTGCCTATGACAACCAGGCGAACGCAAGCAGGAAACGCAACTGCGGTTTCAACCAGAAAAAGAACAAGTTCGTGGAAGAATGCCGACGGAAGATTGAGAATCGTTACTTTTCTGATTTCAATGAAATTCAGGAACGCCCGAATATCGCCTGCGATTTCTTCGGTACGCTCGACGACCGCGCCGCCAACCATGAGCGTCGGCAAGATCTCCTCCAGTGCGACGTCAAAAGCCGGAGAAGTGAACTGCAGAACACGGTCGCTTGACGACAGCGAGTACGCGTGTATCGCGCCGCGTGCGTGCGCGGCGAGGGCCTGTTGCGATACCAGAACTCCTTTCGGAAAACCACTGCTGCCCGAAGTAAACATAATGTACGCAGTATCCGTCCCTGAATCCGCCGTCAATGGGATAAGTTTGCCCTCCGCTGGCGAGAGGGTGGCGTCTGAGCCTGCTTCGTCAAGCAAGAGAAACCGAAGATCCCGCGAACCAGCGAAATCACGTTTGAGTAGCGCGATCCTGCCGGATGCCTGGATGTCATGGACCAGGATTTGGGCCTGCACCGCGGAAAGCACGCTGTCCAGTCGCGCGCTGGGCCATGCGGGATCAAGCGGTACCGAGGTCCATCCGCATTCCAGGATCGCCAATTGGAGTGCGACAAGGTCGAACGACCGGTTGGCGCAAAACGCAATGCGCGCTCCATCGGTAACGCCGAGCCGGCGAATCGTATTTGCTATTTGATCACGCCGTTCGGCGATCTGCGCGAACGAGTAGCATAGCCCGCTTGCATCTTCATAGGCAACATGAGACGGGTTTTGATGCGCGATCAAGTTCACCGCTTCCCCGGCCAGCATGTTGATTCCGATGGGCGCCAGCGCACCCCTGGATGCGGCGATGATCGAGTCAATTTCTCCCGGCAGCGCCAAATCCAAGTCACCGATTCGTTGCGTCGGATCGGTCAGGAAACAACGCAGTGCAACCACGAATCGATGGAGGATCGCCTGCATGTAAGGAGAGGACCATTTGGTCGAGTCGAACTCAAGATTCAAATTGAGCCGATCCCCTTCCTGATACGCCGCCAGGACAATGGGAAAACTGCTTCTCTCGAAGATCGCGAATGTCCTGGCCGCGAATTTGCCGCCCAGTGCGCGCATGGCCGAATTCAACGTGTATCGTTCGAAGACGATCATCGTATCGAATGCCGGTCTGTCCAGACGCAACCGGCCTTGAATTTCGCTAAGCGACGCCTGCTCGTAAAGCCGCACAGCCTGACCGGATTCATGTACTTGCCGCGCCAAATCCGACAGGGATGCAAAGCCATCGATGTGCACTCGTGCCGGCACCGAATTGATCAGACATCCGACCATGCCCGCCGCGCCCTCCACCTGGTGGCGCCCATTGCGTGTCACCCCGAAAACAACATCGTCGGTCCGGCAATACGTCGATAGCACGGCCGCCCACGCGGCCTGAACAATGCTCGCAAGACTTGCCGGATTATTTGGAATTGGCCTTGCATCCGCGGGTACGATGACGCTCGCGGTGACTTCATCGTGCAGCGATGATTCTGCCCAATATCGAATGGGGCGGGGGAGAGAACATACGTCGACCCCGTCCAGGAGCTCAGTGAAATACTTTTTCTCCGGTTCTTTGTCGCGGACTGCAAGGGCTTCGCAGTGCCGGTGGAACTCGGGGGGCGGATCCGGGTTGTAATGCGCGCCCTCGTCGTACCTGCGAAAAACCTCCTCGATGACGATGCGTTGTGAGCGCCCATCCAGAATTGCATGATGAAAGGTAAATATCAGGGCCGCCTGTTCTTCCGGCAACTCGATCAGCGTAAGCCGAAAGGCCGGGGCCGTACCGATATGAATGCCGTATGCACGATCGCTTTCAAGAAACTCATCCAGGCGGTTGACCGTCCTGATATCGAACACGAGGTCTACCTTGTGCAAAACCTCGAGTACGGGATGCGTTCCGGTTTCCCATAAAAACCTGCCGCGCAGGACGGCATGCCGATGAACGACATATTCCCATGCGTCACGCAACCGGAGCACATCAATACCTGGCTCAAGATGAATGACTATTTGCTGCACTTCGAAACCCCGCCCCGGATGCCGCAGCGTATTGAGCAGCATCGCCTCTTGAGTAGAGGTCAAAGGAACCCGTCGTTCAAACGCTTCGCGTTCGCCGGGCCGTGCCAAGGCGGGATTGTCCTCTGGTGAGTTCATTGACACGGAATTTTTCGAATTGGCGTGAATACTCTGAAGTGGATTACACTGGTACCTTGCATATCATATCGATTCCTGAGGCTGCACGACTGCGGCTGGGGTCACGGCTGGGGCCACACGGATGGGTAGAGAAACAGACTCGCGCCTGCCTGCCCTCCCTCATCAAACCGTGCATGCGGGTTTGCGAGTTTTTGCTTCGCAAAAGCCCTGCTTAACCCGATTCCCGCACACGGCTTTCCGATGTTCTTCATATCCACGCCCACTTGTCTGGCCTCTTGACCATGCCGGCACATACCGGGTTTAACACGACATAGCGCGCCAGTTCCAACAGATAGGCGTCACTGTCAACCAGAATGGCTTTGAAGCGCCCTTGCAACAAATGTCCAACCCGGCCATGACGACGATTGCTAGTTTGGGTCAACAGGTCATTGAGCTGACGTATGCCTTTGGACAGGTTGGCGTTCGGGGTCTGGATGAATAAATGGTAGTGGTTGTTCATCAGACACCGTGCGTAACATAGCCAGTTGAACTGCTCGACGACCTGGCCGAGGATGTCCAGAAAGGCTTGTCGATCAGTGTCGTCATCGAAGATGCTCTCACGCCGGTCTCCGCGTGCGGTGACGTAGTACATCTCGTTCGGGAATTCGTTGCGGATTGGGTGGGAAATGGCGGATCAAGAACAGCATAACGATGCTACGTTGCTAGACTTGACCTTGTCGTTGCTGTCGTAGAGTCGCACCGCTTCGGAGAAAAGCCGCTCAACATCGTCCGGTTGTGCCACATCGCCCGCGACAAACTGCATCCGCCCGGCAGCGCAAAGCTGGCTTGTCTCTTCGAGATGCGATTGCCTGCGCCCGATCCCCATGACCTGCGCCCCATCGGCGCAGAATCCCACCGCGAGTGCCCGCCCGATTCCGGAACCCGCCCCGGTGACGATCACGCTTCTGCCGGAA
>JANLTJ010000116.1:0-2504 GCA_031362885.1 Betaproteobacteria bacterium
AAACTAAAATACCGCCACGGCCGGCAAACCTATCTCATGTCGCCCGGCGATTCCCTGACCTTCAAGGGCAGTGTGGCGCACGGACCGATCCAGCTCATCAAGCTGCCGATTCGAATGCTGGCAATTATTCTTTACGACAGCGAAGGTGAGAATCACGCGCGGCGTTATTGAGCGCGCGACACACCGGCGAAGCGCGCCGGATGCTGGGCACCTGTGGGGGGACTATACTGTCTTGTCGGATCGTTCTGCCAATTCGGCGTCTTTCATATTCCAAACACTCCCGGAGGAACACCATGAAGAAATTGTTACTCGCCGTCGCCGCCGCGTTTGCCGTCACTGCGTTCGCAGGCCAGGCTTTCGCCCAGCAAAAGAAGACCGTGTTGAATCTGTCCACCGCGAAAAAAATGGCCGAGGCCTGCGAGGCCAAGGCCAAGGTGGCCGGTTGGAAACTCAATATCGCCATTCTGGACACGGGCGGTGAACTCAAGTACTTCCTGCGCATGGACGATGCGTTCATGGGCAGCATTCAGATATCGCAATTGAAAGCCCAGACCTCGGCCTCGTTCCCGTTCTCCACCAAAATGCTGGGCGAAATCGCGCTGAAGATTCCGGGCATCGCGTTTGTCCCCGGCCTCGTGACATTTGAAGGTGGATTGCCGATCGTTACCGGCAGCGGCGAACACGTCGGCAGCATCGGTGTCAGCGGCGCGAGCGCGGAAGACGACGGAATCTGCGCGCAGGTGGCGATTGATGCGGTAAAAAACGACCTCAAGTAAGACCTGCCGCGGGCCGGTGCCGCCCGCTTTCGGTTAACGGCCCTTGAATCGATGCGCCGGAGATGTTGCGCGCCATCTCCGGCGCATCTAAATTTATACCCGGACGACGATCTTGCCGAACTGATTGTTCGATTCCATGTACCGGTGCGCCTCGACGATGCGATCCAGCGTAAAGCTGGCCGGATCAATGATCGGCTTCAACGCGCCGGAAGCAAGACCGGAAATGATGAACTCCTTCGCCCGGGCCAGCGCCGCCGGTTGCAGGGTGAATTCGAACAGCGCGAACGCACGAACCCAGATGCCTTTTTGAAACGACGCATAAAGCGGAAACGGCGTCGGACGCGCGTCCAACAAACCGTAGATAAAAATCTTGGCATCATGCGCGGCGGCCTGGGCCAGCGTATCCACATAAGGCCCGCCCACCGGATCGAAAATGATATTGGCACCCTTGCCGCCGGTCACCGCCATGACACGGGCGGGAAGATCTTCCTGCTCGGTCACCACAACATGATCCGCGCCCGCCGCGAGGAGTCTGGCTTTCTTGTCCGGTTTGCGTGTAGCCGCGATGGTCTGTGCGCCCCCGGCTTTGGCAATCTGGAGGGCCGCCAAACCAACACTGCTGCTGGCTGCGGTAACCAGCACGGTCTGGCCTGCCTTCAGTTTGCCCAGCTCGATGAGCCCGCACCAGGCGGTGACGTACTGCATCCAGATTGCCGCGCCCTGCTCCGCGCTCAGGTTCGCGGGATATGCCGCAACGGCATGAGCCGGCATGTTCACCAGTTCACCATAGCTGCCGTACTGTGTCATGCCGAACGCAGGAATGGTACTGACCCGATCTCCCACCTTGAAGCCCGCCACACCGGCGCCGATGGACTCAACGACACCGGCGCATTCGTACCCGATGTGCGCGGGAAACTGCGGGACCTCCAGATACTGGCCGGCCCGGAACATGCACTCGGCCCGATTCAGACCCAATGCCTCCACCTTGATGCGTACCTCGCCCTGTTTCGGGGACGCTACATTGATGTCCTCAACCCTCAACACTTCCGGACCACCGGTTTGAGCAAAACGAACCACACGCGCCATGGCATTCATCCTCGGAGAAATTCGGAAGCGCATGATAAACCACGCGCCGCGAAGAGTTCAACGACGTATTGAGCTGGCGAACTGAACAACGTCAAGGCGAAAAGTCCTGAAAATCAACTTTTGCGTCGTTGGAACGATGGTTGGCCCGGTGCGCGCGTAGCCAGCGCTTCAAGGTGTTGAGCGGCGCGATTCAGAAAATCCTGCGCCATGCGCGTGACCCGTCCGAATTCAGCGATGGCCGCAACTGCAAAGGTGTCAAGTCTTGCGATCTAGGATCTACTTCCCGCCGATCACCCCGCAATGTGACATGGTACAAACCACTGGAGAGTTTCAATCGGAGCGGACGGGGCTTGCCTGGAGTCTAAATACCCGTAAATGCTACATTGGGAGAGTAGCAGCGAGCATTCCGAATAGCCTGAACCTCGCCGCCCTCGCAGAACCGGACTTGGAGCGTTACACCATCCGGCTCCCAGCTTGAGTCATCCACAATGGTTTGGGGTAGAGATTGTGCTGAATGCGCAAAGACGGCATCCAGTCTGACAAGACTTTGCTGAAACGCGCCCACTGGACGCCGCGCCGCTGGCTACGACGGTTAAGCCACTTGAACAACACGCGACTCAACAGGTAAGCATAGGTGCGTAC
>JANLTJ010000117.1:0-7876 GCA_031362885.1 Betaproteobacteria bacterium
GCCATTCGCAACATCGCCAAGAAATGGACGATGCCAATTCGAGACTGGAAAGCCGCCCTCACCCGGTTTACTATCCAGTTCGACGATAGGATGCCGCAACGTTAAACAAAAACCCGTTTACACAAAATCCAAAACACCCCCCACCTTGGCAAAGCCCCACAAGCGCTTGAGCATGAGAAACGGATGCTCGACCTTGGAGCGCACCGAGGATTTTCTGCGATTGGCGTCTTTGTCAGCGTCGCTCAGCGGCCGGTTCTTATAGGCCCGCTTGTTGGTGAAGTCGCGGGCGTTGGGCGCCAGTTGCCTGAGCCGCTGCCTTTGTTTGTCGCCCCGGTAGGCGCTGTCGCCGTAGAACCGGGTCTCGCCACCGTGCAGCAGGTTGGGCAGTTCGTGGCTGTCGTGCACGTTGCCGGCGGTTACACTGGCGCTGTGGATGAGGCCGCTCGCGCTGTCCACGCCGATGTGCAGCTTCATGCCGAAATACCACTGGTTACCTTTCTTGCTTTGATGCATTTCCGGGTCGCGCTTTTGTTCCTCGTTCTTGGTCGAGGGCGCCGCCGCGATCAGGGTAGCATCGACGATCGTGCCTCCGGAGAGCTTCATGCCGCTGGCCAGCAGCAATTCGCCGACCTTGGCGAACAGTGCCGCCCCGAGTTGGTGTTCTTCGAGCAGATGGCGAAAGTTAAGCAAGGTGCTGGCATCGGGCACCCGCTCGCGCCCCAGATCAACGCCGCAGAAGTCGCGGAAAGCAGCGATGTCGTAGAGCGCGTCCTCGCAGGCTTCGTCGGCGAGGTTGAACCAGTTGGCGATCAGGTACATCCGCAGCAACTGCTCCAGGTCCCTGGGCGGGCGGCCATTTCCGGCCTTGGGATAGTGCGGCTCGATCAACGCGCAGATCTGCGCCCACGGCACCAGTGTTTGCATGCGTGCCAGAAACTCCGCCTTGCGCGTGGCTCGACCATGCACCTCAAATCCTTTGGCCGTCGCCAGTGTCATCTGCTTCATCATCAAACCCTCTCGTTCGTGTCCGCAACTACGACAACACCTCGTGAGACTTGTTCAGTGTTTCCCTAAGCGAGGCAATCGCCTCGCCGGCATTGCTGGTCGTCGGCCTGTTGCTGTTCGCTGCCATGATCATTACCGCCTACGCGCGCGAGGAACTCCAGACCGAACCCGGAACCACGACCGTAATTGCGCTGGTCATTTGTTACGTGCTCGCGGTCATGGTCTGGCTCGATTTCGAATCCCTGGCGGTGATGCTGGCAATCGTTACCACCAGCCTGCTGTACTTCAAGGGCAAGTTGCGCGGCATCACCGAAAAACTGGAGCGGCGGGACCTGATTTCGATGCTGCAATTCGCGGTATTGACGTTCATCGTGCTGCCGGTTCTGCCCAATCGCGCCTACGGCCCTCTACGGCGCACTTAATCCCTACGAAATCTGGACCATCTGATACTGGTTTCCGGAATGAGCCTGGCCGGATATCTCGCCATTCGTACCATTGGTCTGCGCTACGGCACCCCGCTGCTTGGCGTCTTCGGCGGCCTGGTATCGAGCACCGCCACGACACTGGTTTATGCGCGACACGGACGCGAGCATCCGGATATGCAGCGCACGGCCATCACCGTGATCACCATCGCCAACCTCATGCTGCTGGCACGCCTTGCCGTGGCCACGGCGATCATCGCTCCCGGCATGCTGGCTGCGTTACTGCCGATTCTCGGCGCAGGTCTGCTGGCCGGATTGGTCGTTCTTGCGTTCGGCAAGCCATGGCCTGCGCAAGACGGTGCATCGCCGATGCCCGACCTCAAAAACCCAACCGAGCTTCGCACGGCTTTGACATTTGCCGCGATCTACGCCGTGGTCCTGCTGACAACGGCCTGGTTCAACGATATCGCCGGCACCGCCGGCCTTTACGCCGTGGCGCTGGCTTCCGGCCTGACCGACGTCGATGCCATTACCCTTTCGAGTCTGCGGATGTTCAATCTCGGAAATCTGGTGAGCGCACAGGTCACAACCGCCATTGTTCTCGCCATTATTGCCAACACCATCTTCAAGCTCAGCCTGATCCTGGCGGTCGGCGGCCGGCCGCTGTTCGGCCGCTGCGCCGGAACCCTGGCGGCGGTCGTACTCGGACTGGTGGGCGCCCTCGCGTTCATGAACTAGCCGGTTTTGCAGGCCACATCGGCTAGAATGCCCGGCTTTCAGCTCTGCCACACTTAAACGGATACGATTTCCCCATGGAAGCAGAAAAACTCAACGCGCTTGCCAATCAACTCGACGATCTCGATGCCCGTGGCAAAGAGTTGCGGAGGTATCTTTGACTACGAAAACAAACGCAACCGCCTGATCGAAGTCGTCCGGCTCGCCGAAGACCCGGCGATGTGGAACGACGCCCAGCGTGCCCAGGACCTGGGCCGTGAACGCAAGCAACTCGAAGGTGTGGTGAACACTCTGGAAAAACTCGACCAGGGCTTGCGCGATGGCCGCGATCTGTTCGACATGGCAAAGAGCGAAAATGACGACGCCACGCTGGTCTCGGTCGGAGCGGACATCGCGGAAATGGAGAAAATCGTGGCGGGCCTGGAGTTCCGCCGCATGTTCAACAACCCGATGGACCCGAACAACTGCTTCCTCGATATCCAGTCCGGCTCCGGCGGCACCGAGGCGCAGGACTGGGCCGCGATGATTGAGCGCATGTATCTGAAGTTCTGCGACCGGCGCGGTTTTCAGGTCGAGGTGCTGGAAGAATCTCCCGGTGAAGTGGCAGGACTCAAGAGCGCAGCGCTCAAGATCACCGGCGACTATGCATTCGGCACGCTGCGCACCGAAAGCGGCGTGCACCGGCTGGTGCGCAAATCGCCTTTCGACTCCAACGCCAGGCGTCACACCTCGTTCGCCAGCGTTTTCGTCTACCCGGAAGTGGACGACACCATCGAAATCGCCATCAATCCGGCGGATCTGCGCGTCGATACCTTTCGCGCCAGCGGCGCGGGTGGTCAGCACATCAACAAGACCGACTCCGCCATCCGCATCACCCACAACCCGACCGGCATTGTCGTTCAGTGTCAGAGTGATCGCTCCCAGCACCGCAATCGCGCCGAAGCCATGGCCATGCTCAAGTCGCGTCTGTATGAACTCGAAATGCGCAAGCGCAACGAAGAAAAACAGGCAATGGAAGACTCCAAGACTGACATTGGCTGGGGACACCAGATTCGTTCCTATGTGCTCGACCAGTCACGCATCAAGGATCTGCGCACCAACGTGGAACGCGGCGATACCCAGTCGGTGCTCGACGGCGATCTGGACGATTTCATCAATGCCAGTCTGAAGCAAGGCGTTTAGAACATGGAAGAAAAAACACCAGCGGCTCCCGCGCCCGATACCAACCAGATCATCGAGGAACGCAAAGCCAAACTCAAAGCCCTGCGCGGCGAAGCCAATGCGTTTCCGAACGATTTCCGCCGCACCCACCTCGCCGCCGATCTGCACCGCTACCACGGCGCACAATCCAATGAAGAACTGGAACCGGCGCCAGTCAAAGTAGCTGTCGCCGGACGTATGATGTTGAAGCGCGTAATGGGCAAGGCGAGCTTCGCCACCATGCAGGATATGAGCGGGCGCATGCAGTTGTACATCACCAACGATATCGCCGGCGAGGCAGTCCATGCCGCCTTCAAGCATTGGGATCTGGGCGATATTCTCGGCGCCGAAGGCACGCTGTTCAAGACCAAGACCGGCGAGCTGTCCGTCAAAGTGACCGGACTGCGCCTGCTGTCCAAGTCGCTGCGCCCGCTGCCGGAAAAATTTCACGGTCTCGCCGATCAGGAGCAGAAGTACCGCCAGCGTTATCTGGATCTCATCACCAATCCGGAATCGTTGCGCGTATTCAAGGCGCGCTCGGCGATCATTCAGGCGATGCGCGAATTCTTCGTCGCGCGCGGCTATCTCGAAGTGGAAACCCCGATGATGCAGCCGATTCCTGGCGGAGCGGCGGCGCGGCCTTTTGTCACCCACCACAACGCGCTCGACATGAAGCTCTACCTGCGCATTGCGCCGGAGCTATATCTGAAGCGTTTGGTGGTGGGCGGCATGGAAAAAGTATTCGAGATCAATCGCAATTTCCGCAACGAAGGCATGTCCACCCGGCACAATCCCGAGTTCACTATGCTGGAATTCTACGAGGCGTATCAGGATTACCACTACCTCATGGATCTCACCGAAGAATTGCTGCGTGGTCTGGCGCAGTCCATAGCCGGTGGAACGACGATCAGCTACCAGGGCACCAGCATTGATTTGGGAAGACCTTTCGACCGTCTGACCATGGCGCAGGCCATCGCCAAGTACAACCCGCGCTATTCATTGCAGGATTTGTCGAGCATCGAGGCTTTGCGCAAAGCACTGGAACACTTCAAAGTGGAAGTCTTCCCCACCGACGGCCTGGGTCTGCTGCAACTCAAACTGTTCGAGCAAACCACCGAAAATCAACTCATCCAGCCCACGTTCATCATCGCGCACCCGACCGACGTTTCACCGCTGGCGCGTGCCAGCGACCAGAACCCGGCCGTCACCGACCGCTTCGAGCTTTTCATCACCGGCCGCGAACTGGCCAATGGTTTCTCGGAACTGAACGACCCGGAAGACCAGGCCGCGCGCTTCCAGCAACAGGCGCAAGCCAAGGAAGCCGGCGACGAGGAAGCGATGTATTACGACGCCGACTATGTGCGCGCGCTGGAATACGGCCTGCCACCCACGGCGGGCGAAGGCATCGGCATCGACCGGCTGATCATGCTGTTCACGGACAGCGCGTCCATCCGCGACGTGATCCTGTTTCCGCAGATGCGCCCGGAGTAGAGTAAGTCAACACCCAACACAGAGGCACGGAGTACACAGAGAAAATCAAAGAATGAGATAAACGTGTGCGGCAGAAGAATTATCTCTGCAAGTAACCAACCGTGCAGATTTTGATCATCCACTCTCTTATGCGTCGCTGCAAATTTCCTTCCTCTGTGTACTCCGTGCCTCTGTGTTGGGTTCTATTTTTTTAGGTACGTCTAGCGCATGAACCCATCCACACCGCCGATCCTCTGGAAACCCTCCAAAGAGCGCATCGCGCGCTCCAACATTAACGCCTTTATCAAGGTCGCCAACAAGCGCTGGCAGGCGGGAATTAGTGATTCGCAAGCGCTCTATGCGTGGTCCATAGCCCAACCCGAGCAGTTCTGGGTCGCCGTATGGGAATTCTGCGGCGTGATCTCGCAAACGCGCGGCGAGCGCGTGTTGATCGATGGCGACAAAATGCCAGGCGCGCAGTGGTTCCCGGACGCAAAACTCAATTTCGCGGAAAACCTGCTGCGCCGCCGGGACGATGCCGACGCCCTGGTGTTCTGGGGCGAAGACAAAGTCCGCCGCCGCATGAGCTTCGCGGAAGTCCACGACGCCGTGTCGCGCACGGCGCAGGCGATGTCCGCGCTTGGCATCAAACCCGGCGACCGCGTCGCCGCCTTCATGCCGAATATGCCGGAGACGATTATTTTCATGCTGGCGGCGACGAGCCTCGGCGCCATCTGGTCCTCCTGCTCACCGGACTTCGGCGCACAAGGCGTGCTCGACCGCTTCGGTCAGATCGAACCGGCCATCCTGTTCGCGGTCGAGGGCTATTACTACAACGGCAAACACATCGACACCTTGCCGCGCATTGCCGACATCGCCAGGCAACTGCCGTCGTTAAAGCGCACGGTGATCGTCTCCTACACCCGCGAGCGCCCCGGTATCGGCACGATTCCAAAGGCCCAACACCTGGGCGATTTCGTCGCAGATTATGTCGGTAGACCCATCGCGTTCAAGCGCCTGCCCTTCAATCATCCGCTCTATATTCTTTATTCCTCGGGCACCACCGGCGTGCCGAAATGCATCGTGCATGGCGCCGGCGGCACGCTGCTGCAACACCTGAAAGAACACCAGCTCCACACCGATCTGAAGCGCGATGATCGCCTGTTCTATTTCACCACCTGCGGCTGGATGATGTGGAACTGGCTCGCCACCGGGCTGGCAAGCGGTGCAACGCTGCTGCTCTATGACGGCGCGCCCACTTACCCTGGGCCGCAAGTCCTGTTCGATCTGGCGGATCAGGAGCGCATGACGATCTTCGGAACCTCGGCCAAGTACATCGACGCACTCAACAAAGCCGGCGCCAAACCCATCGAGACCCACGCCTTGTCGTTCCTGAAAACCATGACCTCGACCGGTTCGCCGCTGGTCGCGGAGAGCTTCGACTACGTCTACCGCGCGATCAAAAAAGACCTGCTGCTATCGTCCATCTCCGGTGGAACCGACATCGTGTCCTGCTTCGTGCTCGGCAATCCCACCCTGCCCGTCTATCGTGGCGAAATCCAGTGCCGGGGATTCGGACTGAATGTTCAGGTGTTCGACGACGACGCAATAGCGCTGATCGGCGGCAAAGGCGAACTCGTCTGCACCGCCGCGTTGCCATCCATGCCGATTTATTTCTGGAACGACGCGAGCGGCACCAAATATCGCGCCGCCTACTTCGACCGCTTCCCCGGCGTCTGGTGCCACGGCGACTACATGGAACTCACCGCACGCGGCACCGCCATCATCTACGGCCGCTCGGACGCCACGCTTAATCCCGGAGGCGTGCGCATCGGCACCGCGGAAATCTATCGCCAGGTCGAACGCCTCGAAGAAATCATGGAAAGCCTGGTCATCGGCCAGGACTGGGACAACGACGTGCGCGTAGTGCTATTCGTGCGTCTGCGCGAAGGCCTCACACTCGACGACGCGCTGACAAAGAAAATTCAGAACCACATCCGCCTCAACACCACATCGCGCCACGTCCCCGCAAAAATCGTCCAAGTCGCCGACATCCCGCGCACCAAGAGCGGCAAGATCGTCGAACTCGCGGTGCGCAATGTGGTGCATGGCAAACCGGTGAAGAACCTCGAAGCGCTGGAGAATCCGGAAGCGCTGGAACACTATAAGGATCGCGTCGAACTAAAGGGGTAGCAGCGAGAGCCGGCATGAATGTCGTTCTTCCCTCTCGCCATCAAATCATCAGTAACCGATCCGGGAGTACCGCGCAGCCTATCCGGGAGTCTGAGGCAGGAAGTTCTTGTTGACGAATTCCTTGATTCCGTTAACCTTATTCGACCTCACTCAGCCTATTTCGTAATACGCCGAGAAATAGCCCGACTTGGTAACGATACCGTAGACCGTTTTTTAACTTTCGGTGTTTGCCCTCGCGCAAAGGGTCTACTCATTTGACCTTGTCGCAACAATATGCCTACGGTACATTTTCCCGATCCCGGGTCGCTTAAACAACGCGCGATTCGCGCTGGCGGATGGAGCTTCGCGGGCTATGGGCTAAGTATGGCATTGCGCTTGGGCAGCAATCTTGCCATGACACGGCTTCTGGTGCCGGAAATGTTCGGTGTAATGGCCATCGCCACAATAGTGGCAGTGGTTTTGGGTATGTTGTCCGACATTGGGTTGAGGCAGCAGATCATCCAGAGCCCGCACGGCGACGATCCGGATTTTCTCGACTCGGCATGGGTCCTTCAGGTCGCACGCGGATTCATATTGTGGTTCGTCGCCATACTCCTGAGCGCCGCGCTCTATGGCGCAAATATCAGTGGCATGCTGCCCGCCAACTCCGCCTATGCATCGCCGAATTTGCCGCTTGTCATCGTAGTCAGTTCATTAGTGGCAGTAATTGACGGTTTCCAGTCCACGCGAATCGCGACGGCCTATCGAAACCTCAATCAACTGCCAATCATGAAAATCGAACTCGCCAGCCAGTTTGTCGCGCTGGCAGTCATGATCGGTCTGGGCGCCGCCACCCGATCCATCTGGGCGCT
>JANLTJ010000253.1:0-2229 GCA_031362885.1 Betaproteobacteria bacterium
TGGCCTGATGCCGGTCCAGCAGGTCCAGCACTGCGGGCGTGACCCGAGGGTCGGGGCCATCGTCAAAGGTCAGCGCGATTTCGTTGCGCCGCGCCGCCGTGTCCGGCAGACGCAGCATGTTCTGACCCAGCCAGCGGCTCCTTGGCCATGAGCCAATGAATCCGAGCGCGACATGATTGAGCACCAGCGCGGCGAGTATCCACAGCCACCATGCAGGCTGCGCGAGCAGCGTTATCAGAGCCGCGACGTGGAATGCAACCGAGAACCAGATGGCGCCGCCGGGCCGCCACGCCCGGGGAGTGGCCGTGCTCAGCTTGACGGCTTTCCCCATGAATCGCGCAGCGTGACCGTGCGATTGAATACCGGCGCGCCGGGCGCGGAGTGATCGCGGTCGGCGCAAAAGTAACCGTGACGCTCGAACTGGAAGCGCTCCTCCGGTTTCGCATCTTTCAGCGCCGGTTCGCAATAAACCTGAATGCGTTTGATGGAATTCGGATTCATGTCGAGCAGAAAATCGCGCTCCGATCCGGGATGTGGCGCGGCGAACAATCGGTCGTAGAGCAGTGCTTCGGTTTGACAGGCGTGCCGTGCGGACACCCAGTGAATATTGCCCTTGACCTTGTAGGTGTCCGAACCCGGCGTTCCCGATTTGGAATCGGCGAACATCTCGCAATGCACCGCCGTGACCTGGCCGGCGGCATCCTTGTCGGCGCCGATGCATTTCAGTACGAAGCCATAGCGCAGCCGCACCTGATTGCCGGGATAGAGGCGGAAGTAACCCTTGTCCGGCACGTCCATGTAGTCCTCGCGTTCGATCCAAAGCTCGCGCGAGAAGGGAACGGCGCGCTTGCCCCACTCCGGCTTCTGCGGATGATTCGGCGCCTCGCAGAGTTCTTCCTTATCGGCCGGATAATTGTCGATTACAAGTTTGAGCGGATCAAGGACTGCAATGCGTCGCGGCGAGCTTTCGTTGAGCGTTTCGCGCATGCAGTCTTCCAGTACGCTCATGTCGATCCAGGAATCCGATTTCGACACCCCGATGCGCTCGGCGAACAAACGAAATCCCTCGGGCAGAAAACCCCGCCGGCGCGCGCCAACGAGTGTTGGCATGCGCGGATCGTCCCAGCCCTCGACGTGTTTTTCCTCGACCAGTTGGATCAGCTTGCGCTTGGAGAGCACGACATAAGTCAGATTCAGGCGCGCGAATTCGTATTGCTTCGGGAGCGGACGCGCCAGCAGGCCGAAGCCCGCCAGCTTTTCCAGCACCCAGTCATAGAGCGGCCGATGGTCTTCGAATTCCAGCGTGCAGATCGAGTGGGTGATGTTCTCCAGCGCATCGGATATGCAGTGCGTGTAGTCGTACATCGGGTAAACGCACCATTTATTCCCGGTGCGATGATGATGTGCGTGGCGGATGCGGTAAATCACCGGATCGCGAAGATTGATGTTGGGCGAGCTCATGTCGATTTTCAGCCGCAGCACATGCGCGCCGTCGGGGAATTCGCCGGCCTTCATGCGGCGGAACAAATCCAGATTTTCTGCGCGCGAGCGCTCGCGATACGGGCTGTGCCTGCCTGCCTCGGTGAGCGTGCCGCGAAACTCGCGCATTTCCTCCGCGGACAGCGAATCGACATAGGCCAGGTCATGTTCAATAAAGGCTTCGGCGAACTGATACAGCGTGTCGAAATAATCCGATGCGTAGTACAGGTGCCCGCCCCAGCCGAACCCCAGCCACGTAACGGCGTCCATGATCGAATCGACGTACTCGGTGTCTTCGGTAACCGGGTTGGTGTCGTCGAAGCGCATGTGGCAATGCCCGCCGTAGAGCAGCGGCAGACCGAAGTTCAGGCAGATCGACTTGGCATGGCCGTAATGCAGATAGCCGTTCGGCTCGGGGGGAAAGCGGGTGCGGATCTTCGCCGCATCCGGTGGCGCGCCGGCGTGGGTCGCGGCCGGGCCCGGCCGGCCGCCCCAGGTGCGCGCGGCATTGGTGCCCTGCGCGAGATCCGCTTCGATGACGTTGCGGACGAAATTGGTGACTTGAGCGGCGGAATGGGGCGGTGCTTTGGCGCTGTTGGCGGGTTTGTTCACGCTGGATGAGGCGAAATTAAAATCTAGGTCGCTTGACTGGCGGGACCGATATGGCGACGAGGCCGATTCGAAACAAAGGCATACTCACACCCGCAATACTAATGCCTTGAAGGCATTTCGTGGGCGCAAACATGAAGC
>JANLTJ010000037.1:0-10569 GCA_031362885.1 Betaproteobacteria bacterium
CAATGTGCCATTGCCGGTGCATTCTTCTTCAACGACCGACTGCATGAACACCGGTGCGGCCGGTTGTAACCCAAGTGCCTTCAACGAGCGGAAGGCCATCACGTATGCAGCGATGCCCGCTTTCATATCGCCGCTGCCGCGCCCATAAATCCGGCCGTCGCGCACCACCGGATCGAACGGCGGACGCGACCACAACTCTTCCGCGCCGACCGGAACCACATCGATGTGGCCGTTCAATATCAGCGACCGGCCGCATTGGGAACGCGGGCGATGGGTGCCAACCACGTTGTCGTGCCGCTTCCAGTGACCCACAGCCGGCGAATAGCCGGGCAGGTGCTTCAAGTCGCAGTCACGCACTTCGAAGCGCTCGGTCATGAGTCCTGCACCGTCGAAGCTCTGTTCCATGAAATCCTGTGCGTCCGACTCGTGGCCGTTCAGCGAAGGGAAACGCACCAAATCCATTGCCAGCCCGATCATCTCATCCTGCAGGTTTTCAACCGCGGCGAGGATGTCCGATTCAATCACGCGATCGCAGGTTTTAGGAGCGTTCACAATGCTGGCTTGATTGTTGAGGATGCCGGGTTGGCGCTTGCGGAACTTATCCAAAAGCATAGCAGAAGCGGTTTTTGGACGGTCCGTATTGGGCAGTCGGGTAGTATCTCAGTTTGAGTTTCCGCTTCCGACCCGAAGCCGTCATCCGCCAAATCCGAAAGCGGACGTTCGCCCAAATAGCTAATCTGCCATGAGTCGACGTTCGAAGCCGTTTGCGGCGGTCGCCCACCATTACGAACTTGACCTTAAGAGACCAAACGCTCAGGGCAACCCTATGGACGATGAGGGCCGAGTAAGAGTACCGCCGTCATTTCCTTGCCCAGACTTGGACACTCCGTGGAAGCGCGACCAGGATGCTTTCGTCTGCATTGACCTGTTGCATTCCCCGTACACGGCTTTGCATGTGCTCTAGGGTGTAGAAGCCGCGACCAACAACGGCTGGGATGCTTTCAGCCACCGAGTACTCCCAGAAGCGCTTCTCTTCGCCCTGCAGATACGCTGGTTGGATTAGTCTGACCTCGATGCGTTGAAAGCCAACCTGGCGGAAGAGGCGGTGGATCTTCATGCCGCTTCCGGCGTCGATGCCACGAACAGCGCTTAACTCCCGCATGTAGTCCACCTCTCTGGAGTAGGCGGTATCTGGAGGGTCGGTAGCCATGCCGATTAGATCTATGGTTTCACTCACAAGGGTTCCCTGGGGTTTGAGAAGTCTCCGCATCTCGGTCAGCGCTGCGAGTGGATTCTCCAGGTGATCGAGTAGGAAACGGCAATAGACAATATCCAAGCTCTCATCGGGCAAGTCGACGTGGTCGGCACTCGCTTCGACAAATGTCATGTTGCCGTATCCGTTCTTTTCTGCGCTCAGCCGTACCAGAGCAAGTTGCTGTGCGCTGTTGTCTACGCAAACGACCGACCCGCTCAGGCCAACTCGTTGTGCCATCCACAGCGAGACGGTGCCGACGCCACACCCCACATCTGCGACACGCAAACCCTGGACGAGGCCGAGATCACTCAACAAACGCTCCGATCCTGGCCCATACACCTGGTGCAAGAGATGTAACCGCTTCGCGCCGGCGTCCCCAACGCCCAAAATGTAGTCGGTCGTTTTGGCTGTCATTTTATTGCGCCCTCGCATGCTATGAAAATCCGATCTCGTTTTTGAATTATTTCGCACCGGTCGTGGCGAAACAGAGCCGCTACTATTGTCCAAGGCGGGTCCAGCGTTTCCCGTCAAAGCGCTCCAACTGCACTTGGTTAATCGGAAAGTAGTTGGTCGGGCTGGTGTTGACCGAAATGCCCGGAAGCAGCATCGGCAATTGAAGCGCCTTCAAATCCGTAGCCTGTCGCATTACGTTCTCGCGGGTGAGATCTTCGCCGCATTGCTTGAGTACATGAACCAGAGCCATGGCCTCGTCATAGCCGCGCAGCGCGTTGGGGTCGGTGGGATCAGCTTCCGGATAGTATTTTTTCATGAAAGCGAGATAGCCCTGGACCCCCGGATCGCTCGTCCACTGAGGATCACTGGGATCCTTGCTGTAAGTGGCACTGATGAGACCGACTGCCTTGTCGAAGCCAACAGGCTTCAACGTGCCCGACATCGAGTTGGATGGGCTGGCCAGAAAGTGCAGCGGATGCCAGCCGATATCGTAGGTTTTTCGAATGGCCTGGGCGGCGGCCTTGGGAGTGGAGAAATTCATGAAGACATCCGCTCCGGAGCTCTTGAGCGTGATGATCTGTTGATCGACGGTGGGGTCGGTAACCTCATAGGTGGACTCCGCGACGATCAGCTTGGTTGCTTTGTCTCCAAGCGCGGACTTGAGGCCCTTGAGAAGATCCTTGCCGTAGTCGTCGTTTTGGTAGAGGACCCCTATCTTTGCGTCGGGCCGATTGCGCAGAACATAAGCCGCGTATGCACTGGCCTCGGTTGCGAAGTTGGCCATGAAACCCATCGTCCAAGGATAATTCTTGGGATCACCGAATTTCGTGACGCCCGTCGTAATGAACAGCTGTGGCACCTTCTTCCCATTGAGGTACTTTTGGATCGCCAGATTGGTGGGCGTGCCTAGTGTTCCGAAAATAAAGAGTACCTCCTCATCTTCCACCAGCCTCCGGGTCTGCTCCATGGTCCTGGGGGGACTGTAACCGTCATCGAGGCTGATCAGTTTTATCGTGCGGCCATTCACACCACCTTCGTCGTTGATCTTGGCGAAGTAGGCTGTCATGGTTTTACCTGTCGGGCTGTTTAGCGACACAGGCCCGCTGTAGGGCATCGTCTGACCGATCTTGATCTCAGTATCGGTCACGCCGGGCCCATAGCGTTTCTCCGCAAAGCTCACGTCTGTTCCCAGCCACGCCAGTGCTCCGGCCAGGATCAAAGACTTACACAGCGATGATGCAGTCATGGCTCCCTCCTTTAGTTTATTGGTTGGCTATCCTTGAGTTACGCTAATCATAATCAAGTTACGAGTATAGTAATTACGATATAGGATAATGTCAACCGCTATCCGTAATCTGCTAAAATTGAGGCATTGAGTACAGAGATCACGACCATGACCAACGACCGAACGCATGACCACACGCTCGTGCAGGGCACAAAGAGGTATCGCTGCAAACTTCATCGCAGCTATTTTGGACAGAGATATTTGCTATGAAGCTGTCGCAACAAGGCGTCCAGTCGGTAGAGGTCGCGGGCCGCTTGCTTCGCGCGCTGGTCGGCGAAGGGCAAGCGATGATGCTGCGCGATCTGGCAAAAGCGGCTCACATGCCCGCAGCTAAGGCCCACCGTTACCTGGTGAGCTTGAGTCGCTTAGGACTCGTGGATCAGGACCCGGCGACCGGACGCTACGACCTCGCGAACTTCGCGCTTGAGCTTGGCCTAGCCCGGCAGGGTCGGATTGACGCGATCGGAATTGCCACCGTGGTTCTGGAGGAGTTACGAGAGTCAACCAGCGAGAGCGGGCTGCTCGCGGTCTGGGGGGATCAGGGACCGACTGTAGTACGCGTATTGGCGTCGCGCCGGCCAGCTTTCGTTCTGACGCGAATAGGCGCGGTCATGCCGCTGACTTGGTCAGCGACGGGACTTGCCTTCATCGCCTTCTTGCCAGAATCGGTGACGCATAAGTTAGTTGCGGCTGAACTCGAAGTGAACCGTCGGTCGACAGGAACCCGAGCTCCGAAGAGCAAGAAAGATCTAGATACGCTCGTGACGAAGGTAAGGGAATATGGGCTTTCTCGTATCCAGGGTACGGTCACTCCCGGAACGAACGCCTTGGCGGCTCCGATCTTTGATCATCGAGGTGCCGTCGTCGCTGTGATAACTCTTCTTGGTTCTGAACACGATCTCGATATTTCCTGGGACGGCACTCTTGTACGTGCGTTACGCAGCGCTGCTGACAGCGTGTCGCGCAAATTGGGTTATTCGCCGTCGGAGTCAGCTCATGGTTGACGCGGTCCATGTCTAGGTTCTCTCGCTAGATCTGCCGATCTTGAGTTCCTTTCGGCGCCGCCATTCGCCCTCACCGTCTCGATAGAACGTGACAACTCGAATCTTTGGATGTTCGCTCAGGACTAATTGCACCGTCGAACGCCCGCTTTCAGAAACTTAGCTGTACCGCCGCTTTTGGCCGATAGCGGAAATTCAAACTGAGACGCCACCGTCAGTCGTTACATGCACTCCTAGCCTCCCTCGATCGCATCATGGCCTGATTGCAATGCCCGCCAGGTATCTCAATCTTTGCTTTTTTGGCGTAATATTGCGGCTGTCAATCGCCAGTCCGGTATGAACGGTCAAGCTAGCACCGTACCGGATGTGGGCCATCCAGGATAAGGAGAAAACGATGAACAAACTTGATGTCATACAGACGCCCAATCGCCGCCGGGATCGCAAGGACCGCCGGGGCTATGGAGACCGGCGCCTGTATTCGGGACGTGAAGCGAACATTGTCGATTCGATCGCATCTCTGAGCGACCTGCTGCAACAGGCCCATGACAGAATCCGCACGCTGGAGCGGGCGGTCGAAACGTTGCAGAAGTCAATCTAATTCCACTCTTTTTCCTGCAGCGCCCGCCACTGAATTTTGCCGGTTCCGGAGCGGGGCAGCGCGTCGGCGAATTCCACCAGGCGCGGCACTTTGTAGGCGGCCATGTGCAGCCGCGACCATTCCATGATGTCGTCGGCGCTGATTTGGCCTTTGCGTTCATCCTTCAGCACCACCACCGCCTTGACGGTTTCGCCACGCCGGCTGTCCGGCGATGAGATGACCGCGACTTCCTTGATGTCCGGATGCTTGTACAGGGTGGCTTCTATTTCCGCCGGCCAGACCTTGTACCCGGAGGCGTTGATCATGCGCTTGAGACGATCGGCAATATAGTAATAACCGTCTTCATCGAAGCGGCCGAGATCGCCGGTGCGCAGAAATTTCTTTCCGCCGATATCAATGAACGAGGCATCGTTGGCGTCGGGCCGCTGCCAGTAACCGAGCATCAACTGCGGGCCGTGGACGACGATTTCGCCCAGTTCGTTTGCATCCAGCACGGCCAGGGTTTGCGGATCAATCACCAGTGATTCGGTATCGAAAGTTGGGAAGCCCAGGCATTGTTTGCGCGCCTGATGCGCCGGATTCATGTGCGTCTGCGAAATGGTTTCCGTCATGCCGTAGGCTTCCATGTAGTCGATGCCGCACAAGTCGTGGAGCTTCTGCGCCACGGCTTCGGGCATGGAAGCGCCGCCGCCGAAAATGTTCTGCAGTGACGACAGATCGCGTTGCGCGGTCGCTGGATGCGCAAGCAAGTCCACCACCATGGTCGGAACGTTGGCCCAGTGCGTGCAGCCGTAGCGCTCGATCATGTAGCCCGCCGCCTCCGCGTTCCAGCGCGGCAGTACGGCGATGCCGGCACCGGCGAAAATCGACGCATTCATGGTGTGCTGCATGCCGGTGACGTGAAACATGGGTGCGGTTCCCAGCGCGACGCTACTGGCATGAAAACCCTCCCACAGCGCCGCGCCCACCAGCGAATGCATGATCGTGCGATGCGTGTGCATGCAGCCCTTGGAAACACCGGTCGTGCCTGAGGTATAGAGGATGGCGGCCAGATCATCGGGTTGCGTGGTGGCGGGCAGCGGCTTGTAGTCTGCGGCAAGCGCATCCGCCCAGGAGACTGCACCCGGATCGGTCAGTGGTTCTCGCGGCGCACGCAGGAACTCGGGGACATCAAGCGTGGATTTTCCAGTGAGGTAGTCGGCATAGGTCGCGACGATGACATGCTTTACCTGCTTGCCGATCAACGGTTGAATCTGGGCATAACGGTCCTGCGCGATCAGCGCTGTCGAGACACCGGCGTCGTTGAAATAATGCGTGAGTTCATCGGTGACATGCATCGGACTGACTGGCAGCACGGCGGCGTTGGCGCGCAGAATGGCGTAGTAGGCGATGA
The DNA here is from genome assembly GCA_031362885.1 of Betaproteobacteria bacterium. Lineage (GTDB taxonomy): Bacteria > Pseudomonadota > Gammaproteobacteria > Burkholderiales > JACQAP01 > JACQAP01. Next base: position 5,986 of record JANLTJ010000037.1, read on the forward strand.
TGAATTGGGGTGAATTTTGCATCTGCAACAGCACGCGGTCGCCCTTGCGCACGCCGCAGCGGTGTTGCAGGAAGCCGGCCATGAGATCGGCCTGGGCATTCAATTCTCGGTACGAGAGTCTGCTGTCGTAAAAAATCACCGCCGCCTTGTCCGGATAGCGCGCGGAGGAGACTTCGAGGTTGAAGTGCAGCGAAGTTCCCGGCACCGCAAGCTGCCGCGGCAGGTGTTTTGGCCAGTGTTTGAAATGTCTTGCTTCCATCGATTCGTATCGGATTGAAGGGGTATCTCTAAAAATTCCCTTGTCCCGGAGGGAGAAGGCGTGTCCTGGTACTTTCTAAAGATTTCCAGAGGTTCTCTTATTCTCGTTTTCCTGTAGCAGGCGCCACTGCACTTTGCCGGTGGCGGACTTCGGCAACGATTCCAAAAATTCGATCACGCGCGGCACTTTGTAGGCGGCCATTTGCTGGCGCGACCAGGCGATGATGTCTTCGGGCGCCACTTTACCCCGGCTTGCATCCGTGAGAACGATAACGGCTTTTACGGTTTCGCCGCGATGCGCATCATGGGTTGCAATGACGCAGGCTTCGCGCACGTCGGCGTGATGATAAAGCATGGCTTCGATTTCAGCCGGCCAGATTTTGTAGCCGGCCGCATTGATCATGCGCTTTAAGCGGTCAACGATGAAAAAATAACCGTCTTCGTCGCGATAGCCGAGGTCGCCAGTGCGGAAGTACGCTTTGCCGCCGATCTCGACGAAGGCCGCGGAAGTCGCCTCGGGTTTCTTCCAGTAGCCGAGAAATATCTGCGGCCCGCGCGAGACGATTTCACCGGTCTCGCGTGGCCCAAGCACGGCCAGGGTATCGGGGTTGATGATTAGCGATTCGGTCGCGCAGATTGGAATCCCCAGGCACTGCTTCTTCGCGCGTTGTGGCGGATTGATGTGCGTGGGCGCGATGGTTTCCGAGAGCCCATAGCCTTCGATGTAAGTCAGCCCGGTCAGATCATGCAGGCGCTGCGCCACGGCTTCGGGCATGGCGGCGCCGCCACCGCCGATATGTTTCATGCTGGACAAATTGTAGCAGCCAAGATTCGGGTTCGACAAAAAGTCGATGGCCATGGTCGATATGTTGGTCCAGCCGTCGATCTTGTGGCGCTGGATCAGCTCGCCCGCCGTGTCGCGATCCCAGCGCGTCATCAGAATAATGGTCCCGCCAGAATAAATCGGTTGATTCATGCTGCATTGCATGCCGGTGACGTGAAACAGCGGCATGGAACACAGCACCACGGATTCCGGCTGCATTTCCACCCAGGCGCCACCCGCGACCGTTGTGCTCATCACCGTGCGATGGGTGTGGATGCACCCTTTGGGCTTCCCGGTCGTGCCCGAGGTATAAGGCATCACGCACAAATCGTCCGGCCCGGCCAGATGCGCGGCGGGTTTGCAATTCTCGGCGAGGGCCTCCTGCCAGAGCGTGACGCCCGGTTCGCGCACGATTTGTCTCGGCGCGGCCACCACCCCGGGCAGCTTGAGATCAGTCGGTTGTCCGCGGTAATCGCCATAGGCGGCGACAATGATTTGCTGCAAGCTTTCTGCAAGCAGTGGTCGCGCCTGATCGAGCAACTCCTGGCCGATGATCGCGACGGCCGCGTCACTGTCGGTCAGGTAATGGCGCAATTCCCCGGTCAGATTCATCGGATTGACCGGCACCACCATCGCATCGGCGCGCAGGATGGCGTAGAAGGCGATCATGAACTGCGGGCTGTTCTGCATGAACAGCAGAACACGATCGCCGCGCCTGACCTTGGCACGCGTTTGCAGGAAACCAGCCAGTGCATCGACCTCGTGCTTGAACTGCCGGTAAGTTAGCGCGCTGCCGTAGTACATGACTGCCGCTTTCCCGGGAAAGCGCGCGGCGCTGGCCGCGAGATTGGCGTAGATACTCGTTTCCGGCAGGGGCATTTCCCTGGGCAGATGTGGCGGCCAGAAGCGGAAGTGATCGGGTTGCACGTGTTGCTCTCCTCACAGGCTTGCTATGTTGTACATGGTCGTCGCCGAGGTCAACGTCGGCGCGCGACATTGCGCCGCAACGTAAACACACTCAAGCACAACAACTTTACCGTCTGCGGTGGTTGTGCCAATATCGGCAGCAATGCTCGGATCAGTGCGTGCCGTATACAGGGGGGATGTTGGCAATCAGCGCGGACGAAAAACGACAATCGGACAATCCTGCGCCGGAAGCCGCTGATTCTGAGGAGGCATTGCTGCGCATAGCGGGGCTCACGGTGCGCTTCGGCGGGATAGTCGCGCTGGAGGATGTAAGCTTCGACATCTTGCCCGGTCAGATTGCCGGTGTTATCGGTCCCAACGGCGCGGGCAAGACCACGTTGTTCAATTGCCTGTCGCGGCTGTATCCGTTTCAGGGTGGCAGCATTGTTTTCGGCGGGCAGTCACTGCTGGATATTCCGCGTCATCGCATCGCCGCAAGCGGCATCGGGCGCACTTTCCAGAATCTCGCGCTGTTTCGCACCATGAGCGTGCTGCACAACGTCATGGTCGGCGCGCATTGCCGCAGCCGTGGCGGTTTTCTCACCAATGCGCTGCGCATGCCTCTCGTGGCGCGCGAAGAGGCGCGCGTGGAGGCTAAGGCCCGCGAGTTGATCGAATTGCTGGAGTTGCAATCGGTGGCGCAGGCGCGCGTGGCCGATCTGCCGTTTGGCACGCAGAAGCGGGTGGAACTCGGGCGCGCACTGGCCGCTGCGCCGCGCCTGCTGTTGCTCGACGAGCCCGCCGGGGGACTTAACCACGAAGAGGTGGAATCGCTGGCGGCGCTGATCCGGCGCATCCGCGATGAATTGCGTATGACCGTGCTGCTGGTGGAACACCACATGGGCCTGGTGATGCAGCTCTCCGACAAGGTCGTGGCGCTCAATTTCGGACGCAAGATTGCCGACGGCGCGCCGATGCAGGTGCAACGCAACCCCGAAGTCATCCGCGCCTATCTCGGGAAGGACGCCTGATGGCCTTGCTCGATGTCACTGAATTGCGCGCTGGATACGGTCCGGCCGACGTGTTGCGCGGGGTGAGCTTCGCCGTCGAGCAGGGCGGGATCACGGCGATTCTTGGCGCCAATGGCGCCGGCAAGACCACGCTGCTGCGCGCGGTGTGCGGCATGGTGAGGCGCGCCGGTTCGATCCGCTTCGATGGCCGTGCGCTCGAATCCATGATGACCGAAGACGTGGCGCGCGCCGGCATCGCGCATGTGCCCGACGGGCGCGGCACGTTTCTGGAATTCACCACCGAAGAGAATCTGCGCATCGGTGCCTACACCCGGCGCGACAAGCCGGCGGTGGCGCAGGACTTCGAGCGCATCTATACCTATTTTCCGCGGCTCAAGGAGCGCCGGCATCAGCAGGCCGGCACGCTCTCCGGCGGCGAGCAGCAGATGCTGGCGGTGTCGCGCGCACTCATGCTGCGTCCGCGCCTGCTGCTGCTCGATGAACCATCTTTCGGACTGGCACCGCTGGTGGTGCAGGATATTTTCCGCATCCTGCGCGAGATCAATGCCAGTGAAGGGGTGAGCGTGTTGCTGGTGGAGCAAAATGCCACGCTCGCACTCGATCTGGCCGATCATGCCTATTTGCTGGAGACCGGCGAAGTCGTGATGTCCGGCACGGCGGACACGATCCGCTCCAACGAAACCGTGCGACGCGCCTATCTGGGTTACTGAAGACTCGTCAGGTAGAGAACAGCATGGACGCATTCATCCACCAGGTCTTGTCGGGGCTCGCGGCAGGCGGCATCTACGCCAGCCTTGCGCTTGCGCTGGTGATGATTTACCAGTCCACCAGCCACATCAATTTCGCCCAGGGCGAGATGGCCATGTTCTCCACCTATCTCGCGTGGTACGCGATCAACGCCGGCATGCCTTACTGGTGGGCTTTTCTGCTTACGGTGCTGGTGTCGTTTGCCGCCGGCGTCGTGATCGAGCGCGTGATCATCCGCCCGGTTGAGCATGCGCCGGTGCTTTCCATCATCACGGTATTCGTTGCGCTGCTGGTCATATTCAACAGCGTGGCGGGGTGGATCTTCACCTACACGATCAAAACGTTTCCCAGCCCGTTTCCGGAGCAGCCGCTGTTCGGCAACCGCTATATTTCTTCCCATGAACTGGGCGTGATCGGCGTCACCTTGGCGGTGCTGATCCTGTTGTATCTGTTCTTCCGCTTTACGCCGCTCGGTCTGGCCATGCGCGCGGCGGCGCAGAACCCGGTATCGAGCCGTCTGGTCGGCGTGCGCGTGGGCTGGATGCTCGCGTTGGGGTGGGGGCTGGCGGCAGCGGTGGGCGCGGTTGCGGGAATGCTGGTCGCACCGATTGTCTACCTCGAACCCAACATGATGGCAGGGGTGCTGTTATACGCGTTCGCCGCGGCGCTGGTCGGCGGCATCGACAGTCCGTTCGGTGCCGTGGTCGGCGGGTTCGCGGTCGGGGTGCTGGAGAATATTCTCGGCGCTTATGTGATCGGTACCGAACTGAAACTGACCGTGGCGCTGGTGCTGATCATCGGCGTGCTGCTGGTCAAGCC
>JANLTJ010000086.1:0-2665 GCA_031362885.1 Betaproteobacteria bacterium
TCGCTTGCTTTCGTGCCTACGCATCAAGCAACCTGTTACCAGATCACCTGCAAGGCTCGATACTCGGCCTGTGGCTAGCAGTTACCGAGGCGGGACTTCCACCCGCTAGAAAGTGCGACATTGCCATGCCGCAACCAAGACCTGACACATCGTCCACCTCGTCTGTGACACCTCGTCCTACAATATAGCCACTAGATATAGTCACCGAAGCCGCCCGTGACCCCATATCTTGCGTCCGGTTGAAATTTGGCGTATAAGGCATATTGGGTCAGGTTCTGCAAATGGCGCTATAGGGGTGCCTGTAGAAGGTCAGGCCCTCTAGAGAAAAGGGCCTCGAATGGCTTCCGAATTCATCCTCCGAATCTTCGATGTTGAGCATGGCGCTTGCGCGATGATGCAGGCGCCCAACGGCCGTACCGCGATGATCGACTGCGGCCAAAACAGCTTGACCGGCTGGCGGCCGAGCCGTTACATCCGCCAGGAGCTTGGTCTGGACAGGATCAATTACTTCTTCGTGACCAATGCCGACCGCGACCATCTGAGCGACTGCGCGGGGCTGCTCGAGCACGGCGTGCACGTGGAAACCCTCGTCCGAAACGGGTCGCCCTCCGCTCCAGCGCTACGCGTCCTCAAGGAGGCCGAAGGCCCGCTGTCGAAAGGCGTTGAGCGGTTCATCGATATGCACGGAAACTACTGGGGCTACGCTGTTTCCTTCAACGACGCAATGGGCGGCGTGATGTGTGCGACGTTCTGCAACACATTCCCCGAATTCTCGGACACGAATAACCTTAGCATGGCAACGTTCATCAAGTACGCGAACGTCAAGTTCCTCTTTCCGGGGGACCTGGAAAAGGCGGGCTGGAGGGCGATGCTCCGGAATCCGGCTTTCCTAGCCGAGCTGCGGTACACGGATGTGTTGATAGCTTCGCATCATGGGCGCGAGAGCGGCTTCTGCGAGGACATCTTCGAGCACTTCAGGCCGCAGTTGGTTGTGATTTCGGACACGGGGATCAAGTATGAGTCGCAGGAGATGGTTCCAGATTACCGAGACGTGCTGCTGAATCCAAACGGCGCACCCGTAACGGGCGGGGGACAGCTCAGGCAACGGCACGTTCTAACCACGCGGAGCGACGGTGACATCATTTTCCGCGTCACAGGCGACGGCTACTTCTACACCACGACGACGAAGGACAAGTACTGCAAGAAGGTGGCGTGACTAAGGCGGCGCTTAAGGCGCAGAACACCACGTGGATTTGGACCGTCGTCGTTGCTGATGCACTGACGCTGATGTCGTTTGCCTTTCCCTCGGTCGTAGACCAGGCGGCGTCGTGGGTGGCCTCTGGCTTGCGCCTCGCAGGCGCCTCGATTGCGCCCGTGGTCGTGCTCTTACTTACGTCGCTACTCTCGTCCGACTTCAAGGCCACGCTGGTATTCTGGCGCCTGCGCGACGTGTTGCCCGGCCACCGTGCATTTTCGGTCTACGCGCAGAAAGACCCACGCGTTGACGTTGGGCGGTTGCGTGCCGCGATTGGTGAATTTCCGGAGTCGCCGCGCGAGCAGAATGCCCTGTGGTATCGGCTGTTCAAGAAGACGGACAGTGATCCGGAAATCGCCCAAGCGCACCGCTACTTCCTGCTGTTCCGCGACCTCGCCGCGCTGTCGCTTCTCTTGGGCATCGGTGCGCCCGGCGCACTCTACGTCCTAGGCACAGGAGCGAATGCGATCTGGCTCGCGGTCGCGCTATTTTCTGCCCAGTACCTCGCGACGGCGATTGCCGCACGGCTGCACGGGGTGCGGCTTGTGTGCAATGTCCTCGCGCTACACGGTGTAGCCGAAGTTCCCAAGCCCCGCACAATACGGAAAACGGCCGCCGCCGAAGGTGCCAGTGGGCGTGTATAGCATCATGTTCCCGGTGGCGCAGCGGCCAGTCTTTCTTGACGTCGTAATACCGCCGCCCGGAGTCACCGGGCGGCGTCTTGCGGTCAGCGAGACCAGATGAGCTCGTGGTGCCCGTCGCGCTCGATCAGGTTCGCGTAGATCGGAGCGGGGAAGCTCGGATCGTCCAGCTTGACGCTGATGAACTCGCGACCGCCCTTGCTGGTGCGAGGCCAGGCTGCGCTGATCTCGACTTTGCCGACGAACGCCCGGTAGTCGGGAGCGGATTCGCCGCGCTTCTCGACCGGAGTGATCGCGATCTTGGCCTTGAGGCCGACGGTCTGGATGATGCCGGTGAAGCCGGCTTTGGTCTTCGTGATGGTGCCGATGGTTGCCATGATGTAAGTCTCCTTTTCGTTTATCTCAGCCGCGCCAATCGCAGCCTCGAAGGAAGTAGCTGAGCCGGCCCGGCGCCGGCCGCACCCCCAGGGCCGCAACGCAGAGGAGGACAGCCGTGACGCTGTTTTTTGGAGCGCAGCGTTCGTGAGGAATGGCAGAGCCAGGGGAAAAAACTGCGGCAAGCGCAGCGCCGGCCGTTGCGGCTAGGAGGCGACGGGTCGGCTAGGTTGCCGCAGCAAGGGGTCAAGCAAGGGTAGAGTAGAGAACAGGCTCGCGCCTGCCCTCCCTCATCAAACCGTGCATGCGGATTTCCCGCACACGGCTTTCCGATGCTCTTCACGCCAAGGCATGCACCGAGCGCCAGCCCGCTACTGTGGAGACCTTGTATAGC
>JANLTJ010000188.1:0-17544 GCA_031362885.1 Betaproteobacteria bacterium
TTGTCAATGAAAAACCGGCACGACGCTCCTTGCTCTCCCACGGGCTTGGCGTCCCCAGGGATGATCGAACTGCCGTGCCGGGCCAGACACGTAAATCAATATCCAGTCTTTCATGTCTCGTGAAACAAAGCATACAAGGGATGGGGGTGAGGGAAGCGACGTTTCAGAAATGACGAAAAGATCAATACCGTTCTTCTCCGCGTTTCCTCTGCGCCTCTGCGGTCAAGGCATTTCTTTAATGCTCTCCAGATTCCAATGCGCCTTGGTGTGCGCCGGATCGAGCGCGAGCGCACGCAAGTAGGCTCGTTGCGCCTCATCGCGCCGCCCGGCCTGTTGGTATACGAATCCGAGATTGTTGTGTACGCGCGCTTTTCCAGGAGACTTGGCAGCGGCGTCTTCCCATAGCGCCACTTCGGTTGCGTAGTCGGTGTTTCGCATCACCGTTGCCGCACCGAGCAGCACGCACAACACCGACAACGCAATCAGCGCCGGTCGCGCCGCGAGCAGGCGATGCGCTGCGACAGCGAGCATCAACGCCGGACCAATGAGCGCCAGGTAAAGCGCCCGGTCGTTGGCCACGTCGGTACGCGGCAGCACCGAATTGGTCGGCGCCAGCATGACGATAAACCACAGGATGCCGAAGCCAATCCACGGACGCCTGCGCCATTGCCACAGTGCGAGTACCAGCATGGCAGCCAGCAGCAGGGCTTTCGCCGCCAGCGCGGCATCCCACGCCGAGCGCACCGGCAGATCGGGATCAATGTTCAGATGAAGTGTGAGCAGCGGCCGGGTCAGCAGATAAAACACGCCGCCGATCTGGGTCAGGACATTTTCTCCCAGCGTGCGGATTTCCAGACTGGCGCCGATGAGTTTCCAGTAACCCGGCACCAGCACGACCGCGATTGCAGCGGCAAGGAGCACCGCCCAATGCGCGGACGTACGCGCCAGCGCGCCGCGCCAGGTCCAGCCAGGCTGCAAGGCTTCGCACAGCAGGAGCGCGAAGGGCAGCGACCAGGCATTTTCCTTCACCGCAAGCGCGAGTACGAATAGAAGGACCGACGCGACGCGCCAACACAGCTTTCGCGCACTGGCGCGCGCCTCCAACCACGCCAAAAGCGCCGCGAGTTCGAACGCCGCCATAAGAGACACCGAGCGCCCGGACACGTAAGTCACGGCTTCGGTCTGCGCGGGATGCAACGCAAAGATCGCGGCGCCAGCCAGCGCGATGGGCACAACACCGTCGCCCGCGACGCCAAGACCCGGCAGCAGCCGGCGCGCGATGGCGAACACCAGCAACGCATTGAGCAGATGCAGGACGATATTCACCGCATGAAAGCCGGCCGCGCCGGCGCCGGAAATCCAGTTCGCGGTGTACGACAATTTCAGCAACGGCCGGATGCCCGGCATCGAGTGCCACCACGCGGACATGGAATGCACGGCGGGGTTATCGACGATGACGTTGTAGTCGTCAAACTGGAACGGGCCGCCCAGCGCGCTGGCGTACACGGCGAGCACGCCCGCAGCGAGCGCCGCCAGCGCCGCGCTATCGCGCATGCGCTTCGGCGGCCGCGTGATCGAATGCGCGATCGAGTAGCGCATGCGCGTCCCACCAGCGATTCTTTCCGCCCAGAATCACCAGCAGCACGCGTACATCGCCGCGTTGCGCAAGCGCGATCACGCAGGTTCCGGCCTTTGCGGTGTACCCGGACTTGACGCCAATGGCACCGCGATAGCGGCCGATCAAGGCATTGCGATTGCGAATGTGAAAATTGCGGCGGCCCTCGGCGTCGGTCAGGCGCAGGTCGATGCGCGCCACCAGATCCGCGATCGGCGTTGCGCGCATGGCTTCATCGGCAAGTCGCGCCAGATCGTGCGCAGTGGAATAGTGACCTTTCGCATCGAATCCGCAGGCATTGGCGAAGTGCGTGTTAGTGAGGCCAAGTCCGGCAGTTCTTTGATTCATGCGCTCGACGAATTTCGCCTCACTGCCGGCGCTCCATTCGGCTAGCGCGAGACAAGCATCGTTTGCCGAACCGATCAATGCCGCAGCAAGCAGATCACCCACGCGCAAGCGCTCACCTGCTTTCAATCCCAGCCGCGAACCGGTCGCAGCGGCGGCGCGTGTGCTCACCGTGGTCACGGCATCGGGCGTGTAGTCCTGCACGATCAGCAGCGCGGTCATGAGCTTGGTCAGGCTTGCGGGCGGCAGCCGGCGATCCGCAGCATCGGCCCACACGGTATCGCCGTCGATGCGCACCAGATAGGCCGCTGCAACGCCGGGCGCGGCGTTGGTCACCGCGTGTGCCGGAAAACAAACGGCCGCGCACAGCGCGGCCGTCCTCAGGCAACGTAACAACACCATCAGAACTTCAGAAATTTCTTCAGCTTGTCCGTGCCTTCCTTGAGCTTGTCCTTGGCCGCATCACCCGAACTCTTGGGCTTCTCGGCAGCCGCCGGTTTGGCCTTTTCCGCGCTGGGTTCATCCGCGGTGTACGACAGGCCGCCCAAGCCGGCGCACAGCTCACGATAAGCGGCATCCACCGTCGTATAAGTGCGCCCGGTGCAGTGCGCTTTGCGCAGAGCCGCAGCCTCGGTCGTGCAATACCTGTTCACGAATGTCCAGTCCTTCTTGTCCACGCCGCTCTTGCACACCGGTCCGCTGATGGTGGCCGGATCGATGCTGCAGGCCGTCATGGCCTGGCGCCAGTTCTGATGCTTGCCTGCCATCGCGGTGAATCCCGCCGGATCGCGCATCCTCTGGGCCGCTTTTTTTGCATTGGCGCAAAAATCCGCTTTGCGGTCTTTGCAAAAGAGCGCGTCGGCAGGCATATCGGCCCCGCCGAAGAACATGAGCGGCTCCAGATCCGCGATCATCTTGTCGCACTCCTTTGCCATCATCGCGTTCGACTGCGCCTGCATCTCCTGCACTTTCTTGCCGGGATCTTCCCAGGTGCAGTTGCCCACGCGTTTGCCCGAAAACGCCGTGCTCATGTCGAACTTCTCGCCATCGCGCACGCCACTCGATTGCATCTTGCCGCGGTAGGCGTCCTTGCCCAGTTGCTCGGTTTCCCCGGTGATGGTGTACTTGCCGTCCTTGCCGTCGCACGCGAACTTGAAGAGCTGTTTGTTGCCGCTGCGCTTCGAGTCGATCATCTTGCAGTCCTTCTCGACCGGCGGCGTCCTGCTCTCCTGGTTTTCGCCCTTCTTCTGGCAGATTTTCTGGTTCATCGCCGGCATGCTCATGCCTTCCATCTCCATGCTCATGGTCATGTCCCAGAGCTCGTCGGTGCCCTGGCCGAACGCGGCCGTCGCTCCCAGAACCCATATCGTCATCATTGCGCAAGTTGCCGGTCTTAGTCTCATGAGATGAACCCTCGAAAAAACAACGAAAATTGCGACGCAGCGCCGGTCTGGCGCAACGCAAAAACTTTCCGTCCTGCGATCCTTAAATTCCGATCATCAAGCCCGGCAGTGGCGCTCGCCCCAGATAGATTGCAACGCAACAGCCAGGGCCGCGTGCGTGACCGCAGTTTGACTTGGCCGCGGGCAGAGTGTATCAATTTTCGCAGGGCGCGCCGTTCAGGCCGCCCATTTCAACCAGAACCCTGGGAGGTAAGATCCATGAAGAGCTTTAAAAAACTTGTAGCAGCAACAGCGATTGCACCTTTTGTTATTGGCCGGCGCGGCATTTGCCGGCAACAACCCGGTCGACGAAAACTGGTGGCCGAGCGAATTTGGTCCGGATGACCAGGCCGGTGGCACCAACTACATTACGCCGCAAAAGCGCATTGAAGCAGCGAAGCTGGTGAAGAAAGGCAAAATGGCCCTGCTCGGCCACCCCTACAGCAATCACATGCCGCTGGTACCGGGGCGCACCTCCGCGTTGAGCATTCCGGGCGCGCCCACGCACGGGCCGCTCAACTGGCCCGGCGACAGCTACTCCATGACCTTTATGGATGAAATCGTCACCGCTGAAATCGGCCAGGTCGGCACGCAGTGGGACGGGCTTGCGCACCCGATGATCCGTGTCCAGGGCGTACCGGGCTGGGAGGACGGCGACTACTTTTACAACAAGCACCGCCTGCAGGACGTGCAGTCGTCGCGCGGCATGAAGAAAGTCGGCACCGAACAGTCCGGCGGCTTCTTTACCCGCGGCCTGCTGATCGACATCGCTGCGTTGAAGGGCGTCTCTACTTTGCCCAAGGGCTATTCCATCACCATGGCGGACTTCAGGGCGGCGTTGGCCAAGCAAGGCGTGAAAGACGCCATGCAGGGTGATGTGGTGGTATTCCGCACCGGCTGGAATGCGTTGTGGAAAACCAACCACCTTGGCCGGCCGGCTGGCGAGAAGGTCAAGAGCGACGAGCAAATGGCGAAAGACAACGCCGAATTCGGTTCCGGCCAACCCGGGGTCTCGCCGGAAATTTGCGACCACCTGGCGGCGAAGAAGATCTCCATGATCGGATCAGACACCTGGGGTCTCGAGCCTTATGACTTCGCCAAGTCGGGTGCGCCCGAGTCCTTCGCCTATTGCCACATGAATCTGATCACGCGCCGTGGCATCTACAATTTCGAGAACCTGGATCTCGACGAGATATCAGCCGACAAGGCCTATGAGTTCCTGTTCTCGTGGGCGCCGCTCAAGCTGGTTGGCGCGACCGGCTCACCCGGAAATCCGGTAGCGGCTTACTGATACTGGCGTTCGGAAATAAAAATGGGCAGGATTTCTCCCTGCCCATTTTTTTCCGCGTCAGTTGATCGTCGCGAGAGATGCGCGTCCGGCGTGGCAAGGGCTTTTCGGCGAACACCCCTAAACGCTGACAAGTTCCCCGCGCGAATAATCCTCGAAGGCCTTCTGCACTTCCTCGCGCGTATTCATCACAAACGGCCCGTAGCGCGCAATCGGCTCACGGATTGGCAGGCCGTCGGCGAAGAGCAATTTTGCGCCCGAGTCTCCCGCTTGCAGGCGCACGATGCCGCTGCCACTCAACACCGCAAGATATCCTTGCGCCGCATCAACCGCACCGCCATCGCGGCCCGCTCCACCAACCCGGCCTTCGTAAACGTAGGCAAAGCAGGCATGCGGGTCGGGAACGTCGATCTCGAAGACTGCGTTCGGAGCGATCGCCACGTCGAGCAGGCGTACCGGCGACAGGGTGTCCGCCGCGCCTTTGACGCCCCCCGCTTCACCCGCGATTACACGCACCTTGCTTCCACCGATTTCCACGGACGTGATGCGCGCGGCGCGCACATCCTGATAGCGCGGCGCAATCATTTTCAATTTTCCCGGCAGGTTCACCCAGAGCTGAAAACCGCGCAGCCTTCCTTCGGCGCGCTCCGGCATCTCGGAATGAATAATGCCACGGCCCGCGGTCATCCACTGCACATCGCCGGCCTCGATCACGCCCTGATTGCCAACGGAATCCGCATGCTTCACGCGGCCATCAAGCATGATGGTGACGGTTTCAAAACCGCGATGCGGATGGTCCGGAAATCCCGCGATCCAGGAATCCGGGTCGTCGGAGCCGAATTCGTCAAGCATCAGGAAGGGATCGAGCATGTCCAGCGACGCACCGCCGATCACGCGCTTGAGTTTGACGCCCGCTCCATCCGTGGCCGGCATGCCGGCGACTTTTCGGTCTATGTAACGCATGGCTCTGCTCGATGCATGGTGTTCTCCGATTGAAATTACCAGGGAATCCCGGACAATATGCAGCCAGACCGGCGCAATTTCAACTGTGGGCTGACTTCGGCTAAAGCTTGGCAATTGACGTGCCGAAATACTCGTCAGAGATTCTTTACGCACACGGTCGAAAGCGAACGACGTTGCACACCATGCCGACAGTCCAACTGACCAATGCCTACTACCGCGGCTGGTTTGCAGCCCGCGCACAGCGCGCCGCGCCAAAGCCAATGTTGGTCGAGGAGCTGAGTTTCATCGACATGGGCTTTGCCGATGGCAAACTAAGCCACGGCGGTCCGCTCAAGGCGTGGAGCAATCGCATGGAAGCGGCAATGGCAATCGCCCCGGGCAACAATTTCAGGCGGGACTCCCCGGTGTTTTCGACCCGGCCCGGGCCGGAACCAACGATGCCAGGTCGGGGCCATCCACAGCCGGCCCACCAGCATCCGGATGCAGACGAGAACAGATCTGCCGCTCAATCTGCTGAACCCGTTACCAGCGGCAATGTTGATACCGAAGAGAAAAAAGAAGTTCCGCGATTGCCGCAGAAACAACCTCAGATGAAAATGCCCGGCAGGCCGATCTACGCGTCGGGCAAACGCGGGGCAACTCGTTTTTCAAGGTAATACAAGGCTCGGGCACAGGGGGCGCGGCGGTGCGGTTTCCAACCGCGCAACAGCCCGCCTCCTACCTTATCTCGCCGCTATTCACTTTCTCTCGGATTGCATAGACCATAGCGCGAATGTACTTCATGGCCGCCGCGTCCGGTGATCTGCCGGCCAGCTTCCATCGCCTTGCTTCGTAGAACAAACCGGTTCTGAGTTCGGTCAGCGAGCCGGGCCGCCCGGTCTGGGCGACTTCGGCGCACTTTTCCACCGAACCCCAGTACTTGAATCCATCGAATGTCAGCGCAAACGGCTCAATATGCGCCCAGGCCTCGGTGAACGAAGGTATATCTGCCGGAGTCAGTTCCGAGTTGCCGATTTCCTGGGTCATCGTGCTGCACTCACGGCAAATCGGCGGATCAGTAAGGGCTCCACAAATTTGCGCCGCCAATTCACGCCGGATCCGCGACTCAAAGTACCTCCTGGAGAAACTGCAAAACGGCAATCTCGTCGCGCCGCAACGCCGGTGTTGGCCGCTGGCGCTGATTCTTGCGCGGCCGCGCTTCGATTGAGGCGCCCGCCACTAGCCCTTGCGAATAGGCATGCACCAGGGCGGGGTGAACATAATACTTCCGGCACACCGAGCGAGTATTGCCGAGGCGCTCGGCGACGACATCAATCGCGCGAATGACATTGCGCTTGACCTCGTATTGCGTTGTCGCCACGCCCATATCGCGCAATTGCACACCGGCCAGCATGGTGCCGCCCCAGGTGCGGAAATCCTTGGCGGTGATGTTGCGCCCGCTGATCTCGCGCAGATACGCGTTTACATCGTCGGACGTGACGGTTTCGCGCCTGCCGGCAGTATTCAGATACTGAAACAATTCCTGGCCTGGCAAATCCTGGCAGCGCTGAACGACACGCGCGATGTGCTTGTCGGTCACGGATATTGCATGCTGCACGCCGCTCTTGCCGCGAAAACTGAAGCTCAGCTTCGAGCCGTTCACCTGCACATGCTTCATCCGCAACGTGGTCAGGCCGTAGGATCGATTCTCGCGCGCGTATTCGTCGTTTCCAACACGGATCAACGTCTTGTCGAGCAACTGCACCACGGTGGCAAGGATCTGGCGACGGCTCAGTTCCGGCGCGCGCAAATCGCGTTCGGCGCGCTCGCGAATGGCGGGCAGCACTTCGCTCAGTTCGAGCATATGCCGGAACTTCGACTGGTCGCGCGCCTCGCGATAGCGCTCGTGGTAGCGATACTGCTTCCTGCCGCGCGCATCGCGCGCGGTGGCCTGAATATGGCCTATCGGGTCCGGGCAGATCCAGACCTCGGTCCAGGCGGGCGGAATGACGAGTGCATTGAGGCGGCGGCGCTCCGCCGCGTCGCTGATGCGTGCGCCGCCCGGTGCGAAGTACGTCCATCCCTTACCCGCACGGCGGCGGGTAATGCCGGCCACGCCATCGGTCACATAGTTGAGGCCGGCACGGCTGGCTGCCTTGCGATGCTCGACAGTACGCGATGAACTGATCGGACGCCCCCACCCAAGTGATAATGCCGCACACAATATGCCAAGGTCAACGCGGGAAGCAAGCGGGAAGACCGCGTCCGGCGAAGATTCTGATCGGCGGCACCGATGCGAAATCGCTCACGGTTACGCTCACATGCCGTTCTTCTCCCTGCGGTACGTGTCGTAATCCTTGCCGGCTTGTTCAACGCATCGCGCTCTCGCGGCGTCTTCCAGTATTTTCTGGCATTCGTGGTGCCGCCAGCCGGTGGCCGAATCATAGATCTGCCGGCTGCTGCAGCCCGACAGACTAAACATCAACAACAGGATTGGGACAGAAAGCCGCATAGAGCTGCATTTCATCGCAACGTGATGATCTGCAACCGGATCGGATATGCCAACAAGCAAAATCATGAGCGCAAATTACGGATTTCGCGCATACCCCGGCGGAAACCCTGGAATCATCAGGATAACCAGCGTAATGTGAGGTTAAGTGTTTTCTTTGAACAACTGAATCGGAGATAACCATGATGCGATTGATCAAATACGGATTTTTTGTGCCTTTTATGTTGCATGCAGGGATATTGCTGGCCCAGGACGGCAGCGGAGTTCCTTTTCCGCAGGATTACCGCACCTGGTTTCACCATCATTCCACGGTCAATCTGAATGGCCACGCCCCCGAAGGCAATATCGGCATTCAGCACGTGTACGCCAACGCGCTGGCGGTGGAAGGGCTGCGTACCGGAACGTTTTCCCGGGGCGCCAGCTTCGCGGTGGATCGATTCAAGTATGTAGAGAGCGACAACAACCGGCTGCAACAAGGGGATCGCAAGGTGATCGCGGTCATGTTCCGCGACGAAGAGAAGTACGCCGCGACCGGTGGCTGGGGATTCGAAGGATTCAAGGGTGGCGACCCGGATGCGCGAGTCGTCAAGGATGCGCAGGCGTGCTTCGTTTGCCATATTCCCCACGCCGATAATAATTTCCTTTTCTCACGTGGACTGAAATAAGCGCCTTTGCCAGCAGGATCAGGCCGCAAGCCGGGCTGAGAATGCATGCACGGGGTCGAGTTGCGAAAACAATAGCTGACGGACGATCGCCGGATCATTGATGGTGCGCACGCCGGTGTACGCGGTTTGCGCTTCGGGATAGCGGCGACGCAGGAAATTGAGCCATTGCTTAAGCCGGCCGGCGCGGTGGTGTGGCGCGACGTGGGTCGCGACGATCTGCCAGAAGTCGGCCACCAAGGGCAACAGCGCTTCCCAGCTCAAGCCTGCTTCGTGCGCGGGATAGCGCCCGCCTTGCTGCTTGATCGCCAATGCCAGACCAGGGTCGGCCACGATGCCGCGGCCCAGCATCAGCGCATTGCATCCCGATAGAGTGCGGCAGCGCATGGCGTCTTCGACGTTCCAGATTTCACCGTTGGCAATTACCGGTATGGCGACGGCTGCGCGAATCGCCTGAATGCGTTCCCAATAAGCGGGCGGACGATAGCCATCGGCCTTGGTGCGCGCATGCACCACCAGTTCGTCAGCACCGCCGTCGGCGATCGCGAGCGCGCACTCCAGTGTGCGCTTGCTGTCGTTGTATCCCAGGCGCATTTTGGCGGACACCGGCATTTCGCGTGGCACCGCGCGGCGCACTGACGCAACGATCTGTGCAATGAGTTCGGGTTCATCAAGCAGCACGGCGCCGCCGCGATGGCGGTTCACACCCTTGGCCGGGCAGCCGAAATTCAAATCGATGCCGGCCGGACCGAGTGCGGCGAGTTTGGCGGCGTTTTCGGCCAGGCACACCGGGTCCGAGCCCAGCAGTTGCGCGCGCACCGGCACACCGGCGGGGGTGCGTCCGCCATTGCCCAACTCGGGCACAACACGCATGAATACGCGATCGGGCAGCAGGGTGCCGGTGACGCGGATGAATTCCGACACGCAGCGATCGATGCCGCCCACGCGCGTCAGAATGTCGCGCAGGACGAAATCGAGCAGCCCTTCCATGGGGGCGAGCAGAATCACGGCGGCAATTGTCGGCCGGAAAAAAGCATGCAGCGAATCGCGTGCGGTCTTATCGAGCGGCAGGCGTTACTTCGCGACCTGAACCAGCACGCGACGGTTCTTCTGCTTGTCGGCCGCGCTTTTTTCCGGGGATACCAGCGGTTTGCCGGAACCCACGCCCACCGGGGTACAGGATAACTTCATGCCTTTGGCCTTGAGTTCGGCGCAGACTTTCTTTGCGCGCGCCAGAGACAGCATCTGATTGGCATCCGCGCTTCCGTCGGCATCGGTATGACCTTCGGCAATGACATGAAGTTTCGGAAAGGCGGTTTTTAGACCCTTGGAGTTCTCGGTCACCACCTTCAGCAGCCCTTTGACGCGCTTGTCGTTACCGGGTGCGAACTCGGCCTTGCCGGTTTTGAACTCGAACTGGCCGTCCTTGACCTGCTGGTCAGCCAGGGATGTGTTGACGTTGTCGAGCAGCGAGCCCTTGTTCAGGTCGCCCAGCTTGGGAAGCTCCGGCATCTCCACCGCCGATACCAGCGAACAGGTCAGCAGCAGGCCGGCGGAAACGATTATGGTCAAACGCATGGTCAGTCACCTCTAGACAATTGATTGGATGTAGTCTATCAGAGGCAATATCGGATCAACGCGTCCATGCGCGTGCACTTTACGGTTCAATTCCCAAGTGAGTGCATAATTACCTGTTGCCGCAAGACTGAGTCCTGCAAGCCAGCGGCTTTGGGAGTGCGAGCCTGAACTATTTAGCGCCATGACGACCTATTTTCTCAAACGTTCGAAGCAGATCTGGACCGCGGCGAGCGAGCCCTTCAAGCGGGATACCACCACCTTCTCGTCCCGTCATTTGTACTTCGGTCTCATAGCTGCAATAGGATTTCCCCTGTATTACGTGATCTGGCAGGTTTGGTTTCCGCAACCTTATGAAAACCTTCCCTTGAGGGTGCTCGGCTCAGTGATCTTTTTGCCCATCGTTTTTGCGCGGCTGTGGCCGGAATTCCTGAAGCGCTTGTTTCCACTGTATTGGTACTTGGCCTTGCTTTTTGCGCTGCCGTTCTTTTTCACTTTCATGTTGCTGAAGAACAACGGCTCGACGGTCTGGCTGCTGTCGGCGCTGGTCGGCTTGTTCGTGATGGTCTTGCTCCTGGACTGGATCAACCTTCTAATTCACATGACGATTGGGGTGTTGTGCGCCATACTCGCCTACTATCTGACAACAGAGTTTGCAGTCGGAATTTCCTCCCAATCACTCGATAGCGCGCCGATTTTTGCGTTTGCCATCGTCATGGGTATCGTCGGCAACTATACGGCTGAAAAAATGCGAGCGGAGCGCCGGCAGGCGATGCTGGCAACCGCGGGAACAATCGCCCACGAGCTGCGCACGCCACTGCTGAGCATCAAGGCCGGAGCAACCGGGTTGCAGCAGTTTCTTCCATTGCTGATTGACGCCTATCACAGAGCGGCCGCACACGGGCTGATCACCATTGCAATACGTAAACCCTACCTTGACTCAATGGCCGGCGTACTCGATCGCATTGAAGCGGAGGCCGACCGTTCCAATACCGTCATCGACATGCTGCTATACACTGTGCGCGGATTCGGTGTGGAGCAGGGCGCACTGGTTCCCTGTTCGATGTCCCAGTGCGTCCAGGCAGCCTTGCATCGCTATCCTTTCGCTTCGGAAAAGGACCGCGCCCTGGTGCACTGGGAGGCAACCACAGATTTCGTTTTTATCGGTTCGCAATTGCTCATGGTGCACGTTATCTTTAATTTATTGAAAAACGCGTTGTGGCATATCGCCATAGCCGGGAAAGGCGCGATTTCGATTGGCATTGAAGTCGATAAGACGGAAAACCGCCTGATTTTTCGCGACACCGGACCCGGTATTCCCGCCGAAGTTCTGCCGCATATTTTCCGCCGGTACTACTTCTGGCCGAAGGGCGGCGCGGCAGGCGTCGAATCCACCGGGATCGGACTGTCTTTCTGCAAGGAAGTCATTCAGGCATTCGGCGGCAGCATCGTCTGCCACTCGAAAATGAACGAGTACACTGAGTTTGTAATCAAGTTTCCCGGACACAAAAAATGAACATTGGAATCCGACCTTATTTTTTTCCAACGACAGTGGCGATCGTTGACGACAGTCCGGATTTTCTTGCCAACCTGAGTCTGAGCCTGGACCCGGTTCTCGCATTTCATGTGTTTGATTCCCCGTCCCACGCATTGATCGCACTCAACAGCGATCTGGCGATCGCACCGGGGCCGGAACGTTATTTCACGATCTACCAGCATCGGGAAGAACACTCTTTCGACCATCATGTCATTGATCTGAACATGGCCAATGTTCATCTGGAAGTATTCAACGAGCATCGCTTCGAGCGCTACTCGGTCGCGGTGGTGGACTACGACATGCCCGAGATGAACGGACTGGATTTATGCCGGCGCCTTGCTCATGCCCCGGTGCGCAAGGTACTACTGACCGGAAAGGCGGATGAAAAGGTGGCGGTTGAGGCCTTCAATGAGGGCATCATCGATCGTTTTATTCTCAAGCAAAGTCCCGACGCGATGACGCGCCTGCAAGATACGATTCGCGAATTGCAGGCGCAATACTTTCGAGACATCGAGCGCACCATGGAAGACGCGCTCAATATTGGGCCGCTGCATTTCCTGCGTGATCCGTTTTTTGCCGAATTGTTCCAGAAAATCTGCGCTGACCTCGGGGTCGTTGAGTTCTATCTGTGCAGCAGCCCCGACGGTATTCTGCTGCTTGACGGCGACGGAAACAGTACGCTGCTGCTGGTGTGCAGCGACGACGCGATGCGCATGCACTATGAAGTTGCGTTCGACAATGCGGCCCCGACGGCGCTGCTGAATACATTGGTCAGCGGAAGTATCGTGCCGTATTTCTGGCGCAGTCGCGGCCTGTACTCGCCTCAGTATTTTGACTGGCGCAGCTATGTTTATCCGGCGCTCGAGTGCAATGGGCTTCAGCGCTATCGTTATGCATTGGTGAAAGAGGCGCGCGGTTTACTGCTGCCACCCATCTTCAGTTACCACGATTACCTGAAACGGCTCGACGATTCGGGCCGGGAGCGGTTGCGCGCCTGAAGCGCGGATCACTTGGCCATCCCTGTGATGCGCCGGGCCAGCTTTACGCTCAGGCCGCTTGCGCTATCGCAGTTCCTGCCCGTTCTTCATTGCGCCTGCGGCGGGTCGAAGGCCACTGGTCGAATCTGGTCCTGGAACGGACATCGCCACAGACTTCCAGCAGACGGTCAAGTTCATCCTGCTTTAATGCGCTATGCAACGACAGCCTCACCATGGCGCGATTCTTCGGCGTCGCCGGCGCGCAGAATACCGAGCCGAAGATGCCGCGTTCCTCGAGCGCATCGCGCAGCACTATCGTCTGCTGTTCGGTGCCGGATTCGAGAGAAATGATCTGCGACTCGCTGCCATTGAGGTTGTAGCCCAGTTTGTCCAGCCCCGCGCGCACATAGGCGGAATTACTCCTCAGCTTGTCGCGACGCCATCCTTCGGTGCGAACCACGTCCAGAGTCGCCGCCAAACCGGTTACCTCGTGCGGCAACAGAGTCGAGCTGAATATGGCTGGCAGAGATTCGAACTTGAAATACTCGCTGAATGATTTGGAGCAGGCGATGAACCCTGCGCGAGCGGCAAATGCCTTGGCGAGACTGGCGGTACGGAAATGCACGCGATCCTCCAGTCCAAGCTCGACCACCAGACCTTCCCCGTTCGGGCCATGGGTGCCCAGCGAATGGGACTCGTCCGCGACCAGCACGCACCCACGGTCCTCGGCAATACTGGTGATCTCGCGCAGCGGGCAGAGGCTGCCGTTGGTGCTGTAGACGGTATCGACCAGGATGATTCCGGGGCCATGGCGGAGTATCTGCCGCTCCAGATGCTCCGGATTGTTATGGTGAAACATGATCCCCTGCGCGCCGGCACTGCGGATGCCCTCCCAGAGCGACATGTGCGCCAGCATGTCAGCATAGACAGGGACCTCGTCGTTGGCGATCGACTGGATCAGACCGGTATTGGCGCAGAAACCTGATTGGCAAAGCACGCCGGCTTGCGCCTGCATAAAATGGGCAAGATTGTTCTCGAACTCGAGCTGCGGGCTATCCCCATGCAGAAATATGCCCGACATCAGCATTCCGTTACCCTCGTGCGCCAGCGACGCACTCATGGCCGCGAGTATGCGGGGATGCCGCGACAAAGCCAGATAATCGTTGCTGCTGAGGTGCACGGCGTCCGTCGGCGGCTGCCGGCCGTGCAGAATGTGCCCTCCTCCCCAAGTGTTTCGAACCCGCTCGCGGTAATATCGCTCCACACGCGCGGCGACGAACTCGGGCAATGCGAGCTGGCGGGACATAGGGTTCATTCCGGACTGAGCAATGGTCTTATTCACGACTGGCTCCCATGGTATTAGTTGAATGGCTATGGCTATTTTGAATGACTTCGGCACGACGATTCAGGGCGTGAGGCGCAAGACGGCCTTGTCCCGCCGGAAATGTTGGCGACCGGATTCGCGCAACGCCGCATGGCAGCGAACCCACGCTCAATCAGAAACGAAAACAAGGCTGACATTTGACAGTTTACGCTTGACAAAACCGGGAAAATTATTCGGTAATCGCACGGAATGCCCAGCGCCTTTTGGCAGGTCGCCGGATGTCGTGCCGAAACCTGTGGACCACAGCTTGGGGCGAGCACGGCCCGTGGGTGCCGCTGGCTAGCCACTGGGAGCCGGCGGCGGATCGAATTCAAGCAACACCTGTTGGTCGCGGTCTTCAGCACTTGCCTGAGCCTCAAGCACGCCGGCCTTGCATAAACCGCCGGCCCTCACGCCGAGCAGCCGCAGCGGCTGATCGAGGACCGCTTTCTTCAGGCACAGGCCGGCCGTGCGACGGATCAGCCGCGCATCGGCGGTATGGCAATCCAGCGTCATCTCCCGTGTGGCGCGTCGAAAGTCGGCGTAGCGCAGTTTGACGCCGATGGTTTTCGCGACGTACTCCCTGCGAGTGAGATCGGCGGCCAGTTGCTCGCACAGACGGGTGAATATCGCGCCAAGCTTCGCGCGATCCGTGAGCGCATGCAGATCGCGCTCGAAGGTTGTTTCGCGGCTGATCGACTTGGGTTCGCTGAGGGTCACGACCGGACGATCGTCCCGGCCATGAGCGGCCGCGTGCAGCCACGAACCATAGTTCAAACCGAACTGCTCAACCAGCCATCGCGGATCCGCCGCGGCCAGTTCGCCGATGGTGCGTATTCCCAGCCCGTCGAGTTTTTCATTGGCCTTGGGCCCGATGCCGTTGATGCGTTTTACCGGCAGAGGCCAGATGCGCGATAAAAGTTCCGCCGGCGTCACAATCGTCAGGCCATTGGGCTTGTCCAGTTCGGAGCTGATCTTGGCGAGCAGTTTGTTGGGCGCAATCCCGATCGAACAAGTAAGCCCGGTGGCGAGATAAACCCGCGCCTTGATGCGCTCGGCGATTGCCTGAACGCCGGCATACGAAGGCTCGCCGGATGCTTCCTGCGCGCCGGGAAGATCGCTGAGATCGATGTAGATTTCGTCAATGCCGCGATCTTCAACGAGGGGCGCGATTTCGGTCACCGCGGCTTTGAACAGACGCGAATACCTGCGGTATTCGTCGAAATCGGCGGGAAGCAATATGGCATCGGGTGCCATTGCCGCCGCTTTCATCAGGCCCATGCCGGAATGCACGCCCAGCGCGCGCGCCTCATAGGTCGCGGTTGTGACCACGCCCCGGCCCGCGTAGCTGCTTAGCGCGTTGAAGTGGCGCCGCCCGTCCGACTGCGGCCCGGGCGCTGGCACCTGCCGGCCACCGACCACCACCGGACGGCCGCGCAATCCCGGGTAGCGCAGCAACTCGACGGACGCGTAAAAGGCGTCCATGTCCAAGTGGGCGATCCAACGGCAGCGCATACAGAATCTTTCGCTTTTTTCGCTACGATTGCGGCATCGAGCGGAGACCATTCTACCGCCCACTATGCACCGCCTTCGGAAGGATGCGAGAATACCGCCATGAACACACCCATACCCGTATCTCCCCGTGCCCGCCTGCAGGAGCTCCTGGCCGTACCGGAGCGCCAGCGCACCGACGCCCAGTGGGATGAAATCAACGAACTCGAGATCAATCTGGCTTCCGCCAATCGGGAAAACGCCCCCGACCCGAACGCCCGGCGTGACGGCCCGTCCGCCAACAATCAATCCAGGCGCAACCGGCCCGGCGGAGGTGGTGGCGGTGGCGGCCAGCCCGGAAAGAAACGGCCGCCCCGGAGATTTCAGAATCAGAAGTAGCCGCTTAGGGATCGGTTCTGACACCAGCGCGATTCAGACGCGCCTTGGCGACGCCCGGGCTCGATGGCCTCGGCGCTCTGGCTGCTTCGGCGGCTAGCGCTTGATCGGAAAGAAGGGCACCGGCGTCATCAGCCGGTTGTCCTGATGCTCCAGCGCGCCCAGCTTGGCGCTTTCTTCGGTGTAGGTGATCCACTCGGCATCGCCCCACATGGCCGCGCGCCGCTTTTCTCGATCAGCTGCGTTTTCGTATACCCATATGTGGATGTACTGGTTGACGTTGCCAGTCTCGGTCGTCATGTAGGCGAGCGGCTGACCGAGATGCCGGGTCTGCGGCGTCTTGCCCATTTTTTCGTACAGCGCGA
This sequence comes from Betaproteobacteria bacterium, assembly GCA_031362885.1. Lineage (GTDB taxonomy): Bacteria > Pseudomonadota > Gammaproteobacteria > Burkholderiales > JACQAP01 > JACQAP01. The sequence continues at coordinate 16,508 of JANLTJ010000188.1, forward strand.
TGTGTTTCTTGATGGTGCCGGGACGGCAGGTGTAGGTACGAACGTCGAGCAACATGGGGCCTCCTTGAGTTTCTGGATTTTCAGTCCGCCTTGAGGGGTGCGCCCGCAAAGCCGGGGCATTTTCCCATTTTCCGTGGCGATCCTGAAAAGTCATATCGCCGGGCAGCGAATCCGCAGTCGGGTTCGGTGCGATCCGGTGCGATACGATTTGCCATTGCGCGCGGCTAAGTACGATTCGCCGCCGCGCGCGGCTAGGGCAGTCGCAGCACGCGAACCCGATCCGGCTCGCCATAAGCAAAAAATCCGTTGCCCGGAAACGCCACAGGGGTGCGGGTGAAGCGCGGCAGATAACGGCGGAAGATTTCCTGGCCGCTCGCGGTGTCCAGGACAGCCACGGCATCGCGCAACCACAACAGGCGTCCGTGTTGGGTTTGCATGCTCATCGCGGCATGCCGAGTATCCTCGGAAATCGCGGCATGGTTCAGACTGCGCAGTTTTTCAGCGGTGATATATCGATCCAGCGCAGCGGTTTTCAGCCTGAACCCGTAAGGCCCGTCGTCACGATACGCATCCCAGGCAAACCAGCCATCACCCGCCCAGCGGAAGGTCGGCGGCTGCGCCTGCACGGCACCGGTGTTCACTGGCCCGCGGATCAAACGACCGTCGAAGTTGATCCACACATATTCGCGCAGCCCCCGGGCCAGCACGATTTCCTGTTTTACGACATCGATGGCGACCAGTTCGTGCCAGTTGAACTCGATGCCGTGCGGCCAGAACATTCTGGATTCGCCGGTAAGCGGCTTGCGCAGGACAATTTCATTGCGATTCTCCGCCGGCGTGCGAATCGTGCGCAGGATCGCCAGCCAGCCGCCATCTTCGCTCAGGATCGGGAACTCGCGTTTTCCAGGGAAAATATTCTTCGCCACCGCAACCGGTTTCATTGACGGGTGCGGAGAATAGCCATACACGTAGCCCCCTTCTGTCGCTGCGCTCTGAAGCGGCGGATAGGAACGCACGAGTTGCGCGCCACCCGGCAG
>JANLTJ010000127.1:0-1962 GCA_031362885.1 Betaproteobacteria bacterium
CTTTCGGGCATACCCTCGATGGAAGGGTTGGACGAAGCCGCTACGCGGAGGAAATCGAATTGGCGGATTGACATTAGAGAATTGTGAATGGCGGTGCAAATCCGCGTAAATCTGGCGGCGAGAGGTACAGCGCACTGCCGAGGTAGGTAATACGCTGGTGGTGGTCTGAGCGCTGGGACAGGTCCGCCGACGCACCTGACAGAGTGAGTCGGGATGAGGTAAAAAGGCCGCTGCCAAGAAGAACAGGCACGACACCGGCCCAAACCGCCAAGTTCACACCGATGTCGTGCCCCACACCGTGCTATTCGCGGGTGCGGGGATAGTATTCCACGAAGCCCCTATCCCTGTCGATATCTGATTGGCGTGACTGAGGGCGCCGGTGGAATCGACGGGACGGATCTTTGTGTGTGCGCTGTGCCGTACGCAGGTACTGATTTGCAGTCACTGTGATCGCGGGCAGATTTATTGTGCTGGGGATTGCGCGCAGACGGCCCGGCGGCAACGCATGCACGAAGCAGGCCGGCGCTACCAATCGAGCCGGCGTGGGCGCTTTGCGCACGCACAACGCAGTCGGCGTTACCGCGTCCGGCAACAGAATGTGACGCATCAGGGTTCACCCGGACCGCAGTTCGATGATCTACTGCTGGCGAGCTCAACGCTGAGCGTGCAGCAACCGCCTTCGCCCAGCACCGCGCTGCAGTGGCAATGCCACTTCTGCCGGTGCCGGTGCTTGGAGTTTGTCCGATCGGGGTTTCTGCGTCGGCGTCGAGGTCACAAACTCATCGTCCGTGACCGAACAGGAATTCCCTATGTCCATTCTCCCTGAACTCGAAGCACAAATCCTGCGTTACTATCACGTCGAGAAATGGCGCACCGGCACGATTGCGCGCCACTTGGGCGTGCATCACGGCAGCGTTGAGCGCGTGCTCGCGCAGGCGGGGCTGCCTAGCATCAGAGCCGTGCAACGACCTTCGCAGATCGACGTGTATCTGCCGTTTGTGCGCCAGACGCTAGAGCAGTTTCCTGGCCTCACCGCAAGCCGCCTATACATCATGGCGCGCGAACGCGGCTACCATGGCGGCCCGGATCACTTCCGTCATTTGATCGGTCGTTACCGGCCCCGGCGCAAAGCCGAAGCATACTTGCGGCTGCGCACCTTGCCGGCGGAACAGGGGCAGGTCGACTGGGGCCACTTCGGGCATCTGGACATCGGGCGTGCCCGCCGGCCGCTGATGGCCTTCGTCATGGTGTTGTCTTACTCACGCCAGATCTTCCTGCGCTTCTGCCTCGATGCGCGCATGGAGAGTTTCCTGCGCGGTCACCTCGGGGCCTTTGCGGCATGGTCCGGATTGCCCAGGGTGCTGCTCTACGACAACCTGAAGAGCGTCGTGCTGCAGCGACGCGCGGACGCCATTCGCTTTCATCCGACGCTGCTGGAATTCGCCGGCCATTACCGCTTTGAGCCGCGCCCTGTGGCGCCGGCTCGCGGCAATGAGAAAGGCCGGGTCGAACGCGCTATTCGCTACGTGCGCGAGAACTTCTTCGCCGCGCGTACCTATGCCGACCTCGATGATCTGAACGCCCAAGCCCAAGCTTGGTGTGTTGGCCAGGCTGCCGATCGGCCCTGTCCCGAAGACACATCCAAGCGTGTGCATGAAGTCTTCGCCGAAGAACAACCGCGCTTGTTGCCGGTTCCGGACAATCCCTATCCGCTCGATGAGCGCGTGGCGGTGAAGGTCGGCAAAACACCGTATGTGCGGTTTGATCTGAACGACTATTCCATTCCCCATACCCATGTCGGGCAGTGGCTCACGCTACTCGCCGATCCGCGCCAGGTGCGCATCACGCACGCCGAACAGGTGCTCGCCTGCCATGCCCGCAGTTATGATCGCGGCGCGCAGATCGAGAATCCTGCCCATGTGCAAGCCTTGGTCGGTCACAAACGACGCGCCCGCCATCATC
>JANLTJ010000136.1:0-1933 GCA_031362885.1 Betaproteobacteria bacterium
CGCGGTCGGCGTCGCCCGGCAGCCATTCATCGACCTTGGCCTGCCATTCGCTTTCGCTGACCACCCGTCCGTCGGGCGAGACCTTTACACCCGACAGCGCGCCAATGTTGCGGTGGAAGGCCTTGTGCGGCACCGTCAGCCGATGCGCAAGGCCGGCCTTTTCCAGCACCTTGTTCCAGCGCCCGACGCCAGCCACCGAATCCTTGATGAAGTCATCGCGCAGCACTTCGTTAAGCGCATTGAGCATCGGTACTTCCTTCTCGACGAGTTGCCCGTTGACGGCTTCGAGCACCTTGTAGGTCAGGCCCTTGAGCCGGTGATCGTCGTCGCGCTTGCCTTCCTCGAAGCGGCCCTTGATGCCGGTGGAGTAAAAGGTGGCGGCGTTGCTGGACTGGTCGGCGCCAAACAGGTCGATGGTCACACTGTAATGAAAGTTCAGGTAGCGCTGGATCGTCGGCAAGTCGATCACGCCGGCCGCGCGCAGCCTGCCTGCGTCGTCGGTCTTCATCTCGTTCATTGCCGCCGCGGTGCGCGCGATCACGCGCGACACCCCGCTCTCGCCGACGAACATGTGGTGCGCCTCTTCGGTGAGCATGAACTTCGTCGTGCGTGCCAGCGGGTCAAACGCGCTTTCGGCCAGCGCGCAGAGCTGGAACTTGCCGTCGCGGTCGGTGAAGTAGGTGAACATGAAAAACGCCAGCCAATCCGGTGTCGCCTCGTTGAAAGCACCCAGAATGCGCGGATTGTTCTCATCGCCGCTGCGCCGTTCGAGCAGCGCCTCGGCTTCTTCGCGTCCATCGCGGCCGAAGTGCCTGTGCAGCAGATAGACCATGGCCCACAGGTGGCGGCCTTCTTCGACGTTGATCTGGAACAGGTTGCGCAGGTCGTACAGGCTGGGAGCGCTCAGGCCGAGGTGGCGCTGCTGCTCCACGCTGGCGGGCTCGGTGTCACCCTGGGTGACGATGATGCGACGCAGGTTGGCACGATGCTCGCCAGGCACGTCCTGCCAGGCTTTCTCGCCCTTGTGATCGCCAAAATGTATTTCGCGGTTGGCATCTCCGGGGTTGAGGAAAATACCCCACCGGTAGTCGCGCATTTTGGTGTAGCCGAACTGCGCCCAGCCTTCGCGGTCGACGCTCACCGCTGTGCGCAGGTAGACGTCGAATTCGCCCGACCCTACCGGGCCCATGTCGCCCCACCAGTTCAGAAAGTTGGGCTGCCACTGCTCGAGGGCGCGTTGCAGGGTGCGGTCCTCGTTCAGGCCGACGTTGTTGGGAATTTTTTCGCTGTAATTGATGCTGGTCATGTTGTGCCGCTCCTAAACCCGGTTCCAGTCGAATACGGCCTTGTCGCCCTTGCCATACACTTTCAGTGCGCCTTTTTCCCCGACCGCATTGGGGCGCTGAAAAATCCAGTTCTGCCACGCCGTCAAACGGCCGAACACCCGCGTGAACAGGTTTTCGGGGCCATTGAAGCGCAGGTTGGCTTCCATGCCGGTGAGCGCGTCGGGCGACATCGACACCCGCTCTTCGATGGCAATGCGCACTTCGTCCGCCCAGTCGATGTCGTCGGGCATGCTGGTGATCAGTCCCAGCGCGAATGCGGTATCGGCGTCCATCGCCGCGCTCAATTTCGCGTGCACGGCACCGAGCGCCGCATGCTCGCCATAGAAGCGGCGCTCCAGACGGCTCTGACCGGTGACCATCGGGTACCAACCGAAATTGGCTTCGCTCACCGCAATTCGGGGTGCCTTGTCGGTTGCATCGGGCAGCGCGAGCATGTAGCTGCGGTCGCAGGCGAGCGCGAGCTCAAGCAGACTGCCGGCAAAGCAGGAACCGGGTTCGATCAGCGCGAACAGGCTGCGCGAGGAGACATCGAGCCGGCTGAAGGTACGGCGCAACAGGCCGATGGTTTCGCGCACCAGCCAATGATT
>JANLTJ010000173.1:0-6726 GCA_031362885.1 Betaproteobacteria bacterium
CTTCGGCACGCTGTTCACTGAACCGGACCGTGTCGCGAAGCGCATCCGCGATGACATCGCGCCGAAAGTCGCCGCCGACGCGGCCTACAAGAATGCGAAGGAGAACACGCCACACACCGCGCGCATGGCCCACGACCAGGCGCTGGGCAAAGTGATGCAGCTATTGCTCAAGGACGACACGCAGGTCTACAAGCAGTTCGTCGAGAACGAATCGTTCCGGCGCTTTGTTGGCGACATGGTGTATGCGATCACGAGTCAGGGTTAAAGACTCGCAATGCTCGAAAAAGCCACGCAGACCGTGCTCGATCAGGAGGAAGTTCTATCTGATGCGTGGTGCGCAGCTAAGGGATTGCGTGCGCACCGGCAGTGAATTTTCACTGGTCCACGCCCAGCACAAACGCAATTGTTGAAGGGTACTTTTCTGCGACGCAATTCCACCAGAATTACACAGAGGACAAACTGGGCCGTTAGAGCCTGAAGAGTAACTACTTGATGGTATTGGTGACCAAGGGCGGAATCGAATCGCCGCTTGGAATTCCCCTGACAGGGCAGCCTCGGAACAGGCAGCGGATGTGCTCGGTGCTACACCTTCGTGATTAACGAATTGATCATATCGCGCTAACCCACGATGGGTCAAACAGGGCATTGACCCGTCAGGAAAATGTATACCGATTGTATGAAAACTCCCAAGCGACTAAAAAAGAACCTGCTAATCGACGTGGTCGCTGAGGTTCGATTTGAGAGCCAAATTCCCCCAGATGCAATAGTGGGGTTGGTATACAGCGCAATGAAGGAAGAGTTTGGTGCTCCAGAAAGTTTGCCGATCTTGCAGTTGCCGACTGCGATGCGAGACCAAGACCCAGTGTTGCGCTATCAATCTTGTTATCGTTTTCAACGAGAGAACCATATCACCAAAACAAAAAAACCAAATAAATTGGCTTTTTTATTTATTACCCCGGCACCGTCGCGATCCACCCCTCAAGCGAATCGACGCGTTGCGGCAAGCCATAGTTGTCATTGCGCCGCTGCCATGCCCCTGTTGCCTGCATCGCGCACAACACCGCATCAAGAGGATCGCCGCTCGCGTCTTCTACCAGAGAATTCAGCAGTCGCGCGGGTCCGGTCAGGATCAGTCCGAGCGGATTGAGGTTTCCGGTCATGGCGGCAACCATCGCTTTGCGTGCGCGTTTGCGTGCCGGCGTCTGCTTGGCGGTTGCGTCATTCTTGTAGGATTCCTTGACCATGCAGCGCGCGGCATAACCCGGATAGGCCTCGAATGCGATTCTCATCGGGTCGCCTTCGTGCAGCCCCGGAATATGCAGCCCGGCGTCGAGCAGTCTTGGGGCGCCCTCCAGAAACATCAGGCCGACCGGAGGATTCACGAGTTTCAGGGGGCTGTGCGACTTGGCGGGATGATCGGTTGCCCGGTGCGCATAGCGATTTCCGGCCGGCCGGGTTTCGCGGTAGCGATCCAAGGCCATGCGAAATTCGTCGCGACCCAGGCGCGGGCAGTAATTGACCAGCTGCGGCCATTTTCGCGGCCAACCCAGATCCAGAACGCCCTCGCGCGGCAATCCGAACGGGAAGTCAAAACCCGCGATCCAAGGGCCCGGACGCCGCAGCCACGATTCGAAATCAGGCCAGGTGCGAATTTCGCTAACAGCGTCAAGACGAAACTCGGAGCCGTTGCTGCTGCCGCTGGCGACGGTGATGGGTTTGCGAATGCCTGGCCGGCTGGTGAAGTCCACGCCGTGGATCGACCAATCGGTCGATTTACGCATGGCCGCCCTTCAGGATGCCAGTTTTTTTTCCAGGCGCAGGGCAAAAACGCTCATTTCCCGGGCCGCCTGCTGGTCGCCACGCTGTTGCGCGATTTGGATACCCTGCCGATAGGTGCTCAAGGCTTCGTTCAGGACTCCGGCATCGGAATAGGCCGTTGCAAGCAGCTTCCACGCCGCCGAGTAATTGGGGTCAAGGTCAAGAGCGCGTTTCAAGTGAAAGATGGCGACCCAGCTCTGGCGATCCTTCAGGTACTCGCTGCCCAGGCTGAAGCGCAGCAAAGAGGAATCCTTGCCCTGCGCGAGCAACTTTTCAAGATTGGCAATGACCGGCGGCGATTCCATATTCCTTATGGGCGATATCTATAACTCGATTCGTGTACCCAACTCGACAACCCGGTTCGCCGGTATCTTGAAAAAGGTTGTTGCACTGGAGGCATTGCGCGACATCAGTGCGAATAATTTCTCCTGCCATAGTGCCATACCGGGGCCGACCTTGGGAATCAGGGTTTGCCGGCTGAGGAAGAACGAAGTTTCCATCATCTCGAATTTGAACCCCTTGGCGGCGGCGGCTTCCAGCGCACGCGGTACATCCGGCACATCCTTGAAACCATAGCGCACGATCAGGCGGTAAAAATCGGGACCCAGTGGACTTATCTCGATGCGATCCTCTTCCGGAACATGAGGAATGTCCATGGTGCTGACCGTGAGCAGAACAATGCGCTCGTGCAGTACTTTGTTTTGATTCAGGTTGTGCAATAGAGCGTGCGGCACGCCTTCAGCGGCGGCGGTCATGAAAACCGCGGTACCCGGTACCCGCGTTGGCGGGTGTGCGGTGACACTTTGGATGAATGGCCCGAGCGGGATGCTTCCCGGGGAGAGTCGTGTCAGGAGCAATTGCCGGCCGCGCTTCCAGGTGACCAGCAGCGTGAACAGCGCAATTGCGACCACGATCGGGAACCATCCGCCGTGGAGAATCTTGACCGCGTTGGCACCGAAGAACGACAGATCGATGATCAGGAAAACAAGCAGCAGCGGCAGGGCGATCCAGAGCGGCCAGCGCCACAGCTTGCGCATCAGCACAAAGGCGAGCACGGTGTCGATGGCCATGGTGCCGGTCACCGCGATGCCGTATGCGCCCGCAAGATTGCTGGAAGATTCGAACCCGAGCACCAGTCCGATCACCGCCGCCAGCAGCGCCCAGTTGATCCAGGGCATGTAGATCTGGCCGATTTCGCTTTCCGAAGTGTGCGTGATCTCAAGCCTCGGGCAATAGCCAAGCTGAATCGCCTGCCGTGTGAGGGAATAAGTTCCCGAAATTACCGCCTGCGACGCAATTACGGTGGCGAGGGTGGCCAGTGCAATCAGCGGATACAAGGCCCATTCCGGTGCCATCAGATAGAAAGGGCTCTGAATCGCATTCTTGTCGTGCAGAATCAAAGCGCCCTGGCCGAAATAATTCAGCAGCAACGCCGGCAGTACGTAATACGACCACGCCAGCCGGATTGGCTTTTTACCGAAATGCCCCATGTCCGCGTACAAAGCCTCGGTGCCGGTAATAGCCAGCACCACCGCGCCGAGCACCAGAAAGCCGTCGCTAATGTCTTCGGCAAAAAAGGCAACGGCATACGCCGGCGAAAGTGCCGCGAGAACCTGCGGATAGTTGACGATATTGACAATGCCCAGCAGCGCCAGCACAGCGAACCAGACGATCGTGACTGGTCCGAACAAGGCGCCGACCATTTCGGTGCCTTTCTGCTGAAACAGGAACAGCCCGATGAGGACCAGGATCGTGAGTGGTATGACGAACGGCTTCAAGGCCGGGGCCGCGATTTCCAGGCCCTCCACGGCGGAGAGCACGGAAATTGCCGGAGTGATGATTCCGTCGCCGTAAAACAGCGCGGCGCCGAACAGGCCCAATGACATCAATAGCAGGCGCCCCGGAGTGTCGCGCGTAGTCGAGCGCAGCACCAGCGCGAGCAAGGCCATGATGCCACCTTCTCCTCGGTTGTCCGCGCGCATCATGAACACCACGTATTTCAGGGTCACGACGACAATCAGCGCCCAGGTTATCAATGACAGAACGCCAAAGACGTTGCCGATATTCGCGGCGACCGGATGGCTGCCGTTGAACGCTTCCCGCATGGCATACAGCGGGCTGGTGCCGATATCACCGAATACGACTCCGATGGCTGCCACGGTCAGTGGCAGAACGCCCGGCTTGCCGTTCCCGTTATGGTTGGCGCTCATTGCTTTGGTTTGGTATCAAGGAGATTCGGATCGGCAGAACGGATTCGCGTCGTGATGTCATCGGGCGGCAGCGGTCGGTTATCATCTTGCGAAAGTGGTCAGCCCGGTCGGGCTGACCCTGTTTTGGCGCGACATTCTATACCCGGAGCAATCCATGACCAAGCAAGCCATTCACACCCCGAATGCCCCGCAGGCGCTGGGCACCTACTCGCAGGCAATACGCGCGGGCAACACCATTTATCTCGCCGGTCAGGTCGGACTTGATCCGGCCACCATGCAGATCGTCGAGGGTATCGACGCACAGATCCATCGCGTATTTCGCAACCTGGAGGCCGTCGCCGTGGCGGCGGGAGCGAATCTTGACGATGCGGTGAAGCTCACGGTTTTTCTAACCGATCTTTCCCACTTTGCGCGACTCAATGAAATCATGGCGCAGTACGTTAAACAGCCTTACCCCGCGCGCTCCGCGGTCGGCGTCTCGCAGTTGCCGCGCGGGGCTTTGGTGGAGATTGAGGCGATCCTGGTGAGGGATTGAATCAATGAGGGACGAACGGCGGGCGATTTGCGTGGAGCCAAAGCAACCGCACACTACTGACCCGCACCCGATCGAGCCGGTTTGCCTGTCGTGAAAAGCGCACTTCCCCGAGGCGGCAAACGGCCAGCGGCCCAGTCAGGCCGGAAACGGGTGTCCGGACTAACCGTGCCGCCCGCTTCTTCGCCCGGCGCGCCTCGCGCATCCTCCCCGGTCTCCGGCCCTTCGTCTCCCAATACCCATCCCTCCCTTGCATTTGTCACCCCGGGGGTGTGCGAAAAACTCGCCCGTCTCGGCATCCGCCATCTGTCCGATCTGGTCACGCATCTGCCGTTGCGCTACGAGGACGAAACGCGCATCGTTTCCATTCATGACGCCTTGTCCGGCGATACTGTGCAAGTCGAGGGTACGGTCGTCGAAACCACCATCAAATTCCGCCCCGGAAGACAACTCGTCTCGGAAATCGACGACGGCAGCGGACGGTTGATGATGCGGTTTTTTAATTTCTATCCCAGCCAGAAAACCGCGCTGGCTCCCGGCGCCAGGGTGCGCGTAATGGGCGAGATCCGGCAGGGTTTCTTCGGTGCCGAGATGGTGCACCCGCGCTTTCGCGTCCTACGCGGGGAAGCTCCATTGCCGCAGGCGTTGACCCCGGTCTATTCGACGACCGCGGGGCTGGGCCAGGAGGTGCTGCGCAAGCTCACCGCGCGCGCACTGGTCAGCGCCGATCTGACCGATGCGCTGCCAGAACCGGTGCGCGCTAAATTGAAACTGCTGCCGCTTGAAGTGGCGATCCGGATGCTGCACAACCCGCCGTCCGACGCGGACGCACAGGCCCTGCTCGATGGCACGCATCCAGCTTGGCGCCGCGTCAAGTTCGACGAGCTGCTGGCTCAGCAGTTGTCGATGCGGCAGCATCATGAGCGGCGCAGTCGTGTGCGGGCGCATCCTCTGCTGCAGCACTCTCATCTGCCCAAGGCGCTGCTGGCGGCGCTGCCTTTCAAGCTCACGCGCGCGCAAACGCGCGTGTTGTCGGACATTCGCACCGATCTCACGCGTCCGCATCCGATGCAACGCCTGCTGCAGGGCGATGTCGGCAGCGGCAAGACCATCGTTGCCGCTCTGGCCGCGCTGCAGGCCATCGAGTCCGGTTATCAGGTCGTGGTCATGGCGCCCACCGAAATACTGGCAGAACAGCACTACCGCAAATTCGCCTCATGGATGGAACCGCTCGGCGTCACGGTTGCCTGGCTTACCGGCAGCCTGAAGAAGAAGGAGCGTGAGAAGGCCCTGGTGGATATTTCCTCCGGCAAAGCGGCACTCGCAATCGGCACCCATGCGTTGTTTCAAGCCGAAGTTGAATTCAGCAAGCTGGGACTCGCCATTGTCGATGAACAACATCGCTTCGGCGTGCATCAACGCCTTGCCTTGCGCCAGAAAGGAGGTGCCGGCGATCGGGAGATTCAGCCGCATCAATTGATGATGAGCGCAACGCCGATCCCGCGCACCCTGGCCATGAGTTACTACGCCGACCTGGACGTGTCGGTGATCGACGAGCTGCCGCCCGGCAGAACGCCGGTGCTCACCAAGCTGCTCTCCGACACCCGGCGCGGCGAGGTTGTGCAGCGGGTGCGCGATGCCTGTCTGGCCGGCCGGCAGGCCTACTGGGTTTGTCCGCTCATAGAAGAGTCGGAGGCACTGCAATTACAAACCGCGATTGATACCTATCAGGGCTTACAGGCGACATTTCCGGAACTGAGGGTCGGGCTGGTGCACGGCAGATTGCCGAACCAGGAGAAAGCCCAGGCAATGACGGCATTCCAGGCCAGCGAGATCCAACTGCTGGTCGCCACCACGGTGATCGAGGTCGGCGTCGATGTGCCGAACGCTTCGCTGATGGTGATCGAACACGCCGAACGCATGGGGCTGTCGCAACTCCATCAGTTGCGCGGTCGCGTGGGACGCGGCAGCGAAAGCAGCGTGTGCGTCCTGCTCTACCAGAACCCGCTGTCGCAGAACGCGCGCGAGCGGCTGCGCATTATTTTCGAAAACAACGACGGCTTTGAAATTGCGCGCCATGACCTGCGGTTGCGCGGTCCCGGCGAAATCCTCGGCGCACGCCAAAGCGGGGTGCCAATGCTGCGTTTTGCGGATCTGGAAAAGGAC
>JANLTJ010000199.1:0-15647 GCA_031362885.1 Betaproteobacteria bacterium
ATTGCCTATGTCACGCTCGATGAAGGCGTTTCGATGATGACCAATCTCGTCGATTGTGACCCCGCCATGCTCAGGATCGGCGCCCGGGTCAGAGTGGTTTTCAAACCCGCCGAGGAAGGGACGCCGGTGCCGATGTTTACCACTGATGGCTAAACTTCCGTTTCGCCATTCAGTGTGGCATCCGGCAGCCTGAAATTTTTGAGCAGAGCGATGCGGCCGTGCCCCGCCGCTTTCTTGAAGTAACGCTCATCCGCGGTCACAAGCACGGCATCCCCGCTTACGATCGCTACGGCGTGATACAGGGTGTCGAAGAGATGTTGGTCGATAGATCAAGCCAACCGGCAGGCAGTGTTATACATTCCTGGCGTCTGCAGGATCGGCAAATCGAGTGCGTACAAATTCGTCACGTCGTCATCAACAGTCTTAGGGCTCAGTCGCGTAAGAACCGCCGCCACCTGTGCAAGCCAGTGCGGCGGTTGGAGCAATGAGACCTGTCCCTCGCGAATCCCGCGCAATAAGTCGAGCGCCAACTCCGAATCGGCTTCATTCTCCCGATCGGCAAGCAACCACTTGATGATGACACTTGCGTCAGCGACTGCGCGAATCATGCACGGCCATTTGAACCGACCCTCCAGAAAGCTCAAATCGAGCGAAAGGGTGACGGATGCCTATAATAAGCAGACCACAGTCTGGATTCAGAAAGTTCTGGAAAGGGCACATGGTGGAAAAGTCCAGAAAACAGGCAAAGCTGAAACCGCCGCAACGGGTGTCAGGCGCGCATGTTACGTGCTCAGTCGGCGGCTTGTTGGCAACGCGTCTGGCTAGCGCGTCCACTTTGTAACCATGCCGACCAAACACCCGCAACTCGCCAAACTCACCCGGCCGAGACTGCACAAAGCGGCGGCCCGCGGACGCGTTAGCGACGCAGTCGCCCGTTTGCGGGGAGCGGGCATGGACACCCGGTAGTCACCATGAAGAGAAGACGCGCACAACTCGCCAAGCTCACGCGACCGAGACTGCATAAAGCGGTGGCCCGAGAGCGCTTGTTCGCGTTGCTCGACGAAGCCCGCGAATACAAGCCTGCAATCTGCGTCGTGGGCCCGCCCGGCGCAGGCAAGACCACGCTGGTTGCCAGTTGGCTTGATGCCCGCAGCATCAAGGGCATCTGGTATCAAGTCGATCCGGGCGATGCCGATCTCGCTACTTTCTTCTATTACCTGGGCGAAGCAGCCAAACCGTTCACTCGTAAAGGGCAGCGTCCGCTTCCGCTGCTGACGCCGGAATACTTGCAGGACATTGAAGGCTTTTCACGCCGCTTTTTCCAGGAACTGTTTTCTCGACTCCCGGAAGGCGCCGCGCTGGTGCTGGACAACTATCAGGAGGTGTCTTCCGGGCAAGAATTCCATCAGATCGTTGCGCAGGCAGTGGACGAAGTACCCGAGAGAACGACGCTGATCGTGATCAGTCGCCGGGACCCGCCGGATGGTTACGCCCGGTTGATCGCGAATTCAAATATAGAACTCGTCGATTGGGAAGCGCTCCGGTTCTCATTCGAAGAAGCTTCTGGTCTTGCATCGAGTTACTCAAGCGTGCAGGGAAATTTATTTAAACACATCTATGATCTCAGCGATGGCTGGGTGGCGGGGCTTACGCTTCTTCTCAGCGATTCGGCTTCGATACCGCGCACGCTGGGTCAGCGGCCCCACGGGCGCGAGGCCCTGTTTGGATATTTCGCCGAACAAATCTTCAGCCGAGTCTCGTCTTCCACCCAGGAATTTCTTGTCACCACGGCGCTGCTCTCGCAGGTGCCGGTATCGCTTGCATCCCAAATTACCGGAAATCCTGGCACCGCCGATATTCTCGATGATCTCTATCGGCGACACTTGTTCACGCATCGGCGATTGGTGGAGGAACCCATCTACTGGTATCACGCATTGTTCCGGGACTTCCTGCTTTCGCGCGCGCCATCGGTCCTTGGTCACGACGCCGTAGCGGACGCAAGAAATCGGGTGGCGCAGGCGGTGGAAGCGCGCGGAGATATAGAGGAGGCGGTGCGCCTATATTTGGAAGCCCGGGACTGGATCGCAGCCGCCCGCCTGATCGACGCCAGCGCGGAGTCGCTGCTCGCCGGAGGCAGAAGCCAGACGCTACGCGACTGGATATTCTCGCTGCCGGGAAGTCTACTGGACGAGTGCACGCGATTGCGATACTGGTTGGGTGTTTCACTCGTCCAGGCGGAGCCCGCCGCCGCACGTAAACATCTCGAATCGGCTGTTGCGAAATTCTCACACGAGCGCGATTTCGATGGCCACGCATTGGCTGCGGCAGCCATCATTGACAGCTATTTATTCGAATGGTCTGACTTCCGTCCGGTCAGGGAATGGGTAGAGGTTCTGGAATCCTTGATCGACCAGGTGCGGCTCGACGGCCGGCCCGATCTGGCGCGTAGACTGCACACCAGTCTGCTTACCGGCATGCTCTATGTAGATCCTGGCAATCGCGTGCTTCCAAGCATCGTGCAACGGGTGTCGGATTTCATTGACACGGATATTGAACCCAATAGCAGAATATCGACGGCGATCATTCTGCTGAGCTACTGCAACATTGCAAGCGACATGGACCTCGGACGCAGTGTGGTCACCCGCTGCGCCACGTTGGCGGCGCTGCCGGAACTGACACCCATCAATCAACTCTGGTGGCAGTTGCGGCTTGGCTATTACCACGAACTCTCCGGTGATTACAGCTCTTCGCGTCGGGCGCTGGACCGCGCAATTGATCTGTGCCAGTCACATGGATTTCGCCAACTAACAGGCACGTTTCTGCTGATCGCAAGCTACCAGGTGTCTTCGGCTGCTTCGGAAGGCGATCTTTCGCGCGCGTCAATCTGGTATGAACGCATTGTTGCCGCTGCGGATACTCGCCGGCCGATGGATGCATGGCATGTGGACGAAGCAAAGGTTCAACTTGAAGCTCTGCGGGGAAACTACCGGACAGTAGCGGAGGTTTCTGAAAATACTATCGCGCGAACCGCTGCGACCGGGGTAACTTATATCGAAATTCTTGCCGTCGTACATTGGGCTATCGGACGCGCGGCTCTTGGAGATGCCGCATCATTCAGAGATGCATTGGCGCGATTGCGTTCTCTGATTTCCGGTACCTGCTTTTCCTATTTCGAATGTGTTGAGAAATTCCTGGAAGCTTACTTTTCGCTGAAGCACGGCAACAGAACAGAGGCCCTGGCTTTGCTTTGCGATGCGCTCGAATTTGCACGCGAGCAAAGCTTTTCCTACCCGCAAACCTTTCGCTTTTCCTCGATTGTGGGCGAACTGTTTGCCACAGCCCTGCGTGCAGGCATCGAGTTTGACTACGTCGAAGAGACCATCAGGCGTCTCGGCATCAGGGCACCCGCCGATGCCCCCGCAGCCTGGCCCTGGCCAGTGAAAGTCCGGACTCTTGGCGGCTTCGAGATTGTCTGCGATGGAAAGCGCCTGGACTTCGGCGGCAAAGCACCCAAGAAGCCGCTTGCATTGCTCAAGTGCCTGATCGCTTTTGGAGGACGCAATGTGCCCGAGTACCGGATGGCAGACGCGCTGTGGCCGGGAGAGGACGCGGATTTGGCGACGAAAGCACTTGACGTTACGCTCTTTCGCCTAAGAAAACTGCTTGGCCAGGCGCAAGCAGTCATTGCCAGCGATGACGTGTTGAGCCTAAATGCCAACTTGTTTTGGACCGATGTCTGGGCATTCGAAGAAGCAGCGCTAGGCGCTGCACAGTGTGAAAACGAAAATGATGACCGTCTCGGAGAGGCCATGGCTTTGTACGCTGGCGAGTTCCTGCCTGCCGATACAGCGTCCGCTTGGTCATTGAAGCTGCGCGAAAGACTGCGCGGGATGTTCTTGCGCCTCGTCGAAAATTCGGCCAAACGCCTTGAGAACCGCGCGCAATGGGAAGCCGCCATCGATTGCTACGAACGGGGACTCAAAGCCGATGATCTGGCCGAGCCTTTCTATCAGGGCCTGATGCGCTGCTATCGGGCGCTTGGCAGGCACACCCAAGCGATGAGCACTTACCGCAAATTGCGGCAAGTCCTGTCCGTGGTGCTGGGCATGGCACCGTCCGAATCAACCCAGGCTCTTGCGCGCAACTTGCAGGCGGAAAATCCGGCGCAGCCGGGGTAAGTGTGCCCGGACCCGAATTTGCGGGTTAGGCAATCTGTAGGCGATTTGTGGCAACCCGTCGGTATCGTTGCTTTCGAGGGCGCAAGTTGCGCCTGACAACCGCAACGGAGGTCGCAAACCATGATTCACCGCCTGTCCATAATATTGCTGGCATGTGCAGCAATCCTCGCGCTGCCGGCTCATGCCGAGCGCGGAAAATTCGTTGGGCATTCCGTGCTCAATAACACCAAATTCCATGAGATCAAGACTCCCGAAGGACACCCCTACAAAACCGCGTGGATGGGGGAACAGGAGGGACTGCTGTTTCACAATGCCGGAGGAAGCAAGCTCGATCGCATGCTGGACCGGGCGCACTACATCGTTCAGTTCGTCGGAGATGCGACCACCGGCGGCTATTGCATGAAGACCTTCACCACCACGGAAGGCCACAAACTTTTCGCCCGTTGCGACTACAAGGACAATGACAAAGGATCAGCCGGTACCGTCACCCTGCTTGGCGGAACCGGTCCCTTCATGGGAATAAAGGGCAAAGGAAAGTTCAACTTCGTCACTGTTACCCCCGTCGTGAACTGGGATGACATCAAGTGGGAGTGGGAAACGCCCTGAGACGAGCGCGCGGATGCGGCGGAGCGCTCGATGGTGGAGAGCTACATCGTGCGAGTCTACCGACGCACCGCCGTCCCCGGCCAGGAAGTGGCCGGTCTTATCGAGCGCGCCGGCAGCTCAGAGCGTATGGCCTTTTCCAGCGGTCAGGAACTGTGGTCGTTCTTGTGTGGCAAGCCCGTTGGCGAGATTCCGAAGCAGACCCGAAAGCGCCGCACGCGAGACGATTTCTGATCGAGGCTGGTGCGATCGAAAAGCGCAATAAGTTGATCGTTAATGACCCCCCCAGTAACTGATCGGTACGCTATGATTGCCAGAGAGCCGGGAGCGCAAAGACTATCGTTCTCGTAATCACTGGCGCGCACCCTCGGCGGGAGGGGAGGATGGCGAAGAAAACTCCTACGCTGGCAAAACTTTCGCGGCCGCGTCTTTATGACGCACTGCCGCGCGAACGCCTTTTCAAGCTTCTCGACGAGAATCGACGGCATCCGGTGATTTGGGTATCCGGGCCGCCGGGGGCGGGCAAAACCGTACTCATTGCGAGCTATCTGGAGTCCCGGGAACTGCCGGGCATCTGGTATCACGTCGATCCCGGCGACAGCGACGTATCGACATTATTTTATTACCTGACCGAGTCGGCCCAACCGTTCGCCCGCAAGTCGCCACCTCTCCCGCTGCTGACTGCGGAGTACATGGCCGACCTCGATGGTTTTTCCAGGCGCTATTTCCGGGAATTTTTCGCGCGTTGTCCAGAGGATAGTGTTCTCGTGTTCGACAATTTTCAGGATGTCCCGCAACAGGGCGCGATTCCCGGGGCACTGAGCGCCGCGATTGTTGAAATACCCGAAAAGGTTAATCTGGTTTGCATCAGCCGCACCGACCCGCCACTGGAATTTTCCCGGCACATCGCCAACGAGGCGATTACCCAGATCGGATGGGAGCAATTGAGACTGACTTCCGACGAGGCCTATGCGATCGCAAAGACGCGCGGCACGATTGACCCTCGCGTCTTTGAAAAACTGTATGAGAAGTCGGACGGATGGGCAGCCGGATTAACGCTTGCCATGGAGCGCTTTCTCGGGCGTGCGGCCGCAGATGCCGGGATCGAACATCTCGCGAGCGACGCCACATTCGATTATTTTGCCACCCAGATCTTCGACGCGGCATCGCAGAGCGATCAAGACACGCTGCTCAGAACCTCGGTCTTCTCCTCTTTTGGCGTCGATGCCGCGGTTGCGCTCAGCGGCAACACACAGGCGGAGGCGTTGCTCGACGCCTTGTGCAGACGCCACCTTTTTACCTACAAGCGCGGCACGACCGAGCCGCGTTATCAATATCACGATCTGTTCCGGGACTTTCTTAGCAGACGCTTGCGCGACACGCTTCCGGAAACAGAGTTTCGTGAACTGCTCGCGCGCGCCGGTTTGATGATGCGCGAGATGGGCGATCTGGAAGCTGCTTTTCCGCTGCTACGAGACGCGCAGTTTTGGCAGGATGCGGCGGGTGTCGTTCATTCGCTTGCGCCGCAATTGCTCGCGCAAGGACGCTGGCAAACCTTGCGCGACTCGATACACGATCTGCCGGACGATCTGGTTCAAATCAACCCCTGGTTGCTGTACTGGGCTGGCAGCGCCGGTGTCTATGAGGGCGTGCCCGATGCACGAGCGCTGTTTGAACGCGCCTTTGAAATTTTCCGAAGGAAAACGGACGGCGCCGGCCAACTAGTGTCCGCAGCCTGGATCATCCGCACCTACTATCTTGAGTACACCAATTTCCAGCCTCTCGACCGCTGGGTCGACGAGATCGGAAACATTCTGGCCGGAAATCCGGTCTTTGCCAGTCCTGCACACGAGATTCATGTGCTGGGTGCATTGATGATTGCGTTTACTTACCGCCACACCGGGCACCCCCTGATCGGCAGCGTCGTCAGCCGGTTGACCGGTCTGTTGCAAGGCGACGGCGACCGCAACCAGATCGTCGCGGCGGCAACGGGCTTGATGATTTACCACACGCTGGCGATGGAGCCGGCCCGGGCGCGGGCGATCGTGGAACGCATCGATCCGCTGCTCGAACACCCGGAGGTGACGCCACTGAACAAGGCATGGTGGTACATGTTTGTCGGGTATCAGCACCATCGGGCCGGCGATCACGACCTGACCGTTCGGGCATTGGAGCATTCCGACCGGCTGGCGTCCGCGCATGGCCTGAAACAGACGGCGTTCTTCTCGCATTGCTTTCGCGCATATTGCTTGATCGCCTGGAGAGATTTTCCCGGCGGAAAAACTTCAGTCGCCGGACTGGATGGCCTGTTCACCGAGAGCCAGCCGATGCACATGGCGCAATTTCATCTGGCGAGCTATTTCATTGCCGTCAGTACGCAAGATGTTTCCGGAGCCCTGTATCACGCAAAGATTGCAGTCGAGTCGGCGACCAAGCTGGGTTCGCCATTTTTCTATGTCGCGTGGCGCGCTCAATGCGCACCAGCACCAGCAATGGGTGGAGATCTTGATCTTGCGGAAAAATGGCTGGATGAAGCGTGGATCGCTTCGGAAGGCACGTTCATGGAACGCTATCGACCGTCGATCCTGCAGAGCCGCGCGTTCTGCTCTAACTTGCGCGGCGACCCTGTTCGCGCCCGGCAACAACTGGCCGAATCGATAGCAACCGGCAAAGAATTCAACGCCTGGCCTTATGCCCGGGGGACCGTGCCGCTGTTCGACTGGATGGTCACGGAAGCGTTGCTGGCGGGCGTCGAAGTGCCTTACATCCAGGAGTTCATTCGCAAATTCAAAGTACCCCCACCTGCGATTGATGTGCCCAAGTGGCCTTGGCCGGCGCGCGTCTTTACGCTGGGGGAGTTCCGCGTCGAAATCGACGGTGAGCCCCTGGTTTTCTCCCGCAAGGCGCCGAAGAAACCGCTGGCCTTGCTGAAGGCGATCATCGCCTTCGGCGGTAAAAATGTTCCGGAGCAAAACCTCGTCGATGCCTTGTGGCCGGACGAGGAAGAAACTCTGGCGCGCGAAGCACTGGCGGTGAGTCTGCATCGGCTGAGAAAGTTACTGATCCATGCGGACGCCGTCCATCTCATCGAAGGCCAGTTAAGCCTCGATCCCGCTGTGTGCTGGGTCGATACCTGCGCATTTGCGCACGCAACAGCGCGGAGCGAAAACTCGATGAACAAGGGCGAGGTGGATCCGGTCTGGGAAATCTATCGCGGCCCCTTTCTTGCCGAAGAGATTGACGCGCCTTGGGCACTGTCACCGCGGGAACGTTTGCGCGCCCGGTTCCTGCGCTATGTATCGAGCGCGGGCGGCAGGCACGAGCGTAAAGGGGAATTCGATGTTGCCCTAAACCTGTATCGGAAAGGCATCGAGGCCGACGACCTCGCAGAAGAGTTTTATCAAGGGCTGATGCGCTGCCACCTGCAACTCGACCGGCGCTCGGAAGGCATGGCCACCTATCGACGCCTGCGCCAGACTTTGTCCGTAACCCTGGGCATTGCCCCCTCCGCTCAGAGCGAGCAGCTCTTCAGGTTGCTCCAAGGCGAATAGCCGCATCCGTACCTTATCGGTAAGTCCTCCCGGGTTAGCCTGTTTTCGCGCTGGGAAGCCTATGGAGCCGGGTCTCACTTACATCGTTCGACTGTACCGCCAGACCGGGCATCGGTTGACCGGAGTGGTTGAGGATGTTCGCTCCGGCCGCCGTGTGCCATTTTCCAGCGTAAGGGAACTGTGGGGCGCGCTATCGCGCTCACCGCGAAGCCGGTCCGTAGAACTGGACGAGAAACCAAAATCAAAATGAGGAGGAATCAAATGTATCTCAACAAAAACGCCCTATTCGCAGCCTGCCTTTGCAGCGCTATTACTTTGGCCACTGCCGCCGATTTACCGAAAGACGGCAAGTACGACGCCAATCTTTGCTTCGGCGGGCCTTTGCCTGCCATTGCCCATTCGGACAAGTTGATCGCGGGCGTTCTGGACCTCTATGGTCCTATGGTCAGCAATTTGCCCAACGGCGGGCTCTATCACCTGAATGGCATCCGCTGTACCGGGGTGTGGGCGGTGATCGACGGCGTTTATCAGGAGAACGGCTATTGCGAGACGACCGACCCGGATGGCGACAAGCAGTTCGGAAAATATTCGAATACCGGCAGCGGCGGCAAGTGGCAGGTCATGAACGGCAGTGGCAAGTATGCAGGTATGACCGCCAGCGGCACCTACGCGGCAGTCGGGCAGTTCGCGACACAGGGACCGGGAACCTTGCAGAACTGCAATCGTGCGATCGGAACGTATCGGCTGAAGTAGCTGTTATCGGGAAAAACATTGCGGCAATCGCGAATCGACTTTATTGAGGAGAAACAAATGCAAAAAACGAAAACAATCACGAACTGGATTTTACTTGCTGCGGTTCTGGGTCACTATGCTGCGAATGTGACGGCTGCGGAAAAACTTCCCGTGCCCCCGTTTCAGATCGCCGGGTCCAACCATGTCATTGTCGGGGTCGCTTGGCAAGAATCCGAAATTGCCAAGATGTTGCCCCCGGGAATCAGACCGGTTCCAGGAGCCACCGGTGCGATCAACATCTATCAGGCAAGCAAAGGCTTCGGAATCTCTCCTTATCAGTCTGTGTACTTCTTTGTCGATATTGAGGGTTACGATTCCGCTGACGGTTCGAAAGGTCGCTGGATGCTCCAGGGCGTGTACGGGCCCGAAGAAAAAGTGTCCGCCGCACTGAGAGAGTTTTACGCATTTCCGGTTCGTAACGGGAGTTCCAGGGTGGAAACGCGGGGGCAGATGAAGCGTTCGACGGGAGTGCTCAACGGTGAAACCTTCGTCACAGTGGATATCAAGCCATCGAACGATCCTTGTCAAGGCGTAGCGGGAACTCTGAACTATCCTGCCATGCATCCGCGCACCGGTCAGATCATTGTTAACCAGATTCCTTACGCCGGAGACATGTGCAAGGCAGAGCCCGTCGCCGTGAAAATAAGCGCCCCTGCCGGAGATCCGTTTGCTGCGCTGCAGCCCGCCAAGGTTCTGTGGGCAGTTGAGTTCAAAAACGGATCATTCGCGTTTACGCAGCCCGTGGTAATGCCATGAGTTGATGCTGGTCGAGAAGGGTTGATGGTGACCGAGAAACTAGCAATCTCCCCCGTACTCTCCCGGGGTTTCGGGGCGGCAATAGCCGCCCATTTTTTTGCTGCCTGACTCCAATCATGGTATCCCGCCGACAGCGTTCGCGACAGCAGGCTTCGAGGCGGCAGGCTTCGGGGCAGGAAGGGTGAACGAAAAACAGTGAACGCATGCATTCCGGTGCTCGCCGGGCGCCAAAAGTAAGCGAAAAGTCATCCCGCGCAAGCTATGAATGCACACCGGCTCGGTCGCGCCATGCTGGCCGAACCCGACGAAGCTTCCTAGAATGCATCCGTGGCCCGACTTGCCGGGCGAGAACGCGCAGTCGGTGAGACAGAGGGGGACACGACGATGGCCGGCGAATCACACACCAACCAACTGGCGAAGCTCAGCCGCCCGAGGCTCTATGACGCGTTGCCCAGAGAAAGGCTGTTCGCGCTTCTGGACGAGGCCGGTGCGCGGCCGGCACTGTGGATCGCGGCGCCGCCCGGAGCGGGCAAAACCACGCTTGTTGCAGGCTGGCTGGAAAGCCGGGGCAAAGCCGGCATTTGGTACCAAATCGACGCCGGAGACGCCGACCCTGCCAGTTTTTTCTATTATCTCGGGATCGCCGAGCGCGCCCGTCCCGGACGTCCACGAAAGCTGCGCCCGATGCCCCTGCTGACGCCGGAACACCTGGCCGATGTGCCGGGCTTTGCGCGGCGATACTTCCAAGAACTGTTTGGTCGATTTGATGCGCCGGCGGTTATGGTTCTGGACAATTTCCAGGAATCCGGCAACGACGCCGTCTTCCACAATGTCGTCAGAATCGCGGTTGAGAATGCGCCTCCCGGCAGTTCAGTTGTCATCGTGAGCCGCGTGGTACCCGACGGTGATTTCACCCTCCTGATCGCGAACCGGACATTGACGTTGATCGATTGGGAGCCGCTGAAACTGACGCGCGAGGAAACCCGGCTGATCGCGCAACCGCATGCGCCAATGACAGACCGGCTGCTGGACGATTTGCATGAGCGCTGCGGCGGTTGGGCGGCGGGCCTGATACTTCTCGCGGAACGCCTGCGGCGCGGCGCCGGCATCGAGGACCTGTTCGCGCCGGAATCCCTGCGCGACGTATTCGGCTATTTCGCGGGCCAATTGTTCGATCGTTCCGACGCCGAAAACCGCCGCCTGCTCTTGCAATTGAGCTATCTCCCGAGCATTCCCGCGTCCATGGCCGAGGCCCTGACCGGCAGTGCCTTGGCGCCGCGGCTGCTCGAACAATTGTATCGCCGTCATTTGTTTACCGACCGGCGCGGCAGCACGCGACCGGTCTACCAGTTTCACGCACTGTTCCGCGCTTTCCTCAGACATCGCGCACACGAGGAACTCAGCCCGGCTCAGCAGACCGCCATCG
This sequence comes from Betaproteobacteria bacterium, assembly GCA_031362885.1. Lineage (GTDB taxonomy): Bacteria > Pseudomonadota > Gammaproteobacteria > Burkholderiales > JACQAP01 > JACQAP01. The sequence goes on from JANLTJ010000199.1 coordinate 11,307, forward strand.
CCCGCCTGGCGGCGCAGTATCTGGAGCAAGCCGGAGAGCTGGAAGCCGCCATGGCATTGCATGTCGAAGCGCAGGACTGGATCGCGGCGCAGGCGCTGGTGCTGCGCGAAGCCACGCGCCTCATCTCGCAAGGACGCTGGCGAGTGGTCGTGGACTGGGTCGCTGAACTGCCGGAAGATTTGGTGGCCAAAAACGGCTGGCTGCTGCATTGGCTGGGCACGGCCTGGATCGGGGTCGATCCGCCGCGCGCCCGAACTATTCTGGAGCGAGCCTGGAAACAGGCGGTCGAGGACGAGGACATGCTCTGCCAGGTGCAATCCGCCGCCGGCATGGTTGAAGCCTATTTTCTCGAGTACGCGGTGTTCACGCCATTGGATCGTTGGATTCCGGTTCTGGAGAACATTCTCGGTCCGAAGATGCCTGCGATGGAGCCCAATGCCGAGCTGCGCGCGCAGTCCGCGATGCTAATCGCGCTGGTGTACCGATTACCCGACCACGCGCGAATCGATGAATGCGTGGTTCGAGTCGATGAACTCCTTCGTACCGTTGCGGACGTCAATCTTCGTGTGACGGCCGCGACCTACCTGACGCTGTACGGCAGCTTCACCGGACACTTGCAGGTCAGCCGGCGCACTGCCGCACTGCTGACGCCGATGCTGGCCGACCCTGCCGTAACCGTCTTCCGCAGGATTTTCGGCTGGGCAGTGCTGAATTGGTATGCCTGCAGTGCCAGCGATGTTGCGCTCGGCGACCAGGCCGTGGCGAGCCACCTCGCCATCGCCCACGACGAAGGCCTGCATATCGCTGAGCGCTTCGCCTGCATCCTCGGATTTTTCTTCGACATGGACCAGCGGCGCATCGAATCGGGCCGGCGACGTATCGAACGCTTCGAAGAAATCATGATTGCCTCGCAACCCTACGAAGCAGCGTCTCTGGTGAATATGAAATCCTGGTTCGGCGTGTACACAGGTGACCCTTCATTGCCTTTGCGGCACGGGCCACAGGCCTATGCGTTGTTTCTGGAGGCCGGGTCGATTCCGCACATAGTCAATTCCCTTAATGGTCTGATCTGGGGAACGGTGCAAAGCGGGAATGACGAGGCCGCCCGCCGTTGGATTGCGGAGCATCGCCGCTGGTCCGAGCGCGCCAACATGGAATGGTCGCGTTGGGGGCCCGATGCAGCCGAGGCAATCATGGCGCTGAGGCAGGGCGACTTCCCGTTGCTCGATGACCGATTGAACAGGATATTCGCATTTGAACGCGACATCATGGATCAGTACGGACATATGCTGTCCTGGTGCCGGGGGTGGGCCGCGACGCTGGCTGCCGCTGCCTTGGAGCGCGGTATTCATGTGCCAAGAGCACTGGCGTTCATCCGGGAATTCGGACTTGAGGTGCCCGGGCCGCATCTGGAAAACTGGCCATGGCCGGTAAAGATCCGCTGTCTTGGACGGTTCTCGGTCGAGCGTGATGGAAAACCATTGGAATTTGCCGTCAAGACGCCGAAAAAATTATTCTCGTTGCTCAAGGCCATCATATCGTTTGGCGGCAGGGATGTTGCCGAACGCAAACTCGCCGATGCGCTCTGGCCGGACGAAGACGGCGATAAAGCGCATCAATCCTTTACCACGGCGTTGCACCGGTTGCGCAAATTGCTTGGGGACAAAGACCTGATCAAACAGCGCGAAGGCCGCATCTCGCTCGACCCAAGTCGCGTATGGGTCGAGATGTCCTGGCCTTTGAATCGCCAAACGCGCACGCGCCGGAGTCAACGCACGCGCACGCCATGAGAGCCATCACCGTCTACCACGGATCCTTCCTTCCCGACGATGACGATGCCCCATGGGCATTCGCGATGCGCGACAAGCTGCGCGCGCGTTACCTTGGTCTGGTCAGTTCCGCGGCCCGCCAGCTCGAACAAGAGGGGCGCCACGAAGAGGCGCTCGATCTGTACCATCGGGGCATCGAGGCCGATGAACTGGCGGAGACCTTCCATCAGGGCCTGATGCGCTGCCACCATCAGGTGGGCCGCACACCGGAGGCGCTCGACGCTTATCGCCGCATGCGCGAATTGCTTGCCCGCGTGCACGGCGCTCAACCCTCGCTGGCTACCGAGGAGTTGTTCCGGAAACTTTCCAGCCGCTAAAGCGCACTTATGTAAGCGAAAAGTTACCTCCGCAATTCTAAATTGGCCTCGCTTGGCGACCGCCACGGCCAATTATCGAGGAGGTAAAGAAAATGAAGATCGTTCAAGGTTACCGCGCGGCAATCCTGCTGTTGCTGCTATCCATTTCGTTCGCCGTGTCCGCTCAATCCTTCGAGCGCCGCGACGTGAGTTTCACGAGCCAGGGCTTGAAGCTCGCCGCCTGGTACTACGTGCCGGAGAACCTAAAGGCCGACGAGAAGCGTCCCGCCATCGTTATGGCACACGGGTTCACCGGAGTGAAGGAGTCGTATCTGGACAACTACGCGGACAAATTCGCAGCCGCCGGCTTTGTGGTGTTGGTATTCGACTACCGGCACTTCGGGGCCAGCGAGGGCGAGCCGCGGCAACAGATCTTCTGGTACGACCAGATCAAGGACTACCGCAATGCCATCACCTGGGTAACATTGCAGCCCGAGGTCGACCCCAGCCGCATCGGCGTTTGGGGCACGTCTTACAGCGGCGGGCACGTGATGCATCTGGCCGCCTTTGACAAGCGCGTGAAGGCGGTGGTCTCACAGGTGCCGGTGAGCAATGTGTGGGAATCGTACTTCGCGGCTCTGCCGCCCGAGGCGATTGCCAACATCTCGGCCTGGCACGCGCAGGCCCGGACGCAGCGCATGACTTCGGGTGAAGTGGCCTATTTCCCGGCGGTAACTCTGGAAGGCCAATCGGCGGTGATGCCTCAGCCCGAGTCGTACCAGTGGTTCACCGAGATGAGCAAGCGCGCCCCGCTCTGGGAGAACCGTGTGAGCGTCGAGTCGCTCGAGACCGGCATCGACTACGATCCGACTGCTTTCATCCACCTCATTTCGCCCACGCCCCTGCTGATGGTGATCGCGAGCGATGACATTGTCACCCCTACCGAGCTGGAGAAGAAGGCCTTTCAACGAGCCCGTGAGCCGAAAAAACTCGTGGTGGTCCCCGGTCGTCACTTCGACGCCTACAACGGCCCCAAGCACATGAAATTTTTCGCGCCGCAGTTAGAGTGGTTTCTACAGCATCTAATGAAGAAGTAAAACGACAGCTTGTCTTTGGTGCGGTGTGAGCTCTAATCCGAAGGCAACTGTGGAACGCGTTTTCGCGCACGCCGCTGCTGATGGTGGTCGCCGAGAATGATCGTCTGACACCAACCGATCTTGCCATCGAAGCCTACCAGCGCGCCCGCGAGCCGAAGAAACTGGTGATCTTCAAGGGCGGGCATTTCAATGCCTACCAGGAGCCGGGATTCAATACGGCCGCAGGCTCCGCGGTGGAGTAGTTCCGGCAATGGTTGATGAAGTAATGTACCGAACCGAAGTCGGCCCCGCGTGAAGCGGGGCCGATTGTTTGTCAACGCTTGATGCAATGTTGCCGCAACCAAGCGACGAACTTCAGTCTCATCGAGATCGTTCGCCCCTGTTGCCATCGAAAAACGGGCGATTTTTCGCAAGGCCAACGGCCTACAAGGCCGCCAGATCCGCGAGGTGTTCCGGCTGATCCACATCGAATTCGAGGCCGGTGCTTTCCACGACTTGTGGCTGCAAGCCCAGTCGCCTCACTTCTTCGAGATGAAGCGCAAAACTGCCAGGACCGAATGAAAATCCGAACTCAAGCGAAGCTGCCAGACTCAAGCCGTTTGTCCCTTGCCGAATTCGATCCGGCGCGATGCCGATACGGTTGAATTCCGCGGCCTGCGCCAGTTTTCGCAAATCGGTCGCAGCAAGAAGTGGCAGATCGCAGTGCACGACCAGCATGCGCGTTGCGCCGCGCTGGCGCAGCGCAACTTGCGCCTGCCGCAACCCGCCGTTTAAACCCGCGCCCGCGTCTTCCTGCAGAACCTGTGCGCCGAGGGCGGCTGCGCGTGCTCGCGTTTCATTGCATCCGGTGACCACCAGGGTTTTCTCCAGACCGGGGAAACTTGTGGCCTGATCAAGCGTGTGTTCAAACATCCGTTCGAGAAGTGCCCGGCGCTGGACAAGGTTGAGCGCCGGTGCGAGCCGGCTTTTGCCGTCCAGCAGGGATTTCATCGGCAGTACCAGCCAGACGCTCATGCGTTTGCGACCGCGGGTGAAAATGTCCCGGCGAACGCGATGACTTGATTGGCCAGAGTAATGCGTTCACCCGGCGCATTCATGATGGTCGCCGTTGCCAGGGCA
>JANLTJ010000230.1:0-71829 GCA_031362885.1 Betaproteobacteria bacterium
CGGATCTTGGCTAACATTCCCACTGTGATCACTCCTGAATTCTCCCCGCTCAGAAATTGAGCAGGGTAGTGGATTCACGTGGGTCAAAATTCGATGAAAATCCCTAACCGAAGTGGGTCAGTTCTGGGTGAAAATCAACAAGCTGCCGAATCAGGCTCACGGGAATTTATCTGCACTCTTTGTCGTCCCAAGGACCTCATCAATGAAAAGCCCCGTCGTTTTTGCGACGGGGCGTGGAAACATCCCTGACTGCTGCGAAACTGGCGTGAGGGCCTTCGCGCAGTAAAGAATCAATTAATGGGCGGCGGCCTGCTCGGCATGGATTCCAGTGTTTTGCCGGACATAGAGCTCCTCCCACATTTCTTCGGCTTTCTTGTCGCGCCAGAACAGCGAGCCAAGTATGACAAACAGGAAGCCAAGCGGGATGGAGTACAGCCCGGGGTTTTTGAGCTCGATGAGTGGTTTCTCCAGACCGACGATGCTGGTTGTCTGCCCTTCGAATTTTTTCAGATTGGCCTGTGCTTTGTCAGCATCGGCACGCGCTTTCTTCAATCCAAGTTCCAACGACTCCTTCGCTGCCGGTTCAGTGGCCGCGGCCAGGTCGCCTTCAATCTTGGAAATCCGTGCCGGCGCCGCGTCCATTACTTTCTGCGCCTTCACCAGCTCCAGCGCGGGATAGGTCATATTCGGGGACACCAGTACCAGACCGATGGCAGAGACGGCGCCCACCACCATGCCGGCCACGATGCCGCCGGTATTGCAGCGTTTCCAATAGAGCGTGAGCAGCACACAGGGCAGATTGCTCGACGCCGCGACCTCGAACGCCAGCGCGACCAGGTGTGCGACGTTTTGTCCCTTGGCGAGGATGCCTATGGCAATCGCCGCCGCACCCACGATCAGCGACGAGATGCGTGCGGCGCGCACTTCTTCTTCCTGCGTGGCGTGCTCGCCTTTGATGACGCCGACCCAGAGGTCGTGAGACATGGCCGACGCCGAGGCCAGAACCAGGCCCGCGACCACGGCGACAATAGTTGCAAAAGCCACGGCCGCAACGAACGCGAGAAACAGATTTCCGAGCATTGACTCCGGACCGCCGCCGACATACTGGGCCAGCAGAGGGCCGGCCATATTGCCGCCCGCATCAATGGAGGCGATCTTGCTCGCGCCCACATTGATGGCAGCACCGGTGCCGATGATGAGCGTGAGCACGTAGAAACCGCCAATGATGGCCATCGCCCAGATCACCGATACGCGGGCCTGTTGCGCATTCGGCACGGTAAAGAAGCGCATCAGAATGTGCGGCATGCCCGCCGTGCCGAGCACCAGTGCCATACCCAGCGATATCTGATCGATCGGGTTTTTCAGAAACAGTCCGGGCTCCAGAAATCGCTGGCCGAGTTCTTCGCCAGTCATGCTGGAGGCTGCGTCACCCAGCAAGCGCCCGACCTGCGCCTGTACCTTAGCATCACCCACCACGGCTTCCATGAAGCCCGGCAGGCTGAACCCGTAGGGTGCCCAGGTGAACATCACCAGCAGGATCGAAGCCACCACCAGCAGGACGGCCTTGATGATCTGCACCCACGTCGTGGCGACCATGCCGCCGAACACGACATAGGCCAGCATGAGGACACCGACGACGATGACGGAAACCTCGTAATCGATGCCGATCAGGGTTTTCACCAGCACGCCGCCACCAACCATTTGCGCGGTCAGGTAAAAAATGGAGACGGTGATAGTGGACACGGCCGCCACGGTCTTGGCAGTCTTTTGATTGTTGCGGAACGCCAGAATGTCGCCAAGAGTGTACTTGCCGATGTTGCGGCAAGGCTCGGCGATCACCAGCAACACCGTGATGTAGGCGACCAGCCAGCCGACCGAATACATGAAGCCGTCGTATCCATAGAGCGAGATCAGGCCGGCAATACCCAGGAACGATGCCGCCGACAGATAGTCCCCCGCAATGGCCCAGCCGTTTTGCAAGCCGCTCACGGAGCGCCCGGCGGCGTAGAACTGCTGTGTGGTCTTGACGCGCTTGGCCGCGAGGTAGGTGACATACATGGTCAGCCCGATGATGAGGCCGAACACCAGGAAAGCCAGCCATTTGAAGCGGTCGGGAACAGCTCCGGCGTTTGCCGCCAGCGCAACTTCACCAAAACCAAGCAGGAACGCAACAACCAAACTGCGCATGAAAAGGTCCGTCTTCATTTCTTCGCTCCCCGCATGGATCCGGCGTTTTTCAGAATGTCTGCGGCCATGGGATCGAATCGGCGGCTGGCTACACGCGCATACAGATAGGCAAGGCCCCATGCGACAACAAACTCCGACAAGGCAAACACGATGCCGACGTTGACCGGCCCCCAGACTTTGATTTTGAACACGTCGGTGAAATAGGCAGCGCCCACCGGAAGCAGAAAATAATAAACGATTGAGATGATCATCAGCGTCCACAGGAAACGCGTCTTCTCGCGATGCAGTTTCTGAAAACGCGGATCTGCATCAATCGCTACCCAATTCATGGGGGCATTGGCCATGCGGTTCTCCTCCGACTATTGTTCTTCGGCCCGTCTCAAGCGGACGGCTTGTTCAATGCGCCTGACCCTGAACGGGGCAGGAATTGGGCAACTGCCGCGAAACCCTCTTGCGGCGGTGCGAGCGCCAAGAGAGTATTACCCGCCCGCTCAAAAGTCAAAAGGGCTCCGCTTTTAACGGAGCCCTTTTCTTCTACGGAGCAACTATATTCGCCAGGAGTGACTGGCGGACAGACGTTACATATCCATACCGCCCATGCCACCCATACCACCCATGCCACCGCCACCGCCGCCGTGGGAATGATCATCTTTCGGCGCTTCGGCAACCATCGCCGCAGTGGTCAGAATCAGGCCGGCAACCGATGATGCATTTTGCAGTGCATAACGGGTGACCTTGGTCGGGTCCAGCACGCCCATTTCCATCATGTCGCCGTACTCGCTGGTCGCGGCGTTGTAACCGAAATTGCCCTTGCCTTCGGCGACTTTGTTGAGCACAACGGAAGGCTCATCACCGGCGTTGGCAACAATCCAGCGCAGTGGCTCTTCCAGCGCGCGGATGACGATCTTGATACCGGCATCCTGGTCGAGGTTGTCACCCTTAAGTTTGGTGATCGCGGAACGGGCACGGATCAGCGCCACGCCGCCACCGGCCACGATGCCTTCTTCGACTGCGGCACGGGTTGCGTGCAGCGCATCTTCCACGCGCGCCTTCTTTTCCTTCATTTCGACTTCGGTAGCAGCACCAACCTTGATCAGCGCCACACCGCCGGCCAATTTCGCCACGCGCTCCTGGAGCTTTTCCTTGTCGTAATCGCTGGTGGCTTCGTCAATCTGCTTGCGGATCGACTTCACGCGGCCTTCGATGATCTTGCCATCACCGGCGCCGTCGATGATGGTGGTTTCTTCCTTGCCGATTTCAATGCGCTTGCCCTGACCAAGTTCTTTCAGGGTCGCCTTCTCCAGCGACAAACCCACTTCTTCGGCAATGACGGTACCACCGGTCAGGATGGCGATGTCTTCCAGCATGGCTTTGCGGCGATCACCAAAGCCCGGCGCCTTGACGGCGCAAGTCTTCAGAATGCCACGGATGTTGTTGACCACCAGGGTGGCCAGCGCTTCGCCGTCCACATCCTCGGCGATGATCAGCAGCGGACGTCCAGCCTTGGCGACTTGCTCCAGAACCGGCAACAGTTCGCGGATGTTGGAGATCTTCTTGTCGTGCAGGAGCACGTAAGGATTGTCCAGAATGGCCATCTGGCGATCCGGATTGTTGATGAAGTAAGGCGACAGATAGCCGCGGTCGAACTGCATGCCTTCCACGACTTCCAGTTCATCCTGCAAGCCCTGGCCGTCTTCGACAGTAATCACGCCTTCTTTGCCGACTTTTTCCATGGCTTCGGCGATTTTCTGCCCAATCACAGCGTCAGAATTGGCCGAGATCGAGCCAACCTGGGCGATTTCCTTGCTGGTGGTGCAGGGCCGGGAGATTTTCTTCAGCTCTTCGACCACGGCGATGACGGCCTTGTCGATGCCGCGCTTCAGATCCATCGGGTTCATGCCGGCAGCAACGAACTTCATGCCTTCCTGCACGATGGCTTGCGCCAGCACGGTGGCGGTGGTGGTGCCGTCACCAGCGACGTCCGAGGTCTTGGAAGCGACTTCCTTGACCATCTGCGCGCCCATGTTTTCAAACCGGTCCTTGAGTTCGATTTCTTTCGCGACCGACACACCGTCCTTGGTGATGGTGGGGGCGCCAAAGGAGCGCTCCAGCACCACATTGCGGCCCTTCGGGCCAAGGGTCACCTTGACCGCGTCGGCGAGAATGTTGACTCCGGCGACGATACGCGCACGGGCGGAGTCATGAAATTTGACGTCTTTTGCTGCCATGAGAATTTACTCCTGAAGTGATGTGGAATTGGGTATTCGGATTAGGCGCCTTCGACGACGCCCATGATGTCTTCTTCGCGCATCACGAGCAGTTCTTCGCCTTTGACCTTGACGGTCTGGCCGGAATACTTGCCGAACAAAATCTTGTCGCCTTTCTTGACATCCAGCGGACGGACTTTGCCGTCTTCGAGCACCTTGCCGTTGCCGACTGCAATCACTTCACCCTGATCGGGCTTTTCGGCGGCGGTATCGGGAATCACGATCCCGGAGGCGGTCTTACGCTCCTCTTCCAGGCGCTTGACAATCACGCGGTCGTGCAAAGGACGGATCTTCATTTCTACTTCTCCTCTTGTTATGAACGGAAAAACGAGAGCGAACTCTCGTTGGCACTCAATGCTTGTGAGTGCTAATAGTAAGGGCGCGGGGACGGAAATTCAAGGGCTTTGGCTAATCAGGAGGTCCGGATCATGCCAAATCTGATGTAAGCATGTGCTCACATTACGGGCGTGCCAGAACCCGCTTTAGCTTGTCCTCGGCGTCGGAGATATCCTAGTGGAAGACGGCGGAAGATCCCTGAACGCCAAATCGATACACCGTTTTTCGAGTGCCTTGGCCGGTTACCGGAATAGACTCTACCGGGCACGGCGGGGTGCGGGTGCCATCGTTGCGGAGGGTCGAATCGTCAGCCACCGGTGCCCAGATTCCTCGGTGCACAGGGCGGAACATCCACATTAAATAGCCACGCCGAGCCGCGAGACTGACCAGCTCCCCGGCGTCTGGAGCCTCTGCCTCCACAACCGGAAAATCATTGAATCCGTAAGGAAATGACCCAAATGCCTGCAAACAGGCCAAGGTTTCACGGGAATCGGCCCCAAGGCGGGAGCATCCTGCGCGTTCTGCACGGGCCACATCCCAGGCTCCCATTTCCCATCCCGCCTCCATGGCTGCCCGATCCAGCACCGTCAAATCGCTCCAACGGTGGTTGACCTGAAACGCGGAGCTCGGAACCGGTCTATAGGCCACGGTCTGGGCTTCTTCGAGTTCGGCGATTTTTTCCTCAATGAAGCCATGCCAATGCAGCGTCAAGATGACCGGCGTATCGGGACACGGCACCGCCGCAACGGTAATCGCCACCAGCGGCAGGGGCTTTGCAGACATATGCTCCGAAATTTCTTCAAGCAAATTCATGCGACACCTCCTCATAAGTGAATCAGGCACATTCATACTGCAATCAAGCATTAACAGTGCCTGACTTGCTGCCTAACCGGCACTGCCAACCGTTCCGTTTGGCGCTTGATTCACTGACGAAAAACTGTCCTACTTCGCGCGATGACGAATCGCACCACTTTCTGCCCTGCCCATTGAAATGAATTCCGACATTTCCCGCAACCAGGATCTGATCAAGCGCAGCATGGCCACGGTGTGGCACCCCTGCACGCAGATGAAGCATCACGAACAAATGCCGCTGATGCCGATCGCGCGTGGCGAAGGCATATGGTTGTACGATTTTGAAGGCAGGCGCTACCTTGATGCGATCAGTTCGTGGTGGGTCAATCTCTTTGGACATGCCAACCCCCGCATCAACGCCGCGCTTATTGACCAACTGGGCCAACTCGAGCACGCCATGCTTGCCGGTTTCACTCATGCGCCGGTGGTGGAGCTTTCGGAGCGCTTGTCTGCCCTGACTGGCCTGTCGCACTGTTTCTATGGCAGCGATGGTGCGTCCGCGGTTGAGATCGCGCTCAAGATGAGTTTTCACTACTGGAAAAACAGCGGGCGACCGGAGAAACAAGGATTTGTCAGCCTGAAAAATGCTTACCACGGAGAAACGCTGGGTGCGCTCTCAGTCACCGATGTTTCCCTGTTTCGCGATACCTATGCGGCGCTATTGAGACGTAACGCTCAAACTGCGTCGCCGGATTGGCGCGATGCCCGCCCCGGCGAGAACGCCGAAGACGTTGCCCGTCGGGCCGCAGGTGCGCTTGAGACCTATCTGGCCGCAGAACACGCACACACAGCAGCCCTTGTAGTCGAACCCCTGGTTCAGGCCGCCGGCGGCATGGCCATGCACCACCCGTGTTTTCTCAGCGAGGCCCGAAGGCTGTGCGATCGCTACGATGTGCATCTGATCGCCGACGAAATAGCGGTCGGATTCGGCCGCACCGGGAGTTTTCTCGCATGCGAACAAGCCGATGTTCGCCCGGACATCCTGTGTTTGTCCAAGGGCATAACCGGAGGTTACCTGCCCTTGTCCGTAACCCTGACGAGCCACGACATTTACCAGGCGTTCTACGACGATAAAATGGCACGCGGCTTCCTGCACTCCCATTCCTACACGGGCAACGCGCTGGCCTGCCGCGCGGCACTGGCGGTACTGGATATTTTCGAGAGCGACCAGGTGCTCGCGGCCAACCGCGAGAAGGCTGAGCAACTTTCGCTCCGTTGCAGCAGGCTTGCAGGGCATCCGGGTGTCAGGCAGTTTCGCAACACCGGAATGATCTGGGCATTCGAGGCGACCAGCGAGGACCCCGGATTCGCGCGCATCTTTCATCAATGTGCGCTGGAGCAAGGTCTGTTATTGCGGCCGATTGGCACTACCGTGTACTTCATGCCACCATATGTGATTGACGAGGAAAACATGGATTTCCTGGTCGAAGGGACCATCGCGGTACTCGATCGTCTCCACATTGGCCAGTAAGCGGCCCTTCCCAATATGTGTTTTTGCTAATGGAGGTTACGATGTTCACACTCTCCCACGTGCCGAGAGCCTTGGCCGCAACCTTGTTCGCAACCACCTTCCTTTGCGCAAGCGTCCAAGTCCGGGCCGACGAAACCTGCAACTCCCCTTACATGGGCAACCTGATCAAGGGACAGGAAGATTACGTCTATGTCTGGACCCTGGGCGTGCCGGGTCTGGGTGACGGTTTCGACAAAATGGTCACGATTGATGTCAATCCGTCTTCGAAGAAATACGGGAAAGTCATCAACAGCATATCCGTTGGTGGGCGCGGCGAAGCGCATCACATGGGCTTTACCGATGATCGCCGTCACCTGTGGGCGGGCGGATTGTCCGACAGCAAGATCTACGTGTTCGACGTGGGCTCCAATCCGGCCAAGCCGAAGCTCACCAAGATCATCAGCAACCTCTCGGACAAGACCGGTTATGCCGGCCCGCATACTTTTTACGCCATGCCCGGACGCATGCTGGTTGGCGCTCTGTCCAACCCCAAGGACAAGGGCGGAGTCACCGGCATGGCCTTGTTCAACAACAAGGGCGAATTCATCAACAAGTACGACATGCCAACCGACATGGGCGGTGACGGCTACGGCTACGATATCGGCATCAATCCGCGCAAGAATCTGCTGCTCACGTCGAGCTTCACCGGTTACAACAATTACATGCGCGATCTCGGTGAAGTCGTCGGCGACCCCGAAGCGATGAAGCAATTCGGCAACACCATGGTGCTCTGGGACCTGAAGGCGATGAAGCCGAAGAAAGTGCTCAGTGTGCCGGGCGCGCCGCTGGAAATTCGCTGGTCTCTCAAAGACGGCGAGAACTGGGCTGTGACCGCCACCGCGCTGACCTCGAAAATCTGGCTCATCAAGGAAGACGCCAGTGGCCAATGGGTGGCCAAGGACGTCGCCACCATCGGCGACCCGTCAAAGATTCCGCTGCCGGTGGACATCAGCATCACGCGCGACGGCAAGGGTCTGTGGATCAACACCTTCATGGACGGCAGGACGCGCTACTTCGACCTCTCGAATCCGGAAGCGCCAAAACAGACCTACGAGAAAGTTACCGGCAAGCAGGTCAATATGGTGTCCCAGAGTTGGGACGGCAAACGCGTCTACGTGACTTCCTCACTGCTGGAAAAATGGGACAAGAAAGGTGATGACAACGAGCAATTCCTGCGCGCTTTTAACTGGGACGGCAAGGAACTGACCGCCACATTCGAAGTGGACTTCACCAAGGAAAAGCTTGGCCGCGCCCATCACATGAAGTTCGGCACCAAATCGTTGAAATCCGCCTTTGACGATTCGGACTCGCCAGCCGAGATTGCCGCGGCGCGTTGATGCTGCGTCTTCTGCTGTTGTGCAGCGGCCTGTATCTGGCCGCCGCCAGCCATGCCGCCGGGGAGCCCGGCAAAAGCCCGGGTTTTGAACTTCCGCCGGCGGGGACTTATCCGCTCGAGCACATTATGCCGGCGCCGGACGGTATCGTGCTCGACACGGACGATGAGCCCAAACCGCTTGCGCAGTTCACCACCGGCAAGGTCACCGTGCTGTCGTTCATGTACACGAGTTGCAGCGATGCGTGGGGTTGTCCGCTCGCCTACGAAGTGATGGAAGGGTTGAAGAAATCCCTTGATCGAGAGGCCGCGCTGCTGCCTCACTTACGATTCGTCAGTCTGTCATTCGATCCGGAACATGACACGCCGGAGACCATGCGACTGTACGGCGGCAGTCATCGGGCGGACAAAGACGGACTGCCCTGGTACTTTCTAACCACGCCGTCGCCGATGGCCTTGCGACCCTTGCTCAATGGATTCGGTCAGGATCTGTCCATCGTAGTCGACGAAGACGGCAAATCGACCGGGTCGCTGTCGCACGTACTCAAGGTTTTTCTGATCGACCGGAATGCCTCGGTGCGGGAGATCTACTCCACCTCCTTTTTAGTACCAAAAGTCCTGCTAAACGACATCAAGACACTGCTTATCGAACAGGGTGTGATTCCGAACTAGCCTTGCCATCGTCATTGCGGGACGATGTGCGATAATCGGACGCGTTCCCCAGTACCGTCCATTGTGAAAAACGCTCCCCTGAACGTCGTGGTTCTCGCCGCCGGCAAGGGCACACGCATGATGTCGCGTCTGCCAAAAGTGCTGCACGCGCTTGGCGGCAAGCCAATGCTCGCCCACGTGCTGGATCGCGCGCGGGCCTTGCACGCTGGCCGGATCATCGTCGTTTACGGTCATGGTGGCGACGCCGTACCGGCCGCTTTCGCTGATCCCGCAATCAAGTTCGTCTTGCAGGAGCCACAACTCGGAACAGGTCATGCGGTTCAGCAGGCCGCACCGCACTTGCTGCCCGGCGGCACAACGCTCATCGTCTACGGTGACGTTCCTCTCACGCGAGATGAAACCCTGTCGCAACTGGTATCGAAGCCCGCCGGACTGATGCTCCTGACTGCGATCCTCAATGACGCCACCGGCTACGGGCGCATCGTGCGTAATCCGGACCACACGGTCGCACGCATCGTCGAGGAAAAAGACGCCAACGCAAAAGAAAAAAAGATCCGTGAGATCAATACCGGCATGTTGTGCACGCCGACCGGAAATCTTGAAAAATGGCTGGGCAAGCTCACCAACAACAATGCGCAAAGGGAGTACTACCTGACCGATATTGTCGCGCTGGCCGTTGCCTCCGGGACCGCAGTGAGCACGGTGCAGCCAGCCAACACCTGGGAAATCCTCGGCATCAACAGCAAGGAGCAGCTTGCCTACTTGGAGCGGGTGTTTCAGCTTGAATGCGCGCGCAATCTCATGAGCAAGGGCGTTACGCTGGCCGACCCGTGGCGCTTCGACTTGCGTGGCGAACTGGTCTGTGGCCAGGATGTTTTCATCGACGTGAACTGCATTTTTGAGGGAAAGGTGTCCCTGGCCGACAATACAAATGTCGGGGCCGGGTGCGTATTGAAGGACGTCGAGATCGGCGAAGGTACCCGGATCGCTCCGTATTCACACCTCCACGGCGCAGTGATAGGCAAGCGTTGCATCATTGGTCCGTATGCCAGACTGCGTCCTGGTACACGGCTCGCCGAGGAAGTGCACATCGGTAATTTTGTCGAAACCAAGGCTACAGATATCGCCAGCAAGTCAAAAGCCAACCACTTGAGCTATCTTGGCGACACGACTATTGGAAGCGGCGTCAACATCGGCGCGGGCACCATCACCTGCAACTACGACGGCGCCAACAAATACCGTACCGTTATAGAGGACGATGCCTTTATCGGCTCCGACACCCAGCTGGTCGCTCCGGTAACCATCGGGCGCGGCGCCACCATCGGCGCGGGCAGCACGATCACGCGGGATGCGCCGGCGGGCGAACTTACCGTGTCGCGCGCGAGGCAGATCTCCGTTCCCGATTGGAAACGGCCGGTCAGAAAGAGCCAGAAAGAGTAAAGGGTGCGCGGTGAAAACGAGCTGAACGCTGGCAGGCGATACCATCGCGCGCATTGAAATATTGCACGGAATTGCAAGTCATCAAGACCCGCCGTGATCGCATCCGCCCAGCCCCCCCAACCCTCACCTCTCATCGAACAACCATGTGTGGAATCGTCGCCGCAGTCGCGCAGCGTAATATCGTTCCCGTCCTGATCGAGGGCCTGCGCAAGCTCGAGTACCGTGGCTACGATTCCGCCGGGCTTGCAGTACTCAACGGCGGCCTGAAACGCCTGCGCAGCGTCGGTCGCGTGTCATCGCTTGCCGAGATGGCGGATCAGGCAAAGACCCACGGCAATCTTGGTATTGCGCATACTCGCTGGGCCACACACGGCGCGCCATCCGAGCGCAATGCCCATCCCCATATCAGCGAAGACGGCCTGGCCGTTGTACACAACGGCATCATTGAAAACCACGAAGTAATACGGGCACGGCTTTCCGCTGCCGGTTATCGCTTTACTTCCGACACCGATACCGAAGTCGTCGCACATCTGATTCACCACTGCTGGAAGCACGAAGGAAGCTTGCTGGCTGCCGTGCGCAAAGCCATCGAGGAGTTGCACGGTGCCTATGCGATTGCCGTATTGTCCGAGAGAAATCCGGAAAAACTGGTGGTTGCGCGCAAAGGCGCGCCGCTACTGCTGGGGCTGGGAAAGAATGAGAATTTCGCCGCTTCCGACACCTCCGCGCTTCTGCAGGTTACGAAGAGAATTGTCTACCTGGAAGAGGGCGACGTGGCAGAGATCGGACTGGTCGGCGTGCGCATCTGCGACGCGGCCGGCAACGAGGTGAGCCGGCCGGTGCATGAAAGCACGTTATCCGCCGATGCGGTGGAACTCGGGCCTTACCGGCACTACATGCAAAAGGAAATTTTCGAGCAGCCGGGCGCGGTCGCCAACACCCTGGAAATGGTCACCGGCGCTCAGTCGATTGTGCCGCAATTGTTTGGCGTCGAAGCCGAAAGCACGATGAAACGGATCAACGCAATCACCATTCTCGCCTGCGGTACCAGCTATCACGCCGGACTGGTTGCGCGTTACTGGATTGAGGCGATCGCCGGCATTCGCTGCTCGGTTGAGATCGCCAGCGAGTTCCGCTACCGGGAAAGCGTACCGAATCCCGATGCGCTGGTCATCGCCATTTCCCAGTCCGGGGAAACAGCCGACACCATCGCGGCGCTGCAGTTCGCCAAATCGCTCGGACAGGAGCTCACACTGGCCATATGCAATGTGGCGGAAAGCTCGTTGATCCGGCATGCCCGCCTGAAATTTCTCACGCGCGCCGGGCCGGAAATCGGCGTAGCTTCGACCAAGGCATTTACCACCCAGCTCGCGGCACTGTTCCTGCTTACCCTGGTGCTCGCCAAAACACGCGGACGGCTTTCCCCGGTGCAGGAACAACAACACCTGCAGGCCCTGCGGCACCTTCCGTCAGCACTCCGGGAGGTGCTCACACTCGAAACCGAGGTTGCGAAATGGGCAACGCGTTTTTCCGGGAAACAACATGCCTTATTCCTTGGTCGGGGCATGCATTACCCGATTGCGATGGAAGGTGCGCTCAAGCTCAAGGAGATTTCCTACATCCACGCGGAAGCCTATCCGGCCGGCGAGCTCAAGCACGGGCCCCTCGCCCTGGTGGACAAGGACATGCCGGTCATCGCGATTGCGCCAAACGATGCCTTGCTGGAAAAGCTGAAATCAAACCTTCAGGAAGTGCGCGCCCGCGGCGGCGAGCTCTATGTGTTCGCCGACGCCGACACGCAGATTCAGGCCGGCGAAGGACTGCATGTAATCCGCATGACCGAGCACGCCGGTTATCTGAGTCCGATTCTGCACACCATACCCCTTCAATTGCTGGCGTATCATGCTGCGCTGAATAAGGGAACCGATGTGGACAAGCCCAGAAATCTGGCGAAATCTGTAACCGTCGAGTAGACCGAAAACTTTTGAGGAGGCGTACTCATGCGCAATCTATGCATTGCTGGTTTGTCCCTGGTGCTGGCCGTTGGAGCGACAGTCGGCCGCGCCAATCTGGGCGAAGACCCGGTGTCCGCCAGCACGGATGCCAGCTACCAGGAAGGCGCCAAAGCCGTCAGCGCGCAGGACTGGAACAAGGCCATTGAGCTGCTGACCAAGGCCGTACAGGCCGAACCGACTAATTCCGATGCACACAATTTGCTCGGATTCGCGCATCGGAAGAAAGGCAATTTCGACACGTCGTTCGCCCACTACGAGGAAGCGCTGAAACTCAATCCCGGACACAAGAACGCGCACGAATACATCGGTGAAGCCTATCTGCTCACCGACAACCTGCCCAAGGCCGAACAACACCTGGCCACGCTTGCGAAAATCTGTTCGCCGATCCCCTGCGAGGAGTACAGGCAACTCAAGCGCGCCGTGGACGCCTACAGGAAAGCCAAGAAGTAGCGATGCCCAATCCGGCGATCCGCGCCGTGCTGTGGGATTTCGGCGGCGTGATGACGGAAAGTCCTTTTCCCGCGTTTCGCCGCTTTGAACAAAAGCGCGGGCTGCCCGATGATTTTCTGCGTGGCATCAATGCGCGCAATCACAACCACAATGCCTGGGCACGGTTTGAGCGTTCGGAATTATCCCCTCAGCAGTTCGATGATGCCTTCGCCGCGGAGACCCGATCTGCCGGTCACGAAGTGCGCGGCCTCGATGTGATTGATCTGCTCTACGGCGATATCCGCCCGGCCATGGTCGCCGCGCTCACAATTTGCAAGGGTCACTTTATCAATGCCTGCCTCACCAATAACGTAAAGGCCGCACCGGGACGCGGATTTGAGCGCGACGCCGCACGCGCCCTGGAATGGCGGCGCGTTCTCGGTTTGTTCGACAGCGTAATCGAATCCTCTAAAATCGGCGTGCGCAAACCCGAAACCCTGTTCTTCGAACGCGCCTGCGCGCAACTCGGCATCGAAGCCATGCACGCCGTCTATCTCGACGATCTGGGAACCAATCTGAAACCGGCCCGCGCCCTGGGCATGCACACCATTAAAGTGGACGATCCGGCCATTGCATTATCCGAGCTCGAAGCAGTGCTGGGTGTGAACTTGCACTGACAACGCACACGTCTCAAGGGCGCGCCCGGCGCGGCTTGTGCGGAGCGCGCACGAATAGCCGGTCATACAGGGGCCGCGGCAGGCGGCGCAACACCGAAGCCACTAGCGCCATCTGCCAGGGCAGTACATAAAATCTCTTGCGTGCCGCGATCGCGTTGGCAATTTTCGCCGCTGCGAGGTTTGCATCCATCAGAAACGGCATGCGATACGGATTGTGCGAAGTCATCGCCGTCGAAATATAGCCCGGACAAATGGTCACCACCGATACGCCGGTGCCATGCAATTCGACACGCAGACTTTCGAGATACGAGATGGCGGCGGCCTTGGAAGCGGAATATGCGGCCGCGCCCGGCAACCCGCGAATTCCGGCCACGCTGGCAATTCCAACCAGCACACCGTTGCCACGCTGCTTCATGGCTTCGACAAACGGCTGAAACGTCAGCATCATGCCCGTGACGTTGATCGCCATGATTTCCTCGAAAGCAGCGTTGTCCTCGCTGTGGCCGGTGAGAGTGCCGGCACTCACTCCGGCATTGGCGATGACGACATCGGGAAGTCCGGTGCGAACAACAAAATCCCGCGCCGCGGATGCCAGCGCGCACGCATCTGTCACGTCCAAGCCATAGGAATGAGAACCGGCGGGCAATGCCCTTGTAAGCTGCGCCAGCAAGTCCGCTCGACGCGCGACCAGTCCCAAGTGGGCTCCGCGTGCGGCATATTCCTGCGCCAGTGACTTGCCTATGCCGCTGGAGGCTCCGGTGATGAAAACCGTGCGCGCCGCCACCTTCATTTCAGCATGCGTTGCGCGCGCACCTTGTCGATCAAGGCATCCACCGTGGGCAGCAATGCATCCAGGCTGCCGGCCATGCCACCGCTGGTCATGAATCGTCCGTCCACGACGAAGGATGGTGTGGCGCGAATGCCGTAAGCCACGGTCGCATCGCGTGCGCTTTGTACCTGCGCGCTGACTTGATCTGAATTTAGCAGACGTTCGAATTGCGCACTATCGAGCCCACGCGCGCGCGCCCAGACGCGCAGTCCGGCCGAGTGGTCCGGATTGAGTCGGCCGTCATTCACCGCCTGATACACTTGCGCGTGCAATCTTTCCAGTTCACCCAGTTGCTCGAGCGCAAAATAGATCTTGGTCAGTGGAGCCCAGGCCACGCGCCTCAGCGCAGGCACGCGCCGGAACAAGATGTCCGCCGGAAGCGCTTTTTGCCACGCCTGCAGATGCGGTTCCAGGCGATTGCAGGATTCGCAGCCGTAGTGGAAGAATTCGATAACCTCGATCCGGACTGGATCGGCTACTGGCTGGGGCGTGATCTCAGTGTAATCCACGCCTTCCATGAGATCAAAAGACGCGGCGGCGGACGGCAATGCGAGTGCCAACGCTGCGATCACGAGGAGAAACCGGCTAAAGGCGGAACAGAACTGATTCACCATCACGCCGCCATCGCGCATGACGCGTACCGCGCTAGCGCATTTCGATCAGTTCGTTCAAGACCTGCATCAGCCGATTGTGATCGACACCGCCACTGGCACCAACAATCATCGAAGGGCCGGTCAGGTAACGTCCACCGATGACCAGATAAGGTGTACCGGGAATACGATAATTGCGCGTCATCTGCATGGCGCGCGATGCCTTGTTGTTGACGCTGAATGAGTCGTAGGTGGCCTCGAATTTCTTGGTATCGATAGCCTGTTCCGCAACCCACTTCAGCAGAGTCGTCCGCTCCGCCAGATTCAACTGTTTCTGATGAATCGCGACGTACACTTTGTCATGCATTTCCGCGATTAAATCCATTTCTTCTAGCGCGTAGTAGATCTTGGCCAGCGGGATCATGCGCTCATTGAAAACGGCGGGTACATAACGAAATGCCGCATTCTTCGGTTTATTCTTCAGCCACGTTTTCAGGTTTGGCTCGAATTCATAGCAGTGCGAGCAGGCATAGTTGAAAAATTCCAGCACTTCAACGCCGGCGACTGTGGCCGGCTGCGGTTGCGGCGGATCGACGAGCTTGTATTCCTGGTCGAGCACCGGCTTGGCGGCAACCGCCGGCACGATGGCGACTCCCAAAATCGTCACAATGGCTATCAGCAGATGGCGTAGTTGTTTCATGGTCGTTCCCGTAGTGTTGACAGTAAGTCGTTCGGTCTATTCGCGGACCTTGATCAGGTTCGCTTCCAGATTGTTTTCCTTGAGAGCTGCCCGTGACCGGCCAAGTTCATCCTTGCTCGAAAAAGGCCCGACTCTGACCCGGTGCCATACCTGACCGTCCGGCAGCGTAGCGGTCTGGATTTGAGTCTCGATGCCGGCCAGAGCCAGTCGCGCTTTGAGGTTGTCCGCATCGGATGGGCTCTGAAAGGCTGCCACCTGAAGAAAGTAGACTTCCTTGCCTGCGGCCGGCGTGGCGCGCTTAAATTCCTTATCCGTTACCGCTTCTTCGGTACCTGGCAGAATCTTGTAGAAATCGAAGCGCGGTTTACCCTCGCCAGTCTTCGCGGGCTTTCCGCTGGCGGCGGCACCTGGTAGCGAAGGTTCCGCCGCGGGGGACTTGCCACGCGAATCCGCGGACACATCCTCGGACTTCTGCTTCTGAAAAAACGGATTGGCTCCCTTGTTGATATACAGGGCAACGCCAAGCGCGATGCACAATCCAGCCAGCAAACCTATCAGCATGCCGATCCACATCGAGCCGCCGCCCCCGCCCGCCGCTGTCGCCTTGCTTCTGTAGTCGCCCTTGTAGTCTCGGGTCATGTTTTAAGTCTACCTTACATCCTTTCTGGCGCGCTCACGCCCAGAATCTCCAGACCGTTGCGCAGCACCTGCCGCACCGCCGCGGCCAGGGCCAGCCTAGCCAGCTTGACGCGTTCATCTTCGACCAGAAAGCGCGTCGAGTTGTAGTAACTGTGAAACTCGCCCGCCAGATCCTTGAGATAAAACGCCAGCAAATGCGGCGCCAGTTCGCGCGCCGCGCCTTCGATTTGATCCGGGTAGTCCATCAGCCGTTGCAGAAGCTGCGGTTCGAGTTGTTCAACGAGCGGGCTCAGGTCCGCGTTGACCAGCTCTGCCTGATTTCCGCCCCATTGTTCCATCACTGAACACACACGCGCATGTGCGTACTGGATGTAGTAGACCGGGTTGTCGTTGCTTTGTGATTTCGCCAAGTCGAGATCGAAGTCCAGATGCTGGTCGCTCTTGCGCAATACGTAAAAGAACCGGGTGGCATCCTCTCCCACTTCCTCGCGCAACTCGCGCAGGGTGACAAAATCGCCGGCGCGTTTTCCCATCGCGACCTTCTCGCCGCCGCGATACAGCACAGCAAATTGCACCAGGGGCACCGTGAGTTTTTCCGGGTCGGCGCCCAGTGCCTGCAATGCGCCCTTGACGCGCGCGATGTAGCCGTGATGATCGGCGCCCCACACGTCGATGATCTGATCGTAGCCGCGCTCAAGTTTGTTCAGGTGATAGGCAATGTCCGAGGCGAAGTAAGTATATTGCCCATTCTCGCGGCACACCACGCGGTCTTTTTCATCACCGAAGGTGGTGGAGCGAAACCACAACGCACCGTCCTTTTCGTACAGATGTCCGTTGTCCCGCAGATTCTCAACGGCGCGCACCACTTCACCGCTGTCGTAAAGCGAGGCTTCCGAAAACCAGCGGTCGTAGCGCACGCCAAACTGCGCGAGATCGTCGCGTTGATCGGCCAGCATCACCTCCAGGGCAAACTTGTGCAACAGCCACCAGTCCTCGCCCAGCGCGGTCTTGGCGCAGACCATCAGTGCGTCGAGCGCCGCGTCGGCATCATCGCCCTGCGCGGGTACCGTGGTGGCCAACTCGCGCTGTAGCTTTGCGCCGTGAGTCGCATCAAGCCCGGCAGCGATATCGCGCACATACTCGCCGCGATAGCCGTCGGCCGGAAACGCGACGGACATGCCGCGCGTTTCGAGGTAGCGCAACCATACCGATACCGCGAGGATATCCATCTGCCGGCCTGCGTCGTTGATGTAAAACTCGCGGGTCACCTCGTGACCCGTGGCCTCCAGCACGTTGGAAAGACACGCGCCGTAGGCGGCACCGCGACCGTGCCCTACGTGCAGCGGCCCGGTCGGATTGGCGGAAACGAACTCCACCTGCACCTTGCGACCTTGGCCCAGATTTGTGCGTCCAAAATTCCTGTCGCGTTCGAGCACGTCGCGGATGACCTGTTGTCTGGCCGCGGGTTTCAAATACAAATTGACGAATCCGGCGCCCGCAACCTCGGCTTTGTCCAATGCCGGCGATTTGGGCAATGCCGCCACCAGAGCCAGCGCCAATTCGCGCGGATTGCGCTTCATCGATCGGGCAAGTTGCATCGCCAGGTTGGAAGCATAATCTCCGTGCTGCGTGGATTTTGGGCGGTCGAGAACCACGGACATGACTCCGACTCCGGGAGCGACAATCTGAAGGGCCGCGAGCAGTAAATCACACAGATGGGAACGCAGGTCGGCCGGGATGTTGCTCATTCGCGCGCGTGGCTTAGAAGAAAGCGGCGATTATACCGGCACGCTACTAGCGTTCCGTCACAGTTCCAGAGGATCGACATCAATTGACCAGCGAACGCGCGCCGCCTTTTTTTGCGAGAGCAGCGGGTGCCATTGCGACAGAAAACCTTGCAACTGCCGGCGCGAACCGGATTGAACCAGCAGGTGTCCGCGGAAATGTCCGGCCACTTTCGAGACGGTGGCCGGCACAGGATCGTAGACCGTGATGGCGGCGTTACCGAGGTCAGCCTGAGCCGCCGCGTAGTGCAGGAAATCCATCAGCTTTGATTCGCTCTGAGATTCGGCACGCAACAACGCCTGAGACACGAATGGCGGAAATGCCGCGCGGCGCCTCTCGTCGAGCAGCTCGTCAGCGAAGCTGCGATAGTCTTGACGCACCAATGCCTGGTACAGCGGATGCTCGGGAAACCGTGTCTGGATCAGCACCTCACCCGGCAACTTGGCGCGCCCGGCACGTCCCGCGACTTGCATGAGTTGCTGGAACAATTTCTCGGCGGCACGAAAATCTGCCGAGAACAAGGCTCCGTCCGGATTGACTACGACAACCAACGTCAGATTCGGAAAGTCATGGCCCTTGGCCAGCATCTGGGTACCGACCAGAATGTCCACGCGCTCGGCGCGAATGTCCTCCTGCATGGCCTGCCAGGCGTGCTTGCGCCGCGTGCTGTCGCGGTCGATGCGCAGCACGCGCGCGGCCGGGTAATGCTCTGCCAGCAATTGTTCCAGGCGTTGCGTGCCCTGACCCAGGCCTTTCAGGTCCTGATCCCCGCAAGAGGGACAGGCACGCGGCAAGCGCTCTTCATGGCCGCAATAGTGGCAACGTAACAAGGCCTCGTGCAGATGCCAGACCAGCCGTGCACTGCATCGAGTGCAGCCGGCGTTCCAGCCGCAGGCGTTGCATACCAAGGCCGGTGCGAAGCCGCGCCGGTTCAGGAATACCAGACTCTGCTCGCCGGCGCGGTGGCGCGCATCAATCGCGCGCAGCACCGGATCGGCGAGGCTCTGGCCTCTGGTCAAGCTGGCGATATCAATCAGTTTGATCGTGGCGCGAGTCGCAGCCGGCCGCTGGCTCAGGTGCAAATGGCCAAAGCGCCGGTTGCGCGCGTTGAGGTAAGTTTCGAGTGAAGGGGTGGCCGAGCCGAGCAGCACGGGCACTTTGCGTTGGCGCGCGAGAAAAATAGCCAAGTCCCGCGCCGAATAGCGCAGTCCGTCCTGTTGCTTGAATGACCCGTCCTGCTCTTCGTCCACGATGATCAGCCCGAGTCGCGGCAACGGGGTAAAAATCGATACGCGCGTGCCAATTACGACTTGGGCATGACCGGCATGCGCGGCGAGCCAATTCGTACAACGCTCCCCTTCGGCCAGATGACTGTGCAGACCGACCAGACGCAAGCCGGGAAAACGGCCGCGAAAGCGCTGTTCAAGTTGCGGCGTCAGATTGATTTCCGGCACCATCAGCAACGTCTGCAGGCCGCGCGCGGCAACTTGCTGGATCAGGCGAAAGTAAATTTCGGTTTTTCCGCTGCCGGTGATGCCTTCCAGCAGCCACGGCGAATAAGTTCCCCATGTTGCGGCAATGGCATCGACTGTGGCGCGCTGTTCGCCGGTCAGTTCAGGCTGGGCAAGGTTCCCCTCACCCGCCGGAACAGGGGTGGTGATTTCGACCCTCTTTTCCACCCATCCGGCCTGAACCCATGCCTTCACCATTTCTGGCGCACGCGCGGACAGGGCGCGCAGTTGTACGTGCCCGAGCACTTTTCCCGAGCACAGCGCGTCGAGCAGACGGCGCATGATCAGAGCCCGAGCCGGAAATTGATCCGGGGTCAGTTTCCTGCCGGCGACTGTAAGCGCATACTCATATTGCGGCTCAGGTAGGACGTAGCGTACGCGGCGCAATACTGCGGGTAGACCGACGAAGGCGGTTTGTCCAATCGGGCATTGGTAGTACTCACTGGCAAAACGGATCAGGGCCAGCGAATCGTCCGGCAGAGGCGCTAGCGGAAGGATCTTCTCAATGTTACGCAACCGAGCGGCTGGGACGACGGAACTTTCCACAATTTCCATCACCAGTCCGACTTGGCGCCGCCTGCCGAAAGGAACCACCACAAGTTGACCTTCCGCCGCAATCAGCTCGCCGGCGCGATAGTCAAACAACGAGTTGACCGGGCAGTCGAGAGCGACTTTTGCTATAGCCATAACGATGCCATGATGCCTTGGCCGTTGACCCTGGGTGCTGATGTAAGTCTAAGGATTCTGCTCTAACTGACTTTCGGAAAAGGGCTTTTCCCGAACGAAAAATCGCTGTGGATAATTCTGTTGATGAAACGTTCCCGATCTGCCCTAGGTAATCGGGCTGGAACCCAGAAGGGATGCGGGATTGCGCATGTCAACAACAATTAAATCAATATTGTCAATAGGTTACGTTGCTGCGCGCGAAATGAGGTTTGCGCCTTCATTCTTTTCGCCTCTGCACCCCAAATTGTGCATAAACATTAGGGTCTTGCGTACTGGACCCTGTATCCATCCTCAGTGAAATTGCCGGCTTTGCGACTGCACTGCGTCAACCAAAGCGGCCAGGTTTTCAGGTGGCGTGAACTGGGAAATACCATGGCCAAGATTGAAAACATGGCCGCTGCCATGACCGTAACCGGCTAATACCTTGCCGACCTCGCGACGTACGACTTCGGGTGAAGTCAACAGCACCGCCGGATCGAGATTGCCCTGCAGGGCCACGCGATCTCCGACACGGGCGCGTGCCTGCCCAATGTCCATGGTCCAGTCGAGACCGAGCGCATCGGCGCCGCATTGCGCGAGGCTATCCAGCCACAAACCGCCGCCTTTGGTGAATACGATGCGCGGGATT
This sequence comes from Betaproteobacteria bacterium, assembly GCA_031362885.1. Classification (GTDB taxonomy): domain Bacteria; phylum Pseudomonadota; class Gammaproteobacteria; order Burkholderiales; family JACQAP01; genus JACQAP01. The sequence continues at coordinate 21,127 of JANLTJ010000230.1, forward strand.
TTTTGCCCGTCGCGTTCACGCCTTAACTGGGCGCAGACGCTCTGCATGTAGCGCAGGGAAAACTCGTGGAATGCTTCGCCCGAGAGCATGCCGCCCCAGGTATCGAAAATCATCACCGCCTGAACCCCGGCATCGATTTGCGCATTGAGATAATCCGTCACCGCGCGCGCATTGACCTGCAGAAGATGATGCATAAGATCGGGGCGCTGGTAGAGCAACTTGCGCGTTTCGTGAAAATCGCTGCCACCGCGGCCTTCAATCATGTAGCAGGCAAGCGTGAACGGGCTGCCGGAAAAACCGATCAAAGGTACCGAACCGGCAAGGGCTTTTCTGATCTGCGAAACCGCATCCAGCACATAGCGTAACTGTATCGCTGGATCAGGCGCGATCAATTTTCGAATGGCGTTCTCGTCACGCACCACGCGCTCGAAACGCGGGCCTTCGCCTTCGGCGAAATACAGGCCCAATCCCATGGCATCAGGAATGGTGAGAATGTCGGAAAACAAAATCGCAGCATCAAGCGGGAAGCGCGCAAGCGGTTGCAGTGTCACTTCGGTGGCAAAGTCCGGGTTCTTGCACAAATCCAGGAAGCTGCCGGCGCGGGCGCGTGTCTGGTTGTATTCCGGAAGATAGCGGCCAGCCTGGCGCATGATCCAGACCGGCGTATACGGAACCGGCTCGCGCAGCAGCGCGCGCAGAAAAACATCGTTCTTGGGTTTGGACATGGGGGGCACTGAAAAGTCAGCTTGATCGGCGTGTCATGTCCGGCGGCACCATAGGCCCCATCCAGGCTGCGCGGTCTATCGACACCGGGTATCAGCGCGGCAAATCGGAACGGCCCATGAGAAATTCATCGACAGCGCGTGCGCATTGACGGCCTTCACGAATCGCCCACACCACCAGCGACTGGCCGCGACGCATGTCCCCGGCGGCAAACACCCGCGGCACGGAGGTGTGATACGCCTTCGCGCCCTCGGTGTCAGCTTTGACGTTGCTGCGAGCATCTTTTTCCACGGCGAACTGCTCGATCAGGCCACTTTGAACCGGCCCCAGAAACCCCATCGCCAGCAGCACCAGATCAGCCTTGATCTCGGTGGCCGAGCCGGGCACCTCGATCATCTTGCCGTCCTTCCATTCGACTCTGACGATTCTTAGCTTCTTTACCTTGCCGTTTTCGCCGGTAAACTCCTTGGTGGCCACCGCCCAGTCACGCTCGCAGCCCTCCTCGTGCGAAGACGAGGTTCGCAGCTTGATCGGCCAATACGGCCACACCAGCGGCTTGTTTTCTTCTTCCGGGGGCTGCGGCAGCAATTCAAACTGGGTAACGGATAAGGCACCCTGCCGGTTCGAGGTGCCAACACAGTCGGAACCCGTATCACCACCGCCGATGACGACTACATGCTTGCCGGTGGCGAGTATCTGTCCCGGCACTTTGTCGCCGGCCACAATCTTGTTTTGCTGCGGCAGGAATTCCATGGCGAAGTAAACGCCGTCGAGATCGCGGCCCGGCACCGGGAGATCGCGCGGCTGCTCGGCGCCGCCGGTCAGCGCCACGGCGTCGAACTCGGCCAAGATGTCCGTCGCGCGGACGTTGTGTCCGACATGCTTGTTGGTCCTGAACTCGACGCCCTCGGCACGCATCTGCTCCATACGCAGATCGATCGGATGTTTCTCCATCTTGAAATCGGGAATGCCATAACGCAGCAGACCACCAATGCGATCGTTCTTTTCAAACAAGGCGACGGCATGCCCGGCGCGCGCCAGTTGCTGCGCGCAGGCAAACCCGGCGGGCCCGGAACCAATCACGGCGACTTTCTTTCCAGTCTTGCGCCTGGGCGGCAGCGGTACCACCCAGCCCTGCTCCCAGCCCTTGTCGATGATGGCATGCTCGATGGATTTGATGCCGACCGGATCGTTGCTGATATTTAGCGTGCAGGCCGCCTCGCAGGGAGCCGGGCACACGCGCCCGGTAAACTCGGGAAAATTATTGGTCGAGTGCAGTACGTCGAGCGCCTGCTTCCAGTCCTGTTTGTAGACCAGATCATTCCAGTCCGGAATGATGTTGTTGACCGGGCAACCTGTCATGCAGAACGGAATGCCGCAATCCATGCAGCGCGCGCCCTGCGTGCCGGCTTCCTGATCGGAAAGATGCAGTACGAATTCGCGATAGTGCTTGACGCGCTCGCGCTTGTCTTCAGCGGCCTCGGTGAGGCGCTGGTATTCCATGAAACCGGTGATCTTGCCCATGCTGTTAATTCCTGATTCGATTGCCGACGGCGCTGCCGCGCCGGAATCGTGGCGATTCCGGCAAGCACTGCGCTTCGTGATTAATTATGCGGCGAACTTTAGATCTGATTTTTCTGCAAGCTTTCGCACCAATTATGCTGCAAGCTTTCGCTTTTTAGCGGCCATTTCGCCGAGCGCTCGCCGGTATTCCATCGGGAACACCTTGACGAACTTGGCGCGGTACGCCGCCCAGTTCTCCAGGATGTCCCTGGCGCGAACACTGCCGCAAATGCGTGCGTGCCGCTCGATGAAGCCCTTCAGCAGCGCTTCGTCCGCCTGCCCCAGATGCCAGACATCGCGCGCCACTTTCGCTTCCTGTTCGGCTTCCCTCAGGACCGGTTCCATCTGCACCATTGACGTGTTGCAGCGACTCGCAAAACTGCCATCCTCGTCGAGCACGTAGGCGATGCCGCCGGACATGCCGGCAGCGAAATTGCGTCCAGTCATGCCAAGCACGACCACGCTGCCGCCGGTCATGTATTCGCAACCATGGTCGCCCGTACCTTCCACCACGGCAATTGCGCCGGAGTTGCGCACGCAAAAGCGCTCTCCGGCGGCGCCGCGGAAGTATGCTTCTCCCGCCACCGCACCATACATGACGGTATTGCCGACGATGATGTTATCCGGCGGGTTGCCACGGAACTTGGGCGATGGCTGTACTGAAATGCGCCCGCCAGACAAGCCTTTGCCGACGTAGTCGTTGGCTTCGCCGATGAGTTCGAGCGTGATGCCTTTGGCGAGAAATGCGCCAAAACTCTGGCCGGCACTGCCGGCGAAGCGAACATGGATGGTGTCGTCAGTCAAACCGGAGTTGCCGTATTTTTTTGCCACTTCCGAGGACAGCATGGTGCCCACGGTGCGGTTGACGTTGCGAATCGGCATTTCGATGGTAACCTTTTCGCCGCGTTGAATCGCGGGCTGTGCCAGTTCGATCAGACGATGATCGAGCGCCTTCTCGAGGCCATGATTCTGTTTCTCGCAGTTGTAGATCGCCACCTCGGGTGGCATCTTTGGCATCTGGAAGATGCGCGAGAAATCCAGGCCTTTCGCCTTCCAGTGCTCAATGCCCTTCTTCATGTCCAGCAGGTCGGTGCGCCCGATCAAATCGCCCAGCTTGCGAATGCCCAGTGATGCCATTATTTCGCGCACTTCCTCGGCGATGAAGAAAAAGAAATTCACCACATGTTCGGGCTGGCCGCTGAATTTCTTGCGCAGCTCGGGGTCCTGCGTGGCAACGCCGACCGGGCAGGTGTTCAAATGGCATTTGCGCATCATGATGCATCCGGTGACCACCAGCGGCGCGGTGGCAAAACCGAATTCGTCCGCACCGAGTATCGCGCCAATAGCGACGTCGCGGCCGGTTTTCATCTGACCATCGACCTGCACCGCGATACGCCCGCGCAGCTTGTTTAGCACCAGGGTCTGCTGGGTCTCCGCCAGACCCAGCTCCCACGGCGTGCCGGCATGCTTGATCGAAGACCAGGGCGAAGCGCCGGTACCGCCGTCGTGTCCGGCGATGGTGACGTGATCGGCCTTCGCCTTGGATACGCCCGCAGCAACGGTGCCGACACCGACTTCGGAGACCAGTTTGACGCTGATTGAAGCGCGCGGATTGCCGTTCTTCAGATCGTGGATCAGTTGCGCCAAATCTTCGATCGAATAAATGTCATGATGCGGCGGCGGAGAGATAAGGCCAACACCGGGCACCGAGAAGCGTAACTCTGCGATGTAATCGGATACCTTATGGCCGGGCAACTGGCCGCCCTCGCCGGGCTTGGCGCCTTGCGCCATCTTGATCTGAATTTGATCAGCGCTATTGAGATACTCGGCGGTGACGCCGAAGCGGCCGGAGGCAACTTGTTTGATTTTGGAGCGCAGCGAATCGCCTTCGTGCAGGACAATATCGCGCTGCACGCGATCACGCCCCAGGCGCGAAGCCAGCGTCTCGCCGGCCTTCACCGGCGCGTAGCGGCGCGGATCTTCGCCGCCTTCGCCGGTGTTGGATTTGCCGCCGATGCGATTCATGGCAATGGCGAGCGTGGTATGCGCTTCGGTCGAGATCGATCCCAGCGACATGGCGCCGGTGGCAAAGCGTTTGACGATTTCTTTGGCCGGTTCGACTTCCGTGATGGAAATCGACTTTGCCGGATCGCCGCGAAACTCGAACAGGCCGCGCAGTGTCATCTGGCGCTGCGACTGGTCGTTGATGATGCGTGCGTAGTCCCTGTAGGTCTGGAAGCTGTTGGTGCGGGCGGCGTGCTGCAATCTGGCGATCGCATCTGGCGTCCACATATGTTCTTCGCCGCGCACGCGAAAAGCGTACTCGCCACCGGTATCGAGCGCGTTGCTCAATACCGGGTCGTTGCCGAAGGCGGCCAGATGCAGGCGGATCGCCTCTTCGGCGACTTCAAACACGCCGATACCTTCGATGTTTGAGGTTGTGCCGGTAAAATATTTATCGACCATGCCTCGCCTCAGACCAACGGCTTCGAATATCTGCGCACCGGTATAAGACATGTAGGTCGAGATGCCCATCTTGGACATGACTTTCAACAACCCCTTGCCAATGGCCTTGACGAAATTTTTCACGCCTTTCTCGCCGCGATAGTCTTCGGGGATCGATCGATCGCCGTGCAAAATGGTTTCCATCGCCAGGCAGGGATGAATGGCCTCGGCACCGTAGCCCGCGAGCAGTGCGAAATGATGCACTTCACGCGCCGAGCCGGTTTCCACGACCAGTCCGGCGCTGGTACGCAAACCCTTGCCGACCAGGTGCTGGTGTATGCCCGACAAGGCCAGCAGCGCGGGAATGGCAACGTGATCGGCATCGACTTTGCGATCTGACACAATCAGGATGCTGTAGCCGGAACGCACCGCGTCTTCGGCCTGCGCGCACAGGCTCGCGAGGCGGGCTTCGATCGCCTGCCGGCCCCAGGCCACCGGATAGGTAATGTCAATTTCAAACGATTTGAACTTGCCGCCGGTGTAATTATCGATGTGGCGGATGGCGTCCATCTGGTTGAAGTCGAGCACCGGCTGGCTCACTTCCAGACGCATCGGCGGATTGGTCTCATCGACACCGAGCAGATTGGGCTTGGGCCCAATAAACGACACCAGCGACATCACCAGGTCTTCGCGGATCGGATCAATCGGGGGATTGGTCACCTGCGCGAACAATTGCTTGAAATAGTTGTAGAGCGGCTTGTTCTTGTTCGACAACACCGCCAAAGGTGAATCGTTACCCATCGAGCCAATGGCCTCTTCGCCTTGCTGCGCCATTGGGCTCAGGATGAATTTGAGGTCCTCCTGCGTATAGCCAAAGGCTTGCTGGCGATCCATCAGGGCCACTTTGCTTTGCTCGCCGGGCTTTGCCGGTGCCGAAAGATCATCAAGCTTGATGCGGATGCGCTCGATCCAGGCCCGGTATGGCTTGGCGTTGGCGAGCGTGTCCTTGAGCTCCTTGTCATCGATGATGCGCCCGGCCTCAAGGTCAATCAGAAACATCTTGCCGGGCTGCAAGCGCCATTTCTTGATTATTTTTTCTTCTGCGATCGGCAATACACCGGTCTCCGAGGCCATCACGACCATGTCGTCGTTGGTAATCAGATAACGTGCCGGACGCAGCCCGTTGCGATCCAGAGTGGCGCCAATCTGGCGACCATCGGAAAACGCTACTGCTGCCGGGCCATCCCAGGGCTCCATCATGGCGGCGTGATATTCGTAGAAGGCGCGCCGGTGCGGGTCCATGTGCGTGTGCTTTTCCCAGGCCTCGGGAATCAACAGCATCATGGCGTGGGCCAGCGTGTAGCCGCTCATGGTCAGCAATTCCAGCGCATTGTCGAAAGACGCGGAATCGGATTGGCCGTCGTAGATGAGCGGCCAGACTTTGTGCAAGTCCTTGCCGAGCACGGGGCTGGAGATAGCGCCCTGGCGTGCGCGCAGCCAGTTGACGTTACCACGCAGCGTGTTGATTTCTCCATTGTGCGCGATCATGCGGAACGGATGCGCCAGATCCCAGGTCGGAAACGTGTTGGTCGAAAAACGCTGGTGTACCAGCGCCAGCGCAGAGATCACTCTCGGGTCGGACAAATCTTTGTAGTAGGTGCCAACCTGTCCGGCCAGCAGCATGCCCTTGTAAACCAGCGTGCGCGCCGACATCGAAGGCACATAAAACTCTTTGCTGTGCTCAAGCCTGAGCGCCTGAATGGCGTGCCCGGCGGCCTTGCGGATGATGTAGAGCTTACGCTCCAGCGCGTCGGTCACCGTGACGCCGGAGCCGCCCCCGATGAACACCTGACGGATGACCGGTTCGATCTGTTTGACCGATTCGCCCAGCCCGGTGTTGTCCCGTGGCACATCGCGCCAGCCGAGCAGTACCTGGCCCTCATCCTTGATCGCTCGTTCGATCTCATACTCGCAGGCGAGTCGCGAGGCCGGTTCCTGGGGCAGGAATACCATGCCAACACCGTACTCGCCCAAGAGCGGCAACTTCACGCCGTGGGTTGCCATTTCCTCGCGCAGAAACTGGTCGGGAATCTGGATCAGAACCCCGGCACCATCACCGGCCAGCGGGTCGGCTCCGACCGCGCCCCGGTGCGTGAGATTCTTGAGAATCAACAAGCCCTGCTCGATGATGGCATGGCTTTTGACGCCTTTGATGTTGGCGACAAAGCCGACGCCGCAGGCGTCGTGTTCGTTGGCAGGCTCATAGAGCCCCTGCCGTGCAGGTAATCCAGGGTGTGCCATATACGTATCGCCTCTAACGCATTTAATGCCCGCTGGGACGCAGCTCGTCGGTCGTCGCGACTGCAACAAGTAGCGAATGGATATTCAATGTTACCCCGATTGCCCGCGCCCGATCAATGATCGAACGCCGGGCGCCCGCGGATCAGGTTTCCTCGACGCTGAACAGCCTGCGGTGCTCGCGGATGGCGTAGCGGTCGGTCATCCCGGCGACGTAGTCCGCGATGGCTCGCGGCAGATCGGCCTCGGCGCGCACCTGGAATTCCGGCGGCAACAGGCGTGCGTCGGCCAAAAAGGCGCGAAACAGGTCGGTTACGATGCGCCTGGCTTTGTTGCTCATACGCGCCACCCGGTAATGCTGGTACAGGTGCTTGCGCAGGAAAGTTTTGATCTCCTGGGCTTCGTTCTGCATAGCACTACTGAAAGCGATCAGCGGCGGCGCATTACGAACGTCATCAATGCCGGCCGGACGGTTTTGCGCAATCAAGGCCCGGCTCTGAAGAGTCAGGTCGGTTACCAGTGTATTGATCATGCGCCTCACGGTTTCATAAATCAGACGGCGATCGACAATATCCGGATACATTCTGGTTACCAATTCAAGATGCCGGGAGAAAATGGGCACCGACGACAACTGGTCGATCGAAATCAATCCCGAGCGCAGTCCATCGTCCACGTCATGGTTGTTGTAAGCGATCTCGTCGGCCAGATTGGCGATCTGCGCTTCGAGAGAGGGCTGCTGTTTGCGGATAAAGCGCGCGCCGACATCGCCCAATTTTTCGGCGTTTTTGACAGAGCAATGCTTCAAGATTCCTTCACGCGTCTCGAAACAAAGGTTCAGTCCTTCAAAAGCGGCATAGTGCTGTTCCAGCACATCGACCACGCGCAAGGACTGCAAATTGTGCTCGAAGCCACCGTGGTCCTTCATGCACTCGTTAAGCGCATCCTGACCGGCATGGCCGAAAGGCGTATGCCCGAGATCGTGCGCCAGCGCCACGGCCTCGACCAGATCTTCATTGAGCGCGAGATTGCGTGCCACTGATCGTCCGATCTGCGCGACTTCAATACTGTGGGTGAGGCGGGTGCGGAACAGGTCGCCTTCGTGATTGACGAATACCTGCGTCTTGTATTCGAGGCGACGAAACGAGGTTGAGTGAATGATCCGGTCGCGGTCGCGCTGGAATTCGCTGCGACCCGCGGGCGGTGCTTCCGTGAACAGCCTGCCGCGGGATATTCGGGGATGCGCTGCATAGACCGCCAGTTCAGGCATGCGTAGTCGCTTCTGCCAGGACGGCCCGCAAATCATGCATTGCAAAATCCGCCGTCAAAAATGCGCGTCCCAGCGACTTCAGCAATACCAGACGAAGTTTGCCGTTGTCGATTTTTTTGTCATGGCCCATTAGCTCAAGATAACGATCCGCGCCAAGTGAAGGAGCTTCGACGGGCAGTCCGGCACGAACGAACAGGCGCACGATACGATCCACATCGCGGGCACTCAATAAACCCATGCGCCGCGACAGCCGTGCCGCCATAACGGTTCCGGCGGCCACTGCTTCGCCATGTAACCAGGTCCCAAATCCAAGACCGGTTTCAATCGCGTGCCCGAACGTATGCCCGAGATTGAGCAACGCCCGCTCGCCGGTTTCGCGCTCGTCCGCGATGACCACGGCTGCCTTGTTCTCGCAAGAGCGCGCAATGGCATGGACAAGTGCTTTGTGGTCGCGTCGCTGCAAATGATCAATGTTGGCCTCCAGCCATTCGAGAAACGGCAGATCCATGATCAAGCCATACTTGATGACTTCGGCTAGTCCGGCCGAGAATTCGCGTACCGGCAAGGTGTCAAGCAATGCGGTGTCCGCAAGCACCATGCGCGGTTGATAGAACGCGCCAATCATGTTTTTGCCGAGGGGGTGGTTGATCGCAGTCTTTCCGCCGACTGAGGAATCCACTTGCGCAAGCAGTGTCGTGGGCACCTGGATAAACGGCACCCCGCGCTGATAGCTGGCTGCGGCAAATCCGGCAAGATCACCTACCACTCCACCGCCAAGAGCGATAATGGTAGAACTGCGTTCACATCGGCTCGACAATAGCGTGTCGAATATGAGATTAAGTGTTTGCCAGTTTTTGTGCGCCTCTCCATCGGGCAATACCATGGGAACAATTGCCACACCCGCACTTCGCAGCATCGAACTGAATTTTTCAAGATACAGAGATGCGATCGTGGTGTTGGTAACTACTGATACCTTGCGCTGCGGCAAATGTGGCAGAATCAGATCGGATCGAGTAAGAACTCCTTCGCCGATATGGATCGGGTAGGCCCGCTCACCCAACCCGACGGTTACGGTCTGCATTGCGGCTGATGGGCTGGAGCGATCTGTCCGCAACGCGATTCGAGCATTTGATGCAATCGACTGACAAGGATAGCGAGACTCTGGCTGCCGGTATCGATGGTTACATGCGCGACTGCGCGGTAAAGCGGGTCGCGCACCTCGAACAACTCGTTGAGCCGCGTACGAGGGTCCGCAGTCTGCAATAGTGGGCGATTCTTGTCGTTGCGCGTGCGGTTTAGCAGGTCTTTGACGCTGGCTTTAAGATAGACGACGGTGCCTCGGGCTCGAAGTCTGTCCCGATTCTCTGGTGCAAGTACGGCTCCACCACCGGTAGCGAGAACAATGTCATCCAAGGCGGTCAATTCGTCGAGCACTACCGACTCACGATGGCGAAATCCCGACTCCCCTTCGATCTCGAATATCACGGGAATCTTCACCCCGGTGCGTTCTTCAACCACCTGATCGGAGTCATAGAAGACTTTATTCAAGCGCCTGGACAGAATGCGCCCGACGGAAGTCTTGCCAGCGCCCATCATCCCCACCAGAAAAATACTGCCAGGCATGGCGAAACCAGACGGCTCGGGACATTTGGGGAGTACATTGGACATCGAGCCATTTTAGCGAAACTGCGGCGCTACGGCGGCAAAAAAAGTAACGGCCGCGATCCGCGGCCGTTAACCTGAGACCGGCCGGACTAACGACCGCTCAGGCTGTCCTTAATGACTCTCGGCGTAACGAAAATCAGCAATTCGCGTTTGTCGTTACGCTTCAAGTCCTGGCGAAAGAAAAATCCCAGAAGAGGAATATCACCCAACAAAGGCACCTTGGTCAAGGTTGAAGACTCCTCTTGAGTGTAGATGCCGCCAACCCCTACCGTGCCGCCGTTTTCCACAAGTACTTCGGTGGTGACCTGCTTGGTATCAATTGCCGGGCCCGCGCTTGTGTTTGCGCCGACGCTGTCCTTGTTGACGTTCAGCTTCATCAGGATGTTGTCGTCAGGTGTAATCTGCGGTTTGACTTTGAGGCTCAGCGTTGCTTTGCGGAACGAAACGCTGGTAGCGCCGCTACTGGTTGCCTGCTGATACGGAATTTCCGTGCCTTGCTCAATGAGTGCCTCGACATTGTCCGCCGTAATGACACGCGGGCTGGATATAATTTTTCCCTTACCGTCGGCTTGCAACGCCGTTATCTCAAGATTTAGGAATTTCGACATCGCGTTATTCATGAGGATCATCGAGAACTGCCCGGCCGCCACACCTCCGATACCCGGCGCCGCCATGTTGGCAAACAGTGAATCCGAAAGAAAGTTTGGGGTATTGGATGACTGGCCCGTGTGAAAACCAGTATCCAAGATTCCGCCACCGACATTGGCCCGAGTCGTTCCGCCCGGTATTTGCTGGCCGCGACCAGACGTGTCGTGGAAACCCAGACGCGCCCCAAGGTTGCGGCTAAAGGTATCAGCGGCCTCTACGATACGGGCTTCGATCAGGACCTGGCGTACTGACTTGTCGGTTTTTGCCATTAGTTCCCGAATTTCGTCCAGTTTCGAAGGCGTATCCTGGACAAAAATTTGATTGGTGCGTTCATCGACAACAGCGCTTCCCCGCTTTGACAAAATACGCTGAGTCGGATCCGCAATTAGCTTCTGGAAGTCGGCAGCTTTTTGGTAGTTGAGCTGAAAACTCTCCGTGCGCAGTGGCTCAAGTTCGGAGACTTGCTGCCGGGCTTCCAATGCCAATTTCTCTTTGGTCGCAAGTTCATCTGCTGGCGCGATCAAGACCACGTTTCCGGTCTTGCGCATGTCCAGGCCTTTTGCTTGCAAAATAATGTCGAGTGCTTGATCCCAAGGGACGTCCTTGAGGCGCAAAGTGAGGTTGCCGCTCACTGTATCACTGGTAATTATGTTCAGGTTTGTAAAATCAGCGATCACTTGGAGTACCGCGCGCACTTCGATACTCTGAAAATTCAGGGAAAGTTTTTCTCCCGCATAACCGCCGACGGACTTCGGTTTTCCCGCACTCTCCACTACTGGTTTTACTTCAATTATGAAGCGGTTATCAGTCTGATAAGCGGACTGTTCCCAGCGTCCTTTAGGGGACAGTGTGATGCGCGTGTTGGCTCCGAATCGGGCAACTTCAAAGTAGTCAACTTGGGTACCGAAATCGGTGACATCAAATCGACGCTCCAAGGATGGCGGCAAGGCAGTCTGGACAAAGTCGACCAGTACACTCTTTCCTTGCTGACGCAAGTCGATTCCGGTAGATGCATCTGACAAGTCAACGATAATCTGAGCCTCACCATTGCGACCGCGGCGAAAGTTGATGTCACGGACAGCATGCCCCTCGCCAGTGCCCGCGGATTCCGCGAAGGTTGCCGGCGGTTCTACGGATGCCGTGGCGGGATTCGCTCCTTCCAGCGTTATGATGACCGAGTTTCCTTCGACTTTGGCCTCGTACTTCACCATACGTGCCAGATTGAACACCACCCGGGTGCGGCCTCCAGATTGCCCCAATCTTATGGTTCGAAGGTCTCCTTGATTAACGTCCTGGGAGTTCTTGCCAAGTCCGTTGGTAGTGCCCGGAAAATCGAAGGCGACCCGCGGTGGATTATTTACGGTGAATGCCGCAGGTGGCGCACTTGGCGCGTCCTTCAATCCGAGCTTGACGGTTATGGATCCTGCCTGCGCGGACACTTCTATTGACTGAATGACGTTTTCGGCGGCGGTGGGCTGGTCTTGACCATGGGCGATTATGCCCGCCAGAAACATCATCCCCAATGCCGCTCCAACGACGTTGATTAAACGACCGATGCGTTTCATATTCGCGTGCTCCTTAAAGTTCATTGTTCGAGCAGCTGCAAACTGCTGGTGCGCTCGGCCCAGGATCCCGATGAAGAGTCCTGAATGACTTCCTTGAGTGTCACGGATCCTTCGCTAATCGAAGTCACGACACCGAAATTCTGACCCAGATAGTTTCCGGACCTGACACGATATAGATTGCTATCGGGGGTCCTGATCAACGCGAAGCGAACGCGCTTCTGCTCCAGGGTGCCAACCATTTGCAGACTTTCAAGCGGAAAAGATTCCAGCGCCTCTTTGCGGCGATTCAGGTCGGGGCGTGGTCCGCTGCCAACACCGGCTCGAACATCCGGTTCCGCCCTGCGTGGCTTGAAAGGATCCGATAAATCGAAGGCATTGTAGGCAAAGGGCTCGAACTGCTTGACTTCCGGAATCGGCTCGACGCGCCCGCGCAGCCCTTCGCCCGATTCTTTGACAAACTGTTTCAGGTCGGACAATTGATCTCCCCCGCACCCGGAAATCGACAGTGCCAGACCGACCATGGCAACCAACGCGCGCATCATGGTTTTTTCTTCTTGGTCTTGGCCGATGCGGCGTCGCGCGCGCTTTTCCGCCGAGCCGCGACTTCGCTTTCGTCCAAGTAGCGAAAAGTCTTGGCGACCGCCTCCAACGTCAGGCCGCCCTTACCTGATGTGAGCGCAACATTATTCAGAGTCACTATACGGGAAAGCTGAGAAATATCACTGGCAAACGCCCCGATATCATGATAATTGCCGGCAAGTTTGATGGTAATGGGGAGTTCGGCGTAGAACTCTGAGGCAGTTTCCGCCTGCGCTGGTTTGAAAAGATCAAATTGTAAACCTCGCCCGAGGCCGGCATGGTTAATGTCGGTAAGCAGTGCCTCCATTTCCGACTTGTTGGGCAACTGCTTCAACATTTCGCCGAACGACTCTTCAATTTCGGCCAGTTGTTTTCGATAGGCTTCGAGATTCACGGCCTGCTTTTGTTTGTCCAAGAACATGGTTCGTAATTCCTGTTCTTTTGACTGAGAACGGGCTAACTTGTCGATCTGAATCTTCCAGTCAAACCAGTATCCGGCCGCTATTAGAGCGAGCAACAGCAAGAACAAGGCGCCTAGCTTCGGCAATGCTGGCCAGCTGCCAATTTCATTCGGATTGAGTCTTCGGATGTCGTCGAATGTCATGGGGCTTTTTAGGATTTTGGCCCAGGGGCATCAACTTCTTTAGGCCGCGAGATATCAATATTGAGGTTGAATTCGTTCAGGTCGACTTTGTCGACCGTCACTGCCTTAATCTCGATTAGGGACGGTTTCTCAAGCCAAGGCGAGGCTTCGAAATTGCGCATGAGAGTAGAAACGCGGGCGTTGGAAGTCGCGTAGCCTACGACATTTACGCGTTGACCCGTCTGCTTTACAGACTTAAGATAAATGCCATCCGGAAGTTGTCGGACCAACTGATCAAGTAGTCGCACAGCCTCGGTTCGATTGGTCTGCAAAGTTTCTACGACTCTCTTGCGGGCCAGCAAAGCCTGGGTCTGTTCCTTGAGTTTCTTGATTTCGTCGATTTGCTTGTCGAGCATAGCAATCTCGGATTCGAGGTACTTGTTGCGCGCATCCTGGTTTTCAATGCGCTCCGCAATTATGGTGTGCACGGCAAACACGATGACGCCGGCTAGGGCAATCGTCATCCCGGCAAGGATGAAAAACTGCTTCTGCTGTGCCTTGCGCCGGGCCGCCCTATGCGGCAATAAATTGATTGGGATCACTTGTCGAACCTCCTCAGCGCGAGGCCGCAAGCCACCATCAGCGCTGGCGCATCCACCGTCAATTGCGCCGGCCGTACTCTTGAAGCCACTTCCATACCAATAAACGGGTTGGCTACCAGCGTATTCACCTGGGTGCGCTCCGCGACGACCTCGGGCAACCCGGGAATTGTCGCCGAACCACCAGCTAGAAACAGGTGATTGACCTGATTAAATTGAGTGGTGGTGAAAAAGAACTGCAGGGCGCGGGAAATTTCCAGCGCCAGCGTGTCCATGAATGGTGCCAGTACTTCGGTCTCATACGTGTCAGGCAAACCGCCATTGCGTTTTGCCGCCTCGGCTTCTTCGGCAGACCAGCTGTAATGGCGCATGATTTCCTGCGTCAACTGATTGCCGCCAAATGGCTGCTCGCGCATGTAGACCGACTGGGAATTGCGCAGCATGTTGATATTCATCATTGACGCACCAATATCGACGACTGCTATTGTCTGGTCGAGACCGGCGTCAGGCAGTTGACCTTGCATCAATTCAAACGCATTCTGGGCGGCGAAAGTATCGATATCCATCACGATGGCTTTCAAACCGACAGACTCAGCAACAGCAACCCGGTCCTCAACCTTTTCCTTGCGTGAAGCTGCTATGAGCACCTCTACGTCTTCAGGGCTGTTTGGGGCTGGGCCGAGCGTTTGAAAGTCAAGATTGACCTCTTCGAGGGCAAATGGAATGTACTGATTCGCTTCAGTTTCAACTTGAGCCTCAAGTTGTTCGTCGGTCTGACCGGCTTGAACTACTATTTTCTTGGTGATTACTGCGGCAGAAGGCAAAGCCATGGCAAGGTTCTTTGCTCGCGAGCCCATGCGTTTCCAGCCACGGCGCAGCGCATCACCAACCTCTTCAAGGTTCATGATATTGCCATCGACAACAGCATCCTTGGGCAACGGCTCAATCGTATAGCGCTCAAGCCTGTAGCGCCCCTTGCCAGCCCCAACCAGCTCAACCATTTTGACCGAGGAAGAACTAATGTCGACCCCGATCAAAGGCGGCGCTGCCGACTTTAGCAGGTCGCTGATGAAATCAGCGTTAAACTGGATTTTCCCTTTGAACATTGGCTGCTTAGGCGTGATACGTATAATCTACATTAAATGCTAGCAACAACTATTTTGCTTGTAAAGCCTTTTTACGCAGAATTCTGTTGCCAGTGGGTAACACCTTTATAATCGCCATCGTTTTCATCCCGAGCCTCGCCGCAAGTACAAGAATGCGTTCCCGTTGGTGGTTTTATTGCCTTGCGGCCATGGCTGCGTTTGGGACCTGCATCGCGTTGATCGTGGGCTACGCCGCTGTGGTGGCCTATCCCAAGCTGCCGTCCCTGGATGCGCTAACCTCCTATCAACCCAAAATACCGTTGAAGATCTACAGCGTTGAGGGTGACCTCATCGGCGAGTTCGGGGAGGAGAAACGCGCATTCGTAGAATTCGAGCAAACTCCGGAAATGCTGCGAAAGGCAATCATCGCCGCAGAAGACGAGCGCTTCTACGAACACGGCGGCGTGGACTACATTGGGGTGGTCCGTGCCGCGATGACGAACTTCGCTTCCGCCAGCAGGCGACAGGGCGCCAGCACGATCACGATGCAGGTTGCACGGAACTTCTTCCTGAGTACTGAAAAAACGTTCAGTCGCAAATTCAACGAGGCGCTTCTGGCGTTCAAGATTGAGCATAGCCTGACCAAGGACGAGATTTTGCAGCTGTACATCAACCAGATTTACCTCGGCCAGCGCGCTTACGGGTTCGGTGCCGCGTCCCAGATCTATTTCGGCAAACAACTCGATCAACTCAACGTAGCGGAACTCGCAATGCTTGCGGGATTGCCGAAAGCACCTTCGCGCTACAACCCGGTCGCAAACATGAACCGGGCCAAGATCAGGCAACACTACGTGTTGCGACGCATGGCCGAACTCGGTCAAATCGACGAACAGACGCTGTTAAAGGCCGAGGCGCAGCCAATCATCATCTCGCGCCAGTCTCAGGAATTCGCGGTCCGGGCAGATCACTTTACTGAAATGGTGCGTCAAGCCATTCATGACGCCTACAAGGAAGAGGCCTATACACGTGGCTTCCGCGTTCATACCACGCTTTCGGTTATTCATCAGAATGCCGCTTACCGCGCGCTGCGTCAGGGTGTCCTCGATTACGACGTGCGTCAGGGTTACCGGGGCGCTGAGGGATACTTCAATCTGCCAAAGGAAGAAGTTGGCGAAGAAGCCCTGGAAGACGCATTGCAGGAAGAACAGGAAAGCGACGATATATTTCCGGCAATTGTTCTGGAAGCTGACAGCAAAGCGGTCAAGGCCTATCGCAAGGGTGGCGAGACCGTAGACATCACCGGTGGGGGGTTGAAATTCGCCAGTCGCATGATCGGCAACAAAGCGCCGGCGAAAGTACGACTCAAGCGCGGCGCGTTGATTCGTGTCCAGGCTGATGGCAAGGGCAACTGGCAGATCGTGCAGCTGCCACAGGCCGAAGCCGGACTGGTTTCCGTGGACCCCGACAATGGGGCCATCCGCGCCTTGGTAGGCGGCTTCGATTTCTATCGTAACAAATACAACCATGTTACCCAGGCGCGCCGCCAACCCGGTTCGAGCTTCAAACCCTTTATCTATTCGGCGGCTTTGGAAAAGGGTTTTACTCCCGCAACTATTATCAACGATGCGCCCCTGACAATCGATGCCAGCGAAACCGGGTCAGTTGATTGGCAACCAAGAAATTACAGCGGAAGTTTTGATGGGCCGGTTCGGATGCGAACAGCACTGACCAAATCAAAAAACCTGGTATCGATCCGAATCCTGCAGGCAATTACCCCGCAGTATGCGCAGGAGTACATCTCCAATTTCGGATTCGACCCAAAGCAGCACCCGCCATATTTGACGATGGCGCTTGGTGCTGGGTCAGCGACGCCGTTGGAGATGGTGATGGGTTACGCCGTGTTTGCAAACGGCGGTTTCCGTACCAGTCCTTACTTTATCGAGCGCATCGAAGATGCACAAGGTACGGTGCTGGGAAAAGCCAGTCCGGTCTCAGTCGGCAAGGGCGCGGAGCGGGTAATCGATCAACGCAACGCCTTCATCATGACCAACATGATGCAGGACGTCATTCGTGGCGGAACCGGTGCAAGCGCAATGGCCTTGGGGAGAATCGATCTCGCGGGCAAGACCGGTACTACCAATGAACAACTGGATGCGTGGTTTGCCGGTTTCCAACGCCACTTGGCCTGCGTGGTCTGGGTCGGCTACGATAGTCCGCGCTCTCTTGGCGACCGCGAGACAGGCGCCGTTGTTGCCCTTCCGATCTGGACGTCTTACATGGGCACGGTATTAAAGGATCAAACCGAAGTACTGCCCATAGCCCCCCAAGGGGTTGTGGCGGTTGCGATCAACCCGGAAACGGGCCTTCGCGACAAGAACGCCGAGCGGCCGATGATCGAGTATTTTTATCAAGAGAACATACCTCCGGAGAGCGATGGCGGGCCGGGGGACATGGACGGCGACACACCCAAGGCCGCCGATGAAGTCAAGGATGAACTGTATTGACGCCGATGCCCAGAGATTCTTCAAACATCCGCCATATGCGCGAACACATCGCCCATCTGGCCGCCCGCCTGATGGCCGTCGATGGCATTGACGACTACGCGCTGGCGAAACGCAAGGCTGCGCGTGAGGCCGGTGCCCAGAGTACTCGCAACCTTCCCAACAACGATGAAATTGCCAGCGCGTTGCGCACGTATCAGACCCTCTACCAGCCTGACGATCAGCGCAAGCGATTGCGTCAGCTTCGTACCGAGGCTCGGAACATGATGGAACTGCTAGCCGGTTTTGACCCCTATCTGTCGGGCACAGTGGCATCTGGACTTGCCGGAAAATATTCAACTATCAATTTATTGCTATTTACCGACAGCGCGAAGGATGTGGAATTGTTTCTGTTGGATCGTCGCCTGGAGTATCGCAACAGTGAACGTCGCGTTCACATCGGACAACATTTTCATGACGTGCCGAATTTCAACATCAGCAACGAAAACGCCGATTTCACCATCAACGTATTCACTCGGCGCGATCTTCGGGCGCCAATTCGCTCCGCGCCCGACGGGCGGCCACTGGAACGAATGGGCATCGACTGGCTCAATGCCGCGCTCGCCGAGTAGCGATCCGGGCGACTGAGGGAATCAGCCTTCTTGCAGCCAAGCGGCGGCATCAAGCGCGTAGTAGGTCAGGATGGCATCGGCTCCGGCACGCTTGAACGCCAGAAGGGCTTCCAGAGCGCATTTGCGCTCATCGATCCAGCCATTTTGTCCGGCCGCCTTTAGCATTGCATACTCTCCGCTGACCTGATACACGAAGGTCGGGGCGCCAAACTCATCCTTGACTCGCCGGACAATGTCGAGATAAGGCATCCCGGGCTTGACCATGACGATGTCGGCCCCTTCGCCCAGATCCAATCCCACCTCCCACAGGGCTTCATTCGAATTGGCGGGGTCGACCTGATAGGTGAACTTATTCGCCTTGCCCAGGGTCGACGAAGAACCCACGGCATCTCGGAACGGGCCGTAAAAATTCGAAGCGTACTTGGCCGCATAGGCCAGTATTCGCGTGTGAATGAAGTTGCCCGCATCCAGGGCTTCACGCAGCACGCCAATGCGTCCGTCCATCATGTCCGATGGTGCAACGATATCAACGCCAGCATGGGCGTGCGACAACGCTTGCTTGACCAGCACTTCGATGGTTTCGTCGTTAAGCACGTAGCCGCTGGCGTCGATCAGGCCGTCCTGGCCGTGGCTGGTATACGGATCGAGCGCAATGTCCGTGATGACACCAAGGTCGGGGAATCGCCCCTTAATCGCACGAATGGCCCGCGGAGCAAGCCCATCGGGATTGAAAGATTCCTGTGCATCGGCTGTTCTCAGACGATTGTCCACCACCGGAAACAATGCAATTGCTGGAACATCAAGCTCCACACAACGCTGCGCTTTCATAAGCAGGCGGTCAACGGACAAGCGCTCTACCCCTGGCATCGACGCAATGGTTTCGCTGCGATTTTGTCCATCAATGACGAAGACGGGATAAATCAGGTCATTGGACGACAGCCGGTGTTCCTGCACCAGCCGGCGCGAAAAGTCATCGCGGCGAAGCCGACGCAATCTTCGGCGTGGATACTTTCCCAAAACTTGCATATAACCAGACCCTCGATTATTTATTACGCTGGAAGAAGCGTAATGTATTGATTTGATGATACGTCAGCCCCGTTCAGGAACTTTCGACCGGTATGACGTTCCTATACCACAGACAGCAATGTCTCCCGCTTCACCTCCCTGAGCGGGTGCCTTAATCCAATTGAGGCATTGTCTTCCCCCCGGTTTTAGTCCCCTAGAACCGGGGGATTTTTTTATTCTACCCGCTCGTTTGTGCACCAGGCCTATGCGTACCATCGGCTGAGTACCGCTTCTGCCTCAGCAACGCCCACTTTTGTTTGAGCTGAGAATAGTTGCACCGATACGGCGGGAAAGTCGGCAGCCAGGATCTTGGCGGTGTTGCGCAACTGCTCGGTCGCCGCTTGTCTAACCAGTTTGTCGCATTTGGCGAGTAAAACGTGAGCCGGTTTCCCAGTACCTTCGAACCACGCCAGCAATTGACGGTCCAGAGCCTTCATTGGGTGCCGGATATCCATGATCACGATCAGCCCGCGCAGTGAAGGACGTAGCTGCAAGTATCCGGAAATCAGCGATTCCCACTCGTTTCTCATTCCACGCGGCACCTTTGCATATCCGTAACCGGGGAGGTCCACCAGAAAGCGTTCGCCGCCAAGGCTGAAGAAATTGATCTGCTGGGTTCTCCCCGGTGTTTTGCTGACGAATGCAAGCCGATGGCGCTGCGCGAGCGCGTTGATGGCGCTCGACTTGCCCGCATTTGATCGCCCGGCAATCGCGACTTCCGCGCGCGAGGGCGGCAAGCCTGCTTCATCGGCGGCCGACGTAAAGAATGCGATGTCGCGAAACAAGACTGACAGGCTCATGAGTTACGCTAAAATGTAGTCCTGCTTCCGCAACCGTCAAAAAGAGTCCACGGTGCGGATGTAAATCGGAGAGTGCAAATGAAGCAATTTGTCGCGACCATGGTCGCGTTTTTGGCCGTGAATAGCGCTTACGCGGCAGGCGATCCCGTCAAAGCGGAGAAAATCGCAGGTCAAGTATGCGCGGCTTGTCATGGGGTCGACGGCAACAGCCCCCTGCCAATGAATCCAAGTCTCGCAGGCCAGCATCCGGAATACCTGCTCAAGCAGTTGACCGAATTCAAGTCCGGAGCGCGCAACAATCCGGTGATGGCCGGCATGGTGGCCAACCTGTCGACCGAAGACATGCACAATCTTGCGGCGTACTACGCGGGAAAAACTTCCGCACATCTCGGTGCCGATGACAAGAACTTGATAGATCGAGGACGCACACTGTATCGCGCAGGCAACCCATCGAATAGTGTAGCCGCTTGCGCCGGGTGCCATTCGCCGAACGGCGCTGGAATTCCGACCCAGTATCCGCGACTGGCAGGCCAGCATGCCGATTACATAGCGGCTCAATTGAAAGCTTTTCGTGCCGGCGACCGCGCCAACGACCCCAACGAAATGATGCGGGCAACGGCCGTTAAACTCACTGACCGCGAAATCGCCGCGCTCGCCGAATACATCTCCGGACTGCGCTAATACATACCGGAACCGCGCCAGTTCGTTTCGGAACCCAACTTGGCGGCGCGCCAACCTCACGCGGCGGCAACCTTCGCAAAAGCCTTTGCGGCCGCTTCCAGGGTGGCGTCGATCTCGATGTCGCCATGCGCAGCAGATACAAATCCTGCTTCATAAGCCGATGGCGCGAAGTAAATTCCCTGCCCCAGCAGTTCATGGAAGAAGCGATTGAAAGCCGATTTATCGCATTCCATGACCTGTGCGTAGGTCTGCGGCGGGGTAACGCGAAAATAGACCCCGAACATGCCGCCCACGGATTGTGCGGAAAAAGCGATTCCGGCGCGACGTCCTGCGATCTGAAGCTGCTCCACAAGTCTGGTGGTATTCTGCCCCAGACGTTCAAAAAAACCGGGGGTCTGAACCAGTTTCAGGGTCGCCAATCCGGCGGCAATGGCAACCGGATTTCCAGATAATGTGCCCGCTTGATAGACTGGACCCAGCGGCGCGATCGACCGCATGATGTCGCGGCGGCCACCGAACGCCCCGACCGGCATGCCGCCACCGATGACCTTGCCCAACGTGGTGATATCCGGGGAAATTCCGAATATTCCTTGCGCCCCCTGCGCTCCGACACGAAAACCGGTCATCACTTCATCGAAAATCAACACCGCTCCGTAACGCGTACATAGTTCTCGCAATGCGGCGAGAAATTCCATAGTGGGTTTCACCAGGTTCATGTTTCCGGCCACCGGCTCGACGATGACCGCAGCGATGCGATCGCCCGAAGCCTTGAATGTGGTCTCCAGCATCGCGGGATTGTTGTAGTCGAGCACGATTGTGTGCGCGGCCAGCTCCGGCGGGACCCCGGCCGAATCCGGCTGGCCCAAGGTTAACGCTCCCGACCCCGCCTTCACCAGCAGCGAGTCGGCATGTCCATGGTAGCAACCTTCGAATTTGACGATTGCCGATCTTCCGGTAAACCCCCGCGCCAGCCGGATGGCCGTCATTGTTGCTTCAGTACCTGAACTCACTAGTCTGACTTGCTGCATTGACGGCAGGCATTGCGTCAGCAATTCCGCCATCTCCAGCTCCGACTCAGTGGGTGCCCCGAAACTTAGACCCCGTGCCGCCGATTCCTGGACAGCCTTGACAACATCCGGGTGCGCATGGCCTAACACGAGCGGTCCCCAGGATCCTACATAGTCGATGTAACGTCTGTCATCGGCGTCCCACACGTAGGGCCCGCTGCCGCGGGAAAAAAACACCGGGGTACCCCCGACCGAACGAAAGGCCCGCACCGGCGAATTCACCCCCCCGGGGATAACCCGCAGAGACCTCTCAAACAGGATTTCATTGGTTGACTTCATAAGCACATCTCACCATGGAACTGGCTTCTAAAATAGTCGCGAAAATCGGCGCGCTTTCGCTTCCACGTCGATCGCACTGAACAAATCGCTGACTACCGCAACCGCATCGGCACCGGCAGCAATCAGGCCGGGCGCATTGTCCTCTGTAATTCCGCCAATCGCCACAACCGGCAGCGCAATCTCCGAAGATGCAAGCTGCAGGAGTTCGATTGGTGCCCGCACCGCCTCTGACTTGGTCGAGGACACAAAGAAGCTTCCGAATGCGACATAGTCCGCTCCCTGCAAAACGCCTTCGCGCGCGCGCGCGATATCGCCATAGCACGATACGCCGATCAGCTTTCCCAGTCCGAGCAGGGTCCGTGCCTTCGCCACGCCGCTATCATCTTTTCCCAGATGAACGCCGTCGGCATTAACCTCGCGGGCCAGCGCCACGCTGTCGTTCACAATGAACAACGCTTCCCAATCTCGGCACAACAAGGCGATTTCGCCTGCCTGCAACCGACGTAACGCATCCGATCCCGACTTGTTTCGGTATTGGACCACGCCAGCTCCACCGCGCAGAACCGCTTCAACCATGCCGATCAACGCTGTCGAATCGGTCATTTCCGGCGTTACTGCATACAATCCACTAACTGGCTTGGTCATTCTCCTGTTCCGACCCACGCGCCCAGAATAGCCGGTCCGGCACTAACTGGCCGACTCCGGCGCGGTAAGCGTGCTTGAGGGTTTGCCATGTATATTCCTGCGCATCGCGTACCGCCTCGGGAATGGGAAGTCCGTTGGCGATGGTTGCGGCGATAGCCGAAGCGAGCGTACATCCGGAGCCGTGATAGGTCCCGGGCAACCGCTCCCACGAGTCCGTTCTTATCAATCCCAGTTTGCTGTAGAGCGTGTTGGACACTTGCGGCGTATTCTCGTGAGTCCCGGTGATCAGCACAAATTCACAGCCCAGAGCAAGCATTCTGAGCGCGCACTCGCCAAGATCCGCATCGTCACTTGCATTCCCGTCCGGATCGCAGACCAGGCGGCGCGCTTCGATGCTGTTTGGCGTAAGCAGCGTCGTGCGCGGCAGCAACAGTTCGCAGATTGCCTGGATGATTTCTTCAGATGCCAGCTCGTCTCCACGTCCGGAGGCGAGAACCGGATCGAACACCAACGGTATTTCAGGATAGTCGGATATCACTTCCGCAATCGCGGCCACGATCTCGGCGCTGCCCAGCAATCCGATTTTGAACACCGTCACCGGAACGTCTTCGAGGACGCAACGCGCCTGATCCGCGACCCACTGGGCATCAATTGGCAGCAGGTCCTTTACGCCTGACGTGTCCTGCACGGTAACCGCGGTCAGGATAGGCATGGGATGGCATCCCATGCTCGATAACGTCAAGATGTCGGCCTGTATTCCAGCTCCGCCACTGGGGTCAATGCCGGCAAACACGAGCACGGTGGGAGGCGTGGCAGGCACGGCAATGTATGTCGCGGAAGGATTTCAAACTAAAATACGAGTTTAACCGAAAGCCCCTCAGACCATGGCCGCGAACGACGACCAAGCCTACAAAACCTACATGTGTTTAATTTGCGGTTTCATCTACGATGAAGCCTCCGGACTTCCCGAGGAAGGTATTCCTGCCGGCACCCGCTGGGACGATGTCCCGATCAATTGGGTTTGTCCGGAATGTGGTGCAAGAAAGGATGATTTTGAATTGGTCGAAATCTAACAGGGCGGAAGCATGCGCATACTCCACACGATGCTGAGGGTCGCGGATCTTAAGCGCTCGATCGATTTCTACACTGGCGTGCTCGGCATGCAGGTGCTGCGCCAGAAAGAATATCCCGACGGCCGCTTTACACTGGCGTTCGTAGGATATGGCAGCGAGGACAAGGAAGCGGTTCTTGAGCTAACTCACAACTGGGATACCTCCGGATACGACCTCGGAACCGGTTACGGCCACATCGCACTGGAAGTTGAAGATGCCCGCAAGGCCTGCGACGATGTAAAAAAACGCGGCGGCCGGGTCACCCGCGAAGCCGGGCCCATGAAACACGGAACAACCGTGATCGCGTTCGTGGAAGACCCGGATGGATACAAGATAGAGTTCATCCAGCGCAAAGCCTCTTGATGCCGGTGTTCATTGCCTGCCTGCGGCAATGAAATTGGAGAGGCGAACGAAATCGGCAACGCCAAGCGTCTCTCCTCGCGCCAGCGGATTGATGTCGAGAATTCCGAAATCTTCCAGCGCCAGCAATTCGCGCAATGCGTTACGCAACGTCTTGCGGCGCTGACCGAATGCGCGCATAACGACCTCGGCCAACACTTTTTCGTCGTTGGCACAGTACGGCAACGTCGGATGCGGGACCATCCGTGCGACCGACGACCAGACTTTTGGCGCCGGACGGAAAGCCGCGGGCTCAACTTCGAATAATGACTCGATGCGCCAACGATACTGCAACATCACCGACAAGCGCCCGTACTGCATGGTTCCGGGCAACGCGCACATCCGTTCCACAACTTCACGTTGCAGCATGAAATGCGCATCGCGCACGAATTGCGCCATGGTGGTCAGATGAAACAGCAGGGGGGTCGAAATGTTGTAAGGCAGGTTACCAACCACGCGCAGCGACTGTCCAAGCGCCGCGAAGTCGAACCCAAGCGCGTCGCCTTCGTGAATCGTAAGCCGAGCCGCTGCGGGGCACACCCGCAAGTGCGCAACGATGTCCCGATCGATTTCAACCACATCCATGTGATCGAGTCGCTGCAATAGTGGCAATGTCAGCGCGCCCAAGCCCGGTCCGATTTCGACGAAGCGCTCGCCGGACTTTGGATTGATCGACGCCACGATACGCTCGACTACGCTCGCGTCTTGCAGGAAGTTCTGCCCAAATCGCTTGCGTGGCGCGTGCACGGTTGCCGACCTTGTCTGCATATTTACTTCAGGGAACTACAGCAGGAGAACTATCTTGCGCGGCCTGTCGATGTCGCAAGAATCGCCGCGGTAAGAACACGGGTTGTTGGTATGCGCCGGAGTTCAGCGCTCTTCCAGGTGCAGTTCGACGTAAGCGCGATCGCGCTGCTGGCGCACCCATTCCTGATAAGCCTCATCTGCTTTGCGCGAACGGATCGCCTGGCGGGCCAGCACCCGTTGGCGTTCTTTTGACATGTCTTCGCTGCGTCGTTCAACAACCTGAATCAAGTGCCAGCCAAATGGCGACTGCACGGGATCACTCACCTGGTCCGGCTTGAGCGCCATCATTGCGCGCTCGAACTCCGGCACGGTATCTCCTGGAGACAGCCATCCCAGATCGCCGCCGCGCGAAGCGCTGGCGTCTTCGGATTGAAGACGCGCCAATTCGATGAAACTGGCGCCATTGACGATACGCTCCTTAATATTGATCAGGCGTTGTTTTGCTTCGGCCTCCGAAACGACTTCGCTGAGCCGAATCAAGATATGGCGGGCACGCGTCTGCGAGATGATCACGGGTGATTCATTTCCCCGTTTGTCGAGCAGTTTGATGATGTGAAACCCGTTTGCGCTGCGCAATACCGTGCTCACATCCCCGACTTTCATGGACAAGGCTGATTCGACAAAAATCTGGGGGAGGCGCGCCGCGGACCGCCAGCCCAGCGGTCCACCATCCAGCGCATTCTGTGTGTCCGACACGCCCGCCGAAATCTGGCGGAAATCCGCACCCGCCTTGATCTGCTCAAGTGCCTTCTCGGCAATGATTCGCTTTGCCTTGATTTGCTCCGGACTGGCCTGCTCGGGGACCAGAATCAGGATATGGGAAAGACTGTATTCGTCGTCTTTTCCTTCCCGGCTCTGCTGAGTCTTCAAATAGTTGTCAATTTCCGCATCCGTTATCAGTATTTTGCTGTCAACTTCGCGCTCTCGCAATCGGGAAATCAGTATTTCATTGCGCAATTCCTCCCGAAAGCGGCTGAAATCAATGCCATCGGCTTCCAGCATCTTGCGGAAAGCCTCCGGCGCCATCTTGTTCTCCTGTGCGATGCGCTCTATTGAAAGCTGCAACTGGGTGTCATCCACGCGCAGCCCGGTTTCCCTGGCGCTCTGCACCAGCAGCGTTACCGTAATCAGCCGCTCGAGCAGGTGGCGTTCGAGAACATCGGCAGCCGGCAATGGTGTGCCCTGGCGCTTGAGCTGCTGCAGAGCGACTTTCACTTGTTCATCGAGATCCAGCCGGGTAACAACCTCGCTGTTCACCACGGCGACGACCCGATCCAGCAGCAAACTCTCGTTGCCCTTGCGGCTGTCCTCCGCTGCCGTTGCGCTGCAAGCAAACATCGTCAGCAGGATGCCGCGGAGAACGTCCATTCTTATTTTCATGTTGATGTTCGGTAAGACGCCCATCATTGCCTGAACGGACAATCGAAATGAACTCGCGTTCCCGGGTCAGAACGAAGGAAAGGGATTGAAGTCCACCTGGCGTGGTTCATTGGTCTTGGAATAGCCAGTAACATTCTGGCGCAGTGTCTCCATCGGGCTCGATCCTATACTCGACAATCCCGTCAACTCGAGCTGGAAAAAGGTGGCGTTGACGTACTCCTGAGCCGCACTTGCAAACCGGTGCAGCACCACACGTGCCGCCCAGCAGCCAGCATTGTACTCGAGCCCCAGTAGCCCTTCGAG
Source organism: Betaproteobacteria bacterium (assembly GCA_031362885.1). Taxonomy (GTDB): domain Bacteria; phylum Pseudomonadota; class Gammaproteobacteria; order Burkholderiales; family JACQAP01; genus JACQAP01. Next base: position 47,797 of record JANLTJ010000230.1, read on the forward strand.
AAGAGCCTTGTCGCGCAATGTGTAGTTGTAGCGCGCCAGCCCGGTCCAGCGACCGCCGATCGGCCACTGCGCCGACCAATCGACCTGCTCCAGGATATCCCGGGTAAAACGGTAACCGACGTTCATGACTTTGCCGATCTCAGGCTGATAGCGCAAAGTCGCATTGCCGCGCTCAAAACGAGTTTCGTTGGTGCTGTATTGAGCTCCCAGGTCGGCGAACCACCGGCTGGTAATCTGGCCGTTGGCGATTGCCAGTAAATCCGAGCGATCCGATATCCGTCTCTCCGGGGTCAGCGAGACGCGTTGTTGCGCGAAGTAGTAACGCTGGCCCAGCGTAAACCGCAACTGCTCGCCACCGTTGTCGGCATTGATCAAGCGGCTGGTAATGGCAGCCGTAAGCTGATTGGCATCGTTGATGCGGTCGCCGCCACCAAACTGGTTCTCGGTGAAAATCTGCGCCAAACTGAAATCCGTCGGCGCCGTGTCGAAGTTCGGCAGTTGATCCTGCTCCCGGAATGGAATGTAGACATAGTAAAGACGTGGCTCGAGCGTCTGCAGAAAACGGTTCGACCACAAACTGGTTTCGCGTTCGTACGTAAGCGCACTGTCCACGCTGTAAATCGGCAGGCTGCGGGAAGCACCGGCCAGGCTCGAATCCTTGAACGAGTACCTCGTCGTGTGATAGCCGACCTTCGGTGTCAGGTAAAAGTATGAGGTGCTTAGTGGCACACTGACCGACGGATACAGAGTTTCGCGCGTACCGTTGAGCAAATCCGGATGGGAAAATTCAACATATTCTCCCTGCAAACCGAGTTCCAAATTGGCGTCCGTGGGACGCATCATGCTCAAGGTGATCTGCGGCACGCGCGCGTATGGGGGAACGACCGGAGCCAGCGGATCCTGCAACGTTTGAAATCTCTGGACGCGTGTATTCAGTGTCCACCAATCCCCGTCGTAAATCAGACTGCCTTCCCGGTTCAGATTGGTCTGCGAAGTGGCGGCGATCTTGTCGCTCAAGTCCGTAAAGTAGGTATCGTCGGAAACACCTTGCGTATCCAGCGCGCCGTAGAAACCATTGCCAAAACTTTGCTGGTGCTTCCAGGTGTAGCCGTAGCGCGATTTGTCAGTCTGACGATCATCGTTGAGGTATTCGCCGCGAAACTCGCCACCAAGTTCGGGTTCCAGATAGCGGAAATCCCCATTCAACAGAACCCCGCGCTTGGCGAGAATCCTCGGCGCTATGGTGGCGTCCCGGTTCGGTGCAATGTTCCAGTAGAACGGCTGGGTGTACTCGAAACCGCTTTGTCCTGAAGTGCCCACGGTAGGTGGCAACAGCCCTGACTTACGACGCCCACTGAGCGAGAAATCCAGATAGGGGGAATAGAGAATGGGGACATCCTTGAATATCACGGTTGCATTTCGCGCCACGCCAATATCGCGCACCCGGTCGAGCTCCAGCCGGTCGATGCGCAAATACCAGTCGTCGTCTCCAACGTCACAACTGGTGTAGCGGGCCTTGTCGATTTTGTACGCGTCGCGATTCTCCATGACCAGTCGACGGGCATCTCCGCGAGCCCCATAGCGCGGAAGTTGGTAGACCGGTTGGTCGATGAATCCACTGTCGTCGTCGAAATTGTAGAACAACTGTTCTCCGCTCACGATGTCGCCCTCTCTCTCCAATCGCACGTTGCCCGTCGCCGTGAACTGCTGGTCCGGGATCGACAGGTTGATTTGATCGGTGAACACGGCCGCACCGCGCTTGCGCAGCCGCACGCTGCCCGAGGCCTGAAGATCCCGCTCCTGATGACCCTCAATGAGGTCAGCGTCGATAAACAGGTCGGTCTGATCCTCGCGCCCGAGCGCGTACGGAATCAACTCCGGTTGCATCCGCAGTTTCAGGCCGGGTTCTTCGGCATACACGCCGCTAGCGAAACACAAAATCAACGACAGGGCTACGGACGGGACGCGGAAACGATGCATGCGAAAGATGAGTGGGGACGAGGTGCTAAAATCTCACAATTCACTCCGCAAGGCAACGAAGCCGCTTGGATCGCTACGCGCTTGTTAATGATTGGCTGACCCGGCAGCTTCCCGGGCAAAGATTTTCACTCGCGCCGGCCTCGGCGGACGCCAGCTTTAGGCGCTATTTCCGCGTTGGCCTGCCGGATACAACGCTCATTGTCATGGACGCCCCGCCTGAGCACGAAGACAGCGCGCCCTTTGTGCGCATCGCGGGGTTGATGGCCGCGGCGGGATTGAATGTTCCGAAAATTCTTGCGCAAGACCTGGCGCAAGGCCTGCTACTGTTGTCGGACCTGGGTTCTACGACTTATCTGACCGCGCTCAACGACGGCAACGCCGATGGTCTGTTCGGTGATGCGATTGACACACTGATCCGCTGGCAGCTCGCCAGCCGCGAAGGCGTACTGCCGGAATATGGCGAGGCCTTGCTGCAACGTGAACTTGATCTGTTCCCCGAATGGTACCTGCGCCGTCATCTGGGCATTGAACTCGATGCCGCGCAAGTACAGTCGCTGGGCAACGTGTTTCGTCTGGTCATCGCCAGCAACTTGGCACAACCTAGGACTTTCGTCCATCGCGACTACATGCCGCGCAATCTGATGGTGACGCAACCCAATCCCGGTGTGCTCGACTTTCAGGATGCCGTTTACGGGCCGATCAGCTACGACCTTGCCTCGTTGTTCAAGGACGCCTTCGTGAGCTGGGAAGAGCCACGCGTGCTCGATTGGACCATCCGCTATTGGGAGAAGGCCCGCCTGGCAGGGTTACCCGTTAATGCCGACTTCGGCGTCTTCTATCGCGACTTCGAATGGATGGGGCTGCAGCGCCACCTGAAGGTTCTCGGCATCTTTGCGCGCATCTGCCATCGCGACGGCAAACCGGCCTATGTCAAGGATACGCCGCGCTTCCTGGGTTATGTGCGCGCCGTTTGCGGACGCTATGCAGCGCTATCGCCGCTGCTGCGCCTGCTTGACCAGATCGCCGAGCGCGAGCCGGTCATCGGTTACACCTTCTAGAGCAGCGTGCCTGCGCGTTCCTTTCCCGTTGCGATGATTCTTGCCGCCGGTCGCGGCGAGCGCATGCGTCCGCTGACCGACCGCGTACCCAAGTCCATGCTGCCGGTCGATGGAAAGCCTCTGATCTTCCGGCATCTGGACAAGCTTGCCCGGGCCGGATTCGGCACGGTGGTCATCAACCATGCGCATCTGGGCGGGCAGATCGAAACGGCCATCGGCAATGGCGCTCGCTGGGATCTCGCGGTTCGTTATTCGCCGGAAGCGCAGGCGCTGGAGACCGCCGGGGGCATCTGCAAGGCGCTGCCGTTGATGGGCGAGGAGGTATTCGCGGTCGTCAATGCGGACGTCTACAGCGACTACGACTATGCTCGTCTCGTTCGCAAGCTTCGCGAAATGCACGTCACAACGCTTGCGCATCTGGTGCTGGTCGACAATCCACCGCACCACCCGCAAGGTGATTTTTCCCTCGAAGGTGATCTGGTGCGCGACGCGGCCAGTGAAAGACTAACATTCAGCGGCATTGGCGTGTATCGTGCGGCGCTGTTTGACCCAGTCACTCCCGGCGTTAAGTTTCCGCTGGCGCCGCTGTTGCGCGCGCAAATGGCGCCCGGCAGGATTACCGGCGAGCATTTTCGCGGTGAGTGGGATGATATCGGCACGCCGCAACGCCTTGCCGAACTGCAAGCTCGCCTTAAAGCAATCCGCAGCGACTGACCTGTACCGCAGACGATGGTGGCTCAGGCCGTATAATTCCATTGCTGATCTGCCACGGATTCTTGCCACATGATTGATGCCGCTATTTATGCCCGACGCCGCGCGGATTTGGCGGCGCGGATGGAAGAAGGTGTCGCGGTGATACGCACCGCGCCGGAGCGGCTGCGCAATCGCGATTCGTCCTATCCGTTTCGCTTCGACAGCTATTTTCATTACCTCACCGGTTTTCCGGAGCCGGAAGCGGTGCTGGTGCTGATCGCCGGAAGCAACCGGAAAAACATCCTGTTCTGCCGCGAAAAAGATATGGAACGCGAGATCTGGGATGGCTTTCGCTATGGTCCAGACCAGGCCCGGGAGTCTTTCGGGTTCGACGATACACATTCGATCGGGAAGCTGGATGAATTGCTGCCGCAATTGCTCGCCAATCAGTCAGCGCTGTTCTGCGATGTCGGGGCCGATTCGGAGTGGGACCGCCAGGTCATTGGATGGATCAACAAAGTACGCACGCAGGTCAGATCCGGCGTGAGTGCTCCGGGCGAAATCCGCGATGTCCGGCGCTTGCTCGACGATATGCGCCTGATCAAGGACGAAGGCGAAATCAACACCATGAGACGCGCAGCGGAAATATCATCGCAAGCGCACACCCGCGCCATGCGCGCGGCCCGGCCCGGCGTTCGCGAGTACGAGCTTGAAGCGGAGCTGATCCACGAATTTCGCCGGCAGGGGGCCCAGGCGCCCGCCTACACCCCGATCGTGGCTGCGGGAGCGAACTCCTGCGTTCTTCACTACGTGCGCAACGATGCCGCACTCAAGGATGGCGAGGTCGTGCTCATTGACGCGGGTTGCGAACTCGACGGCTACGCCTCGGACATTACGCGCACATTCCCGGTGAGCGGTAAATTCTCTGGCCCGCAACGCGACGTTTACGAACTGGTGCTGTCTGCCCAGGCGGCGGCCATTGCGCAGGTTAAGCCCGGCAACGCGTGGGAAGCACCTCATGACGCGGCCGTGAAAGTGCTGGCGCAAGGCATGGTGGACCTTGGCCTTTGCAAAGGCAGTGCCGAGAGCGTGATCGAGTCCGGCGACTATCGACGCTTTTACATGCACCGTACCGGACACTGGCTGGGCATGGATGTGCATGACGCCGGCGACTACAAGCGCAACGGCGCCTGGCTCACGCTCAGGCCCGGGATGATGCTCACGGTTGAGCCGGGCTGCTACATCCGGCCCGCCGCAGGCGTACCGGAAGTGTTCTGGAACATCGGCGTGCGCATTGAGGACGATGCCCTGGTGACCGGCTCCGGCTGCGAAATCATCACTGACGCGGCACCCAAGAAGATTGACGACATCGAATTGCTGATGCGTCGCTAGGAATTTACAACGCCGCATGCGACCCATACGACTACCTGCCGTCGCCCGACGCCGGTCATGAGCAAGCCTGAATTCGACATTGCGATCGTTGGCGGCGGGCCGGTTGGCGCTGCGCTGGCCATCGCGCTGCGTGACACTACGTTGTCCGTCATGGTAATCGAAGCGCGTTCCGAGGCACGCGCCAGCAAGGATTTGCGCACTCTGGCCATGTCCCATGGCAGCCGCCTGATACTTGAACGACTCGGCATTTGGTCGCGACTTGAACCGGTGACACCGATCGAATGGATCCATGTTTCGCAACGCGGCGGTTTCGGCCGTGCGCTCCTGAGCGCGGAAGAAGCAGGCGTGCCTGCGCTGGGTTATGTCGTGCGCTATGCGCAAATGCAACAGGCGTTCGGTAACGCTCTTCATTCAGGTAACACGACTTTGATTGCCGGGGCGGAAGTCACCAGTATGCGCAGCGCTGATGAGGGAGTCGGCATCGACTTCCTCCGGCAGGGAGTGGCGCAGACGATCAATGCACGGCTGCTGGTCATCGCCGATGGCGGTGCAAGCGCGTCACTGCGTGCCGACGCAAAAATACGCACCCGCGAGTACGGTCAGGACGCTGTCGTCGGCCTTGTCGAAACTTCGCAGCCGCATCGGCACAAGGCTTACGAACGATTTACCCCGGATGGTCCGATCGCCTTGCTGCCGTTCGAAAACCGCTACGCATTGGTATGGACCGCGACTCCCGAAGCCGCGGTCAGACTAGAGACGTTGCGCGAGACTGACTTTCTGGACCAGTTGCAGCGTCAGTTCGGCGATCGCGCCGGACGTTTTATTTCGATTGAGGCCCGCGCCCGCTTCCCGTTGACGCTGCGCTACGTGGTTGATCCGGTACTGTCGCGCGCCGTCATGCTCGGCAATGCAGCGCAGGCACTGCACCCGATCGCCGGTCAGGGATTCAATCTCGGCTTGCGCGATGCCTGGGAATTGGGCGAAATCCTTCAACGGCATCTGGCGCGGGATCCGGGTGCCGATGCCTGTCTGGCGCAATACCGGGCGACGCGGCGCAACGATCGTCGGCACGGCATCGCGCTGACTCACTCGCTGGTCAGGATTTTCTCCAACGACCATGCGCCTCTGCGCGCAACACGCGGAGCAGCGTTGGCCTTGCTCGATGTCATCCCCGCGGTCAAACACGCATTCATGCGACGCATGATTTTCGGCGCATCGCTCTGGTAGGCTCTAGTGCATTTCGTCGTGCATTCTTTGCGCTAGAATGGCGGTCCGCTTTTTCGCCACGCGCATATTTCGCCCAGCGTCGAAATGCAGATCGGTCCGCATACTCTCAAGAACAATCTGATTGTCGCACCCATGGCCGGTGTGACCGATCGCCCATTCCGGCAGTTGTGCAAGGCAATGGGGGCAGGGATGGCGATATCAGAGATGCTGTCGTCGAATGCACTACTGCGGAACACGGCAAAATCCCGGCGGCGGGCCGATCATCAGGGCGAAGTCGATCCCATATCGGTGCAGATCGCCGGCGCCGATCCCGCGGCAATGGCGGACGCCGCACGCTACAACGCGGATCTTGGCGCGCAAATCATCGACATCAATATGGGCTGCCCGGCCAGGAAAGTCTGCAACGTCGCGGCCGGATCGGCGCTGCTTCAGAACGAACCGCTGGTCGGCCGGATTCTCGATGCGGTGGTGGCAGCGGTCGACATTCCGGTCACCCTGAAAATCCGCACCGGCTGGAATCCGGGTAACCGCAACGCGCTGCGCGTGGCGCAGATCGCCCAATCCGCCGGCGTCAAAGCACTGGCAATTCATGGACGGACACGTGCCTGTGCCTTTGTCGGCGCGGTGGAGTACGAGACCATCGCCCACGTAAAGTCGCGCATGAGCATTCCGGTTATCGCCAATGGCGACATCGATTCGCCGGAAAAAGCCCGCGAGGTGCTGCGCCTCACCGGGGCAGACGCCATCATGATCGGTCGCGCGGCTCAGGGTCGGCCCTGGATTTTTCGTGAGATCCAGCACTTCCTAAGCAGCGGCGAACATCTTCCGGCGCCGCAGATCGCGGAGATTCGCAACGTGCTGGTGCAGCATTTGCAGGATTTATACGCGCTCTATGGCGAACAGGCCGGCGTGCGGGTTGCACGCAAGCATGTCGGCTGGTATGTCAGGGGGCTGTCTGGTGCGATTGAGTTCCGCCACGCCATGAACAAACTGGAAACCGGGCAATCCCAGGTTGCCGCCGTGGAAGATTTCCTTGCCGGTCTGGCCGCGCGCGGAGAGTATCTGATCTATGCCGAAGCCGTAACTTATCCCGAGGAGCTGGCGGCATGATTGACGAAAATGAAATTGCCCGCTGCGTGCGCAAGGCCATGGATGCCTACTTCAAGGATTTGGAAGGAGAACGTCCGTGCGCGATCTACGATATGGTGATGAACTCGGTCGAGAAGCCCCTGCTGGCCATTGTTCTGCACCGGGTTGCTGGCAATCAGACCCAGGCAGCCGAGTTGCTGGGCATGAACCGCAATACGCTGCGCAAGAAAATGAAGGATTACGGCATTACGTAAGCGGGCGAGGCTTCACCACAGTTGCGCCCGTCCATTGCGGACGGGCGATTTATTTCCGGAAATCGTTCGATGACCATACGACAAGCCCTGATCAGCGTTTCCGACAAAAGCGCTGTCGTCGAACTGGCGCGTGCTGTGCAGTCTTTCGGATTCAACATTCTATCCACCGGCGGTACCGCGAAACTGCTGCGCGAAGCGGGCGTCGCAGTTGTTGAAATCGGCGATTACACAGGTTTTCCGGAAATGCTGGACGGCCGCGTTAAGACCCTGCACCCTAAGGTACACGCCGGCATCCTGGCCCGCCGCGATTTGCCGGCCCATGCTCAGACCATGCGTCAGGCGGGCATTCCGACCATTGATCTGGTCGTCGTGAATCTCTATCCATTCGAGCAGACCATTTCGCGCCCCGACTGTACGCTTGAAGAAGCCATCGAGAACATCGATATCGGCGGACCGACGATGGTGCGTGCGGCGGCGAAAAACTGGCAGCATGTCGCGGTGGTGACCGATCCGTCCGACTATCCGGCACTGATCGCCGAAATGCGTTCGGCCAATGGCTCAATCGGCATTGAAACCCGTTACCGCCTGGCCAGGAAGGCTTTCTCGCATACGGCCGCCTACGACGGCGCCATCAGCAACTATCTGACAGCGACTGACATCAACGGCGCGCCCGGAAAGTTTCCCGGTCAGGTCAACCTGAGTTTCGCCAAGGTTCAGGATCTGCGCTACGGCGAGAATCCTCATCAGGAGGCGGCTTTCTATCGCGATCTGAAACCGGTGCCGGGCGCGATCAGCAACTACCGGCAGTTGCAGGGCAAGGAACTGTCCTACAACAACATCGCCGACGCGGATGCCGCGTGGGAATGCGTGAAGACGTTCGAACAACCGGCCTGCGTCATCGTCAAGCATGCCAATCCCTGCGGGGTTGCCGTTGCCAAATCGGCGGCGCAAGCCTATCGCGCGGCATTCAACACCGATCCGACCTCCGCATTCGGCGGCATCATTGCATTCAATCGCGAGGTCGATCTGGAAACAGCCGAAGCGGTGGCACGGCAGTTCATGGAAGTCCTGATCGCGCCGCGCATCGCCGCGGATGCGGCGGCGGCGCTGGCCACGAAAACCAATGTGCGCGTTCTGCAAGTGCCGATCGAAGATGGCGCAAATCGCTACGACAGCAAACGCGTCGGCGGTGGATTGCTGGTACAGACACCCGATGCCAGGAACGTGCGCGGATCGGACTTGCGTGTAGTGACGCGCAAGCAACCAACCGCGCAGCAGTTGGAGGACCTGCTGTTTGCCTGGCGAGTGGCGAAGTTCGTCAAGTCCAACGCCATCGTATTCTGCGGCGACGGCGCAACGCTCGGTGTCGGCGCGGGACAGATGAGCCGCGTTGACAGCGCGCGCATTGCAGCCATCAAAGCGGAAAACGCCGGGCTTTCGCTTGAGAATTCGGTGGTCGCCTCCGATGCGTTCTTTCCCTTCCGCGACGGAATCGACATCGTCGCCAGGGCGGGCGCGATCGCGGTCATTCAGCCAGGCGGCAGCATGCGCGACAACGAGGTCATCGCCGCGGCCGATGAGCTGGGCATCGCCATGGTTCTGACCGGCGTGCGCCATTTCCGCCACTGAAATGACGATGCGTCACTCTCCGCCCGCGGTGCCGGCATGAACCTGCTTGTCATTGGTAGCGGCGGCCGCGAGCATGCGCTGGCCTGGCGGCTTTCAAAATCTCCGCGCGTCGGCCGTATCTATGTGGCACCGGGAAACGCCGGTACAGCCAATGAAGACGGATTGGTCAATCTGCCACTGACCGCCATTGCGGATCTGGTGGACTTCGCGCGCAAGGAATCGATTGCGCTCACTGTCGTCGGCCCGGAGGCGCCGTTGTCGGCGGGCATCGTCGATGCGTTTCGTGCCGAAGGCCTGAGAATCTTCGGGCCGACGCGCGCGGCGGCGCAACTCGAAGCCTCGAAGGATTTCGCCAAGGCTTTCATGATGAGACACGGCATTGCGACCGCCGCGTATGCCACCTTCACCGATGCGAACGCGGCCCACGAATATCTCTCTAGCCAGGGTGCGCCGATTGTAATCAAGGCTGATGGACTGGCCGCCGGCAAAGGCGTGGTGGTTGCTCTGACGCCGGAGGAAGCGCACGCCGCGGTAGATATGATGCTGGTGGACAACAAGATGGGAGCTGCGGGTGCCCGCGTGGTCATTGAGGAATTCCTGCAAGGCGAAGAGGCGAGCTTCATCGTCATGGTCGATGGCGAGCACGCGCTGGCGCTGGCCACCAGTCAGGATCACAAACGTCTCAACGATGGCGACCACGGCCCGAACACCGGCGGCATGGGCGCCTACTCGCCGGCTCCCGTGCTGACACCGGCCATTCATGCGCGCGTGATGCGCGAAGTGATCCAGCCGGTGATACGCGGCATGAAGAACGAGGGCAATCCTTACACCGGATTTCTGTATGCGGGGCTGATGATCCAGCCCGATGGCACACCCCGGACGCTGGAGTTCAATTGCCGCATGGGCGATCCCGAAACGCAGCCGATCATGATGCGATTGAAGAGTGATCTGTTCACGTTGCTTGACCATGCGATCAATGGCACGCTAAACACCATTAATGCCGAGTGGGACCGCCGCGTCGCCCTCGGTGCGGTCATGGCGGCCGCGGGTTATCCGGAAAATCCACGCAAAGGCGACGAAATCACCGGACTGCCGCGCAACGCGGATGACTTTCATGTCTTTCATGCCGGAACGGCGCTGCACGAAGGCAAGGTGCTGACCAGCGGCGGGCGCGTACTGTGCGTGACCGCCCTCGGCGACACGGTGCGCGTCGCGCAACGGCGAGCCTACGAAATTGCCGAGGGTATCCAGTTCGCAGGTTGCCAGATGCGGCGCGACATCGGGTTTCGCGCCATTGGCGCAAAGAAGAGCACCTTGTAACGACATGGACCCCAGACTAGTTAAGGAATACCTGACGGATTTACAGGACTGGATCGTGGACCGGCTCGAAGCGCTTGACGGCAGCAAGTTCCGCCGCGACGCCTGGGTGCGGCCGGAAGGCGGCGGCGGGGTCAGTTGCCTGGTCGAAGATGGTGGCGTATTTGAGCGCGGTGGAGTCAATTTTTCCCACGTGACCGGGAGCGCCCTGCCGGCGTCGGCCACAGCGAGCCGCCCGGAACTGGCCGGGCGGGCGTTCCAGGCGATGGGTGTGTCCCTGGTTCTACATCCGCGCAATCCCTATGTGCCGACCGTGCACATGAACGTGCGTTTTTTCGTGGCGGAGAAACCCGGTACCGCGCCGGTCTCCTGGTTCGGCGGCGGCATGGACCTGACTCCTTACTATGGCTTCGAAGAAGATGCCGTGCATTTTCATGGCATTTGTCGCGAAGCATTGAGCGCGTTTGGCGCGGATACCCACGCCAGGTTCAAGAAATGGTGCGACAACTATTTCTATCTGAAGCATCGCAAGGAGCCGCGCGGCGTCGGTGGCATTTTTTTCGACGATCTGTCGGAGCCCGATATCGATACCTGCTTCGAACTCACTCGCAGCGTGGGAAATCATTTCGTGGATGCCTATGTTCCGATCGTGGAACGCCGGATCGATCTGCCATTTGGCGAATCCGAGCGCGATTTCCAAGCTTACCGGCGCGGCCGGTATGTGGAATTCAACCTGGTCTATGATCGCGGCACGCTGTTCGGTTTACAGTCCGGCGGCCGTACCGAATCCATCCTGATGTCGCTACCGCCGATCGTGAAGTGGCGCTACGACTGGAAACCCGAGCCTGACACGCCGGAAGCCCGACTCTACACCGATTTTCTCACCGCGCGCGACTGGGTATGACGTCTGTCACCAAGAGTTCACACCGCATCATTGTTACCGTTATCGGGAAGGACCGGGTCGGCATCATTGCCAGCGTTTCCGCGGTGCTGTCCGAGGCCGGCGCCAACATCCTCGACATCTCGCAATCCGTGATGGATGAGTTTTTCGTGATGATCATGATGGTGGATGTGGAGCGCGCGGGCGTTTCCTTCGCAGAGCTCAAGTCGAGGCTCAATGCCAGGGGCGAGGCAATGGGACTGCGCATTGATGCCCAGCACGAAGACGTGTTCAAATTCATGCATCGTATCTGACGCCATCTTCCGGCATGAGCATCAGCCGTTATTCTCCGCAGGAGATTGTCGAAACCATCCGCATGGTGCAGATGGAAAATCTCGACATTCGTACCATCACCATGGGCATCAGCCTGCGCGACTGTGCCCATCCCGATCTGGCGGTCGCGGCAACCAAAGCCTACAACAAGATTTGCCGGCTCGCCGAAAACCTGGTTCGTAGCGGCGATGAGATCGCGGCGCAATATGGCATTCCCGTCATCAACAAGCGCATCTCCGTGACGCCGATCGCGCTGGTTGCGGAGAGTTCCGCTGCGGACTCCTACGTGTTGATGGCCGAATACCTGGACCGCGCCGCCAGGGAGGTGGGAGTGAATTTTCTTGGCGGTTTTTCCGCGCTGGTTCAAAAGGGCATGACCCGTGGCGATGCGGCCCTCATCGCGTCGATCCCCCAGGCACTCGCGACTACCGAGCGCGTCTGCGCATCGGTCAACATCGGCACCACCAAGGCCGGCATCAACATGGACGCCGTGGCGTTGATGGGGCGAATAATCGTCGAAACCGCGCACCTGACGGCCTCACGCGACGGCTTGGGTTGCGCCAAGCTGGTCGTGTTTTGCAATGCGGTGGACGATAACCCGTTCATGGCCGGCGCCTTCCATGGCATCGGCGAACCCGAGTGCGTGATCAATGTCGGAGTGTCCGGCCCGGGGGCGGTGTTGCGCGCCATCGAGAAAGAGGGTCAAACCGATTTCGGCACGCTGGCGGCGACGATCAAGCGCACCGCTTTCAAGATCACGCGCATGGGCGAGCTGGTCGGCAGGGCAGCCTCGGACAAACTCGGGGTGCCTTTCGGCATCGTCGATTTATCGCTTGCGCCGACACCGGCGCCCGGCGATTCCGTGGCGCGCATACTTGAAGCCATGGGATTGGAGCGCATCGGCACGCACGGATCCACCGCCGCGCTGGCACTGCTCAATGATGCCGTCAAGAAAGGCGGGGCAATGGCATCAAACTACGTGGGCGGATTGTCCGGCGCATTCATTCCGGTTTCCGAAGACATCGGCATGATCGAGGCCGCCGGCATGGGCGCGCTGACTTTCGACAAACTCGAGGCCATGACCTGCGTATGTTCCGTCGGGCTGGACATGATCGCCATACCTGGCGACACGCCGGCGGAAACCATCGCCGCCATCATCGCAGACGAGGCTGCCATCGGCATGATCAACCGCAAGACCACGGCCGTGCGCGTCATTCCCGCGCCGGGAAAAAAGGTGGGCGACATGGTTGAATTCGGTGGTTTGCTGGGACGTGCGCCCGTGATGGCGGTACACCGCGAGTCGAGCGTCGAATTTATCCGCCGCGGAGGACGCATTCCCGCACCGTTACAAGCCCTCAACAACTAATACGGTTCACTTGCGCAGTACGCACTTGTCGTACAAGCCGGGCAAGCGGCCGTTGGGATCGTATCTTGACTTCAATTGCCGGTACACGGACGCGCCATAGAGGCCATCGAATTTCTCACGGGTGTAGAAGCTCTCCGAGTACAGGGACTTGATGCCACCGAGCTCCTCGACCTTGCGCTCGATAAGCCGATTGTAGTGCCCGGCGAACTGCGTCGTCTTCAGCCTGACGGCGTCCCGGAATCCGAAATTCACATACGTCGATGAACTCAGCGGATACAGGGGATAAATGGCCCGCGTATCCGGACTGCGCAGGGGGCAGATCCAAATGGGCAGGATGCCGATCTCGCGCTGGAAGAAATCCAGAAACTCGGCCGCCCGCTCAATGGGGATATCGACATCCTGGATCACCGATTCGCTGCGCCGACCGGCCATGGCGCCCAGCCACCGCGTCAATTGCAGGCGGCTGTTCCAGCGCATCATCCGGGTATAGGTGAGCGAATTCAGGCGCTTTTTCCCGGCCAGCCGGCGGATGAGCGGATTGTGCACGCCGAAGTTCTTCGAGCACCAGAACCAGTCGGTGTCCCAGCGCCATAGATAATCGTGCGTGGTCAGATAGTCCGTATCGCGCTCGCGCATGGAACGGTAGTAAATGTGTTCGAACGTATAGTCGCTCAGGTAAGGCGCTGCGTCGACGAAGGTTCCGGTGGTCAGATAAAAATCTTCAGGGCCGAAAACGATCCCATCGACAAAATCAACTTCGGAATCGCAGGCCGCCTGTAAGGCGCGAAAGTATTCGGATGGGTCGGCAAAATGTGCGTGCGCGATCTTCACGTATTTCTTGACGGCAATGGTGCCGGTCCGCACGCGCAACGCGTAGCCCAGCGTGCCGTAGGAATTCGCAAACCCGAAAAACAGATCGCGGTGATCGTTGCCCGGCTTGCACAGATAAATCTCGCCGTTGCCGGCAAGAATATCCATTTCCAGAATGCCCTGGTGGACCAGGCCATGGCGAAAAGAAGTTGCTTCGATGCCCACACCGGCGGCTGCGCCACCCAGCGTGATGGTCTTCAGTTGCGGCACCACGGCCGGCATGACGCCACAGGCAAGCGTGGACAGCACCAGGGTCTCGTACGGCGTCATGCCTTCCGCCTCCGCCCACCCGGATCCCGGATCAACCCGCAGTACATGGTTGAAATCGTGCACATCAAGCCGCGATCTGGTTTCGGGACTGCGCTCGCGGAACAAATTGGAGTGCTGTTTTCTCAGCGCGACTTGATCCTTCGCGGCTCGAATTTGACGCACCAGTCGTTCCCGGCGCGCGGCGTAGCTGTCGGGCGATCTGTTCTTGGAGATCAAGGCTGGGTACATCCGTAAAGCAAACCGCCACCGAAGTTGATCACACGATCCGAGCAGCAGTGCACGATATTTTGACAGACCGGCGCGACCTTCCTGGCAAGCGCTACGCCGACGCTGATGGTCTCTTTTGTCGTGTACTTCATCAATCGGGTATCGCGCCAGTAGCGGTAAAGCGCGCGCCTGGCCATTATTCGCCCAGATAGGCTTTCCTGACCAGCGGGTTTTCGAGCAATGCCGGTGCCGCGTCCACCAGCGTAACCAGTCCGCTTTCCATGACATAGCCGCGATGGCTTGCTTCCAATGCCAGCTTGGCGTTCTGCTCCACCAGCAAGACCGTGACCCCTTGTTGGGACACCATGCGCACGGTATCGAAAATTTTCCCGACCATCAGTGGAGCGAGTCCCATGCTCGGTTCGTCAAGCAACAGCAGCCTGGGCCGGCTCATCAGCGCCCGGCCAATGGCCAGCATCTGCTGCTCGCCACCAGACAGCGTGCCGCCGGTTTGGTCGCGTCGTTCCGCGAGCCTGGGGAACAGTGCGTAGATTCTTTCCACATCGCTGCGTATCGCGGCCTTGTCGTTGCGAACGTAGGCACCCATTTGCAGGTTTTCCCGCACCGTCAACCGCCCGAAGATTCCGCGACCCTCGGGAACGAGTACCAGCCCGCGCTCGACCAGTTGGTAAGCCGACAAGTCGTCTGTATTCTCGCCACGCAGCTTAACCACGCCCTGGCGCGGCAACAATCCGCAGATCGCCTTGAGTGTGGTGGTCTTGCCGGCGCCATTGGCGCCGATCAGCGCCACCATCTCACCCTCGGCGACTGTGATATCTATACCCTTGACCGCGTTGATGCCGCCATAGGCGACTTTCAAAGCGCTGACTTCGAGCAGCGCACTCATGGCAATGCTCCCCCCAAATAGGCGCGGATAACCTCCGGGTCTTTCTGCACCATCGCGGGCACGCCCTCGGCGATCTTCTTGCCGTAGTCGAGCACGGCGACGCGGTCGCACAGACCCATCACCAGTTTTACGTCGTGCTCGATCAACAAGATGGTTATGCCGTTTGCGCGAATCTTCTCCAGCAGCCGGCGCAATTCCGTCGTTTCCGTCGCATTCATTCCGGCCGCCGGCTCATCAAGCGCCAGCAGCTTCGGTTCCGTGGCCAGCGCGCGGGCGATTTCCAGCCGGCGCTGATCCCCATAGGAAAGGTTGCGCGCCAGCGCGTCAGCATGCTGGCTGATGCCCACGTAATCCAGCAGCTCCCGGGATCGCCGGACTATGGAGGCCTCCTCGTCACGCGTGCGGCGGGTGCGCAGAATAGCGCCAATGGCGCCGGCGTGCGTGCGTACATGCCGTCCAACCATCACGTTCTCGATGGCGCTCATGTGGCCGAACAGACGGATATTCTGAAAGGTGCGCGCGATGCCGGATTCCGCGACGCGGAAGGGCTTGCGTCCGAGCAGACTGGCGCCGTCAAACTCGAATCGCCCGCGGTCGGGTGCATAAAGTCCGGTCAGTACATTGAACAGCGTCGTCTTGCCGGCGCCGTTCGGGCCAATCAATCCGTATATTTCCCGCTGATGGATGGTTAGCGAAACATCGGCGAGCGCGGTCAGTCCGCCGAAGCGCTTTTCGATGTTTCGTATTTCGAGCAGGGCTGCGGCGTGCATCAGGGCGCGTCCGTTTTTTTCAGTTCGCGCTGGCGCTGCTTCGACGGCCAGAGCCCGGCGGGGCGGTAACGCATCATGAGTACCAGCGCCAACCCGAACAAGAGCATGCGGATGACTTCCGGTTCAATCAGCAGACGGCCGAACACGGCTCTTTGCACCGGATCGACCGTGTAGCGCAGGATCTCCGGCACGAATGACAGCAGGACCGCTCCCAGCACCACACCCCAGATATTGCCCATGCCGCCCAGTACCACCATGGACAGCACCATGATGGATTCGACGAACACGAAACTCTCCGGACTGATGAAACCCTGGGTGGCGGCAAAAATGCCGCCCGCCACTCCGCCGAAACCCGCACCCATGGCGAAAGCCAGCAACTTGATATTGCGCGTATTGATGCCCATCGCCTGCGCCGCGACTTCATCTTCGCGGATCGCCACCCAGGCGCGCCCGATGCGGGAATTCTGCAAACGCAGATTGATCACGATCGCCACCACCAGCACCGCCAGCAGCAGGTAGTAATACTTGATCGGCCCGCTGAACGTGAGACCGAGCAGATTCTCCGTGCGGCTGAAATCCACCCCGGCAACGCGAAACGGATCAATCAGCGTGACGCCTTGCGGGCCGTTGGTGATATTGACCGGCTGGGAAAGATTGTTCAGAAAAATACGCACAATTTCTCCAAAGCCGAGCGTGACAATGGCGAGATAGTCGCCGCGCAGTTTGAGCGTAGGAGCGCCGAGCAACACGCCGAAGATGCAAGCCATCGCGGCGCCGATCGGCAGGATGACCCAGAACGGCAGGTGCAAACCAAAGTGCGGTGAAGCGAGCAAGGCGTAGCAGTATGCGCCGACCGCATAAAACGCGATGTAGCCCAGATCGAGCAGACCGGCGAAACCCACTACGATGTTCAGTCCCAGCGCAAGCAGCGCGAACAAAATGGCAAGGTTGGTGATGCGCACCCAAGCGGTGCCCACGGAGGCGAGAACGAACGGCAGTACCGCCAGAGTCACGGCGATCAATGCCATGCCCAGCCAGGGTGCGGCTGGGTGCCTGCGAAGTGGTTCGAGGCGCGAAATCCAAGTCTTCATGTTCAGGCCCGGTCCGAAACTCGCTCGCCCAGCAGACCCGATGGCCGGAATACCAGCACGGCGATAAGGACCAGAAACGCAAACACGTCCTGATAGTTGCTGCCAAACAGGACCAAGTGCCCATCACGTGCGCAGCGCGCGGCGAGCGCATCGGAGATACCCGATATATTGCACAGATCCATGATTTCACCGATGTAGCCTGCACCCAGCGCTTCAACCAGTCCCAGCAGAATGCCACCCAACATGGCCCCGGCAAGATTGCCGATACCACCGAGCACCGCAGCGGCAAACGCCTTCAAGCCCAGCAGTCCGCCCATGGTGTAGTGGGCAATGCCGTAATACGTTCCCACCATCACGCCGGCGATGGCGCCGAGGCCGGCGCCAATGACAAAGGTGGCCGAGATCACCCGATTGACATTGATTCCCATCAGTGCGGCGACTTGCGGATTTTCCGAAGTTGCGCGCATGGCAATACCAAGGCGCGTGCGGTGCACCAGCAGCGTCAGGCCGGCCATCATCAGAAACGATCCCAGAATGATGGCGATCTGCACCGCGCTGATATGCGCGCCCGCAAACTCGAACACCGGATTGGCAATGATCTGCGGAAATCCCAGCGGATTGCGGCTCCAGATAATCATCGCCACTTGCTGCAGGATGATGGAAATGCCGATCGCCGTAATCAGGGGTGCCAGTCGCGGCGCACCGCGCAGCGGCCGGTAGGCAATGCGTTCCATCGCGAAACCGACGGTCATGCAGGCGGGCACCGCGCACAGCACGCCGGCGCCAACGATGGCCATGGGGGGCAGCCCGGTCCCGGCGAGGGCAGCAATCACCGAGAGCGAAACCATGGCCCCCACCATGACGACTTCGCCGTGGGCGAAGTTGATCAGTTGAACGATGCCGTAAACCATGGTATAGCCCAGCGCAACGATGGCATACACGCTGCCCAAGGTCAGGCCGTTGACGAGTTGCTGTAGAAAAATATCCAAGCGGGCTCAGTCGAATTGAAACTGCAATGTGTGCGCCGCACTCATCGCGCCTCGAGCCCACGAATGAAAACGGCACCCGCGGGTGCCGTTTTCACATCGCCCGATGCGCACCGCGTGCTCTGCGGCTCGCCGGCTTATTTCGCGGCGCCTTTGATGAAATCCTCGAACTTGACCGACTGGCCGCCTTTGATGATCGCCACCGGCGTGATGGCGCCATTCTTCATGGTAAAGATGGTCATCTCCGCATCCTTGCGGTCGCCCTTGGCGTCGAACTCGATGTGGCCACTGGCGCCGTCGAATTTGATGCCGGCCAGTTGCGGCAGGTATACCGCCGGGTCCGCAGAATTGGCGGCCTGCATGGCAGCAATGATCAGATTGGTGGCATCGTAGGTGAACGGCGCGTAAATCTCCGGATTGGAATTAAACTTCTTCTTGAAGGCTTCAAGGAAGGCCGCGCTGGCGGCCTGCACCGGAATGCCCGCCTGCGAACACACCATGGCCTCAGATGCGTCACCGGCGAGCTCCTTCATCTTGCCGGTACAGGCGCCATCGCCAAACGAGAACACCGCCTTCAGACCCAATTCCCGGCCCTGCTTGAGCAAGGGGCCGGCGCCGGAGTCCATGCCACCGTAAAAGATCGCGTCCGGACCTTTACCCTTGAGTTTGGTCAGAATCGCCTTCCAGTCGCGTGTTTCCTGCGTTCCTTTTTCGCGCGGAAGGACACTGACTCCAGCAGCTTTGAGCGTTTTCTCGACTTCGTTGGCAAGACCTTCGCCGTAGGCCGTGGCATCGTCGATGACCGCTACGGATTTGGGCTTGTGCTCGGCCATCAGATAGCTGGCTATCGCGGGACCCTGCTGATCGTCGCGGCCCACCGTGCGAAACGCCACCTTGAAACCCTGCTCGGTCAGTTTCGGATTGGTTGCGGAACCGCTGATCATCGGAATACCGGCCTGGTTGTATACCGCCGAAGCCGGAATGGTCACGCCGGAATTCAAGTGTCCGACCACGCCGGCCACTTTTGCATCCACGAACTTCTGCGCAATGATGGGGCCTTTATTTTCCTTGCCTTCATCATCCTCACTCAGCATCTCGAAAACGACTTTTTCGCCGCCGATGGTCAGGCCCTTGGCATTGGCTTCTTCGATGGCGAGACTCACGCCGTTCTCGTTGTCTTTGCCCAGATGGGCGATGCCGCCGGTCAGCGGCGCCGCATGGCCGATCTTGATAACGCGCTGCACCGAGGAAGACTTTGGCGCGGATTCTTCCTTCTTTCCGCAAGCCGCTATGCCGGATGCCATCACCACCGCAACCAAGCACGCCGCAAGCCTTTTCATTCCGTAGTTCGTTCCGCCGAGAGCTTTCATGTCATGTCCCCTTGTTGTTCGTGGCTTGAATACCCGTCGGCACGGATTATCCGTCAGCGTTTTACGCGTTGTCAATTTTCGCCGTCAATTCAAAATGTTGTGCATCGGTCGCCAGTCCGGTGAAAAAAAGGCCGGCGAATGCCGGCCTTCTTCGCTCGTAAGCGCGCCAAGGCAACTACATGGCCAAGATCCAGGAGACCAGCAGCTTTGCTTCGTCTTCCTTGACGGGATTGGGTGGCATGGGAATCGTGCCCCACACGCCGCCACCGCCAGCGATCACTTTCTTGGCCAGCATGGCTTCCGCGTCCTTGTTCCCCTTGTATTTCTTGGAGACTTCGGTAAAGGCAGGGCCGACCAGCTTGGTCGCGATTGCATGGCAGGCAAGGCAATTCTTCGACTGCGCCAGCGCCTTGGCTTTATCGGCGTCCGCCGCATTCGCACCACCGGCCAGCACCAGACCTGCTGCTGCGACGATCATCAGGAAATTCTTCATTTACGTGAGCCTTTCATTACGAGTTGAATTTGACCGAGGGGCATTCTATCGGCTTCGGTCTGATTTGAAAACAATGCCGTCTTACACAATGCCGTCTTACGCAGTTGCAACCGCCACCGACACTTCGTTCCAGACTTGATCGGAGCAGGACGGACAACGCTGCGGCGGACATCTTCGTTGACAACGGGGACTCGTAATCCGTCTGGGTCTTGAAAGACCCTGCACTGCCAGCGACCGGGGGTTGGGCTGCCCGTCTCTGCTTTGAAGGCGAGCTCGCTTGCGCAAGCGGTCACCTTCCCTTTATTTCATAAACCCAGCGCCTGCCATATTTCGTCAACGCGCTGTTTTATGCGGGCGTCCATCGCAATCGGCTTGCCCCAGTTGCGGGTGGTCTCACCCGGCCATTTGTTGGTGGCATCGAGTCCCATTTTTGAGCCCAGGCCGGAAACCGGGCTGGCGAAGTCGAGATAGTCGATGGGCGTATTTTCCGCAATCAGCGTATCGCGCGCCGGATCGACGCGGGTGGTGATGGCCCAGATCACTTCTTTCCAGTCGCGCACGTTGATGTCGTCGTCCACCACGATGATGAACTTGGTGTACATGAACTGGCGCAGGTAAGACCAGATGCCGAACATGACGCGCTTGGCGTGTCCGGCATATTGCTTGCGCAGGCTGACCACCGCGATGCGATATGAACATCCCTCCGGCGGCAGATAGAAATCCACGATCTCGGGAAATTGCTTGACCAGCAGGGGCACGAACACATCGTTGAGCGCCACGCCGAGCACGGAAGGCTCATCGGGCGGCTTGCCGGTGTAGGTGCTGTGATAGATCGGGTTGCGGCGCATGGTGATGCGCTCAATGGTGAATACCGGAAAGGTTTCCTGCTCGTTGTAATAACCGGTGTGATCGCCGAACGGGCCTTCCAACGCGGTTTCGCCGGGATGGATGATACCTTCGAGAACGATTTCACTCGATGCGGGCACTTGCAGATCGCCGCTCAGACATTTCACCACTTCGGTCTTCGAGCCGCGCAGCAATCCGGCGAATTGGTATTCGGACAGCGAATCCGGCACCGGTGTCACCGCGCCGAGGATGGTCGCCGGATCGGCGCCGAGCGCAACAGCGATGGGAAACGGTTGGTCTGGCTGGGCCTGGCAGTGGTCGCGATAGTCCAGCGCGCCGCCGCGCTGCGCGAGCCAGCGCATGATGACTTTGTTCGGGGCGATGACCTGCTGGCGATAAATACCGAGATTCTGGCGCGTCTTGCGCGGGCCGCGCGTGAGCGTCAGGCCCCAGGTAATCAGCGGCCCGGCGTCACCCGGCCAGCAAGTCTGGATCGGCAGCTTGCCCAGATCCACGTCTTTGCCTTCCCACACGATGTCCTGGCAGGGCGCGCTGTTGACGACCTTCGGCGCCATGTTCAACACCTGCCGGTACACGGGTAATTTGTCCCAGGCGTCCTTCAATCCCGTCGGAGGCTCGGGCTCTTTCAGAAAGGCGAGTAATTTGCCGACCTCCTTGAGGGCCGCCACTGAATCTTCCCCCATGCCCATGGCCACGCGCTTGGGCGTGCCGAACAGATTCGCCAGTACGGGGATGGAAAAACCGGTTGGCTGCTCGAACAACAGCGCCGGTCCCTGCGCCTTGAGCACGCGGTCACAGATTTCGGTGATTTCCAGATGTGGCGAAACTGCCGTGGCGATGCGCTTGAGTTCGCCTTGTTTTTCGAGTTGGCCGATAAAGTCGCGAAGATCGAGATAACGCATGCGTGTCCTGTTTCAGATGATCGGATGCATGCCGCCGTCCATCGGGATCACGGTCCCGGTGACATAAGCCGCCTGATCGGAGGCCAGAAAAAGCGCGACGTTGGCAATGTCCTTTGGGTTCGCATACCGGCCCAACGGCACGCGCGCCTGACCTTGCTCAAGGGCTTGCTCCGGCGTAATGCCTTTGGCTTTGGCTTCGAGTTCCAGCGCTTCGAGAATGCGATCGGTAATGGTGGCGGCGGGGTTGATGGCGTTGATGCGCACACCGAACTTGCCGTACACATTCGCCAGCCCAACCGACGCCAGCATCAGCGCCGAATTCGCCGCCCCGCCCGGCAGGTGAATCGGCGACGCAATTTTGCCCCCGGTGCCGATGATGTTGACCACGTTGCCGCGCTTGCGGTTGCGCATCGAGGGCAGCACCGCGTCCATGGCATGGATGTAGGTAAAGTATTTGGCGTCCATCGCCGCATGCCAGGCCTGCGCAGTCAGTTCGTCGGGCGGGGTGCGCTTCGCGGCACCAGCGCAGTTGACCAGCACGTCGATGGGGCCCAGTGCCGACTCGGCTTCCAGCAACATGCGCTGTGCATCCTCGATGCGCGTGAGGTCGGCGGCGATGATCGTGACCTTGCCGAGTAGCGTGGCTGCCTTGGCCAGATTGGCGCGATCGCGCGACACGATGGCCACTCTTGCGCCTTCATCAAGGAAGGCGTGCGCGCAGGCCAGGCCAATTCCTTTGCTGCCGCCGGTGATCAGCACGGTTTTGCTCTTCAGACCGAGTTCCATTCCGATGTCCTTGGGAATTGCTTTAACGCAAGTGGCCCGCCAGCCTGACTCAGGCGGTCACAGGCGCTTTGGAAAAAAATAGGTCAGGAAAATCCCCGCGAAGATCGCTGCGCCCACCCAGTTGTTGAGCGCGAACGCGCGAAAGCAGGCGGCCGGTTCGCGTCCGCGGATCATTCGATACTGCAACGCGACCAACCCCGCCGCGAGCGCCAGTCCCGCATAAAAATACCAGCCGGCGCGGTAATGCAAGCCGGTCCACAGCATGAGCAGCAGGAACAAGGCATGACTGCCCATTACGGCCGCGACATCGTAGCGGCCAAAAGTTAACGCCGAGGTGTGAATACCAATCCTGCGATCATCCGCGCGGTCCACCATCGCGTATTCGGTGTCATAGGCAATGGCCCAGAACACGTTTGCGGCCAGCAGTATCCACGCCACCGTCGGCACATGTCCGGTGTGCGCGGCAAACGCCATCGGAATCCCGAGTCCGAAGGCGACGCCCAGAAACGCCTGCGGCACGGCCATGAAGCGCTTGGTGAAGGGGTAAATCGCCGCGATGATAACGGCGGCAACGGACCACTTGATCGTCAGCGCATTGAGTTGTAACACCAGTGCAAACGCGACCAGGCTGAGCACCAGGGCAACCAGCAGGGCTTCAATCGGCTTGATGGCGCCGGTCGCCAGCGGACGATCCCGGGTCCGCGCCACTTTGGCGTCGATATCGCGGTCGGCGTAGTCATTGATGGCGCAACCGGCGGAGCGCATCAGCACGGTGCCAAGCACAAAAATCCATACGATGGTCCAATCAGGATGTCCGCTTGATGATAACCACAAGGCCCACAACGTCGGCCACAGCAGCAGCAGGATGCCGATCGGCTTGTCGAGCCGGATCAGTTTTTCATAGGCATTCAGGCGGTCAATGAATCTCATCGGTTTTAGCGGCCATCAGCAGACTGCATTGGATCAGGTAACGCCAATTCAAGCTTCGGTGGCGAACAGACTTTTTAGATGATCTCACAAGGGCAGGGTAAATCACTACACTTCGAGCAGCGCCTGACGGCCGCCGAGCCAGCGCTGCAGATGTAATTGCGCGCTCGCGGGATGCTCGCGCAGCAATTGTGCCGCCAGATTTCGTGCCGCCTCCAGCAGTTCGACGTCCTTTTCCAGATCCGCAAAACGCAGCATTGGCACCCCGCTTTGGCGTGCGCCGAGGATTTCGCCGGGACCGCGCAACCGCAGGTCATGGCGCGCAATTTCAAAGCCGTCGTTGTTTTCGAAAATAATGCGCAGCCGCTC
>JANLTJ010000003.1:0-1850 GCA_031362885.1 Betaproteobacteria bacterium
GCCGCCGCCATCAACAGCCCGAGATCGTTGCCGCACAGAATAAATTTGAAGCCCTTGGCGAGATAGGTACCGAGCAGCGGCTTGGCGTACACACCGCCCAGCCCCGGCCATTTGCCGTGTTTCTTGCAGGCGGCGAGCACCGTATCCAGGGCCGCGACCAGTTTCGGATCGTCGAGTTTTCCGGGGATGCCCATCTCCAGACACAAATCGTTGGTGCCCATGAGCAGCACGTCGATGCCGGGCACGGCCGCAATACGCTCGGCGTTTTCCACTGCGAGCGGGGTTTCGATCATGACCACTACCAGCGTCGCGGCGTTCATCTCGCGCACTGCGTCCGCTGCCGGCACCGTCGCAAATCCGAATTGCGGGTAGCCACCTGCGATGGAACGGTGGCCGGCGGGCGGGAAGCGCAGCGCATCGACTACTGCCCTGGCTTCATCCGGCGTATCGATATGCGGCACCACGATGCCCAGCGCCCCGCCATCCAGGCAGCGGGTCGCCAGCTTCAAGTCCATGTGCGGCACGCGCACAATCGGCGCGATCCCGGCATCCAGCGCCGCAACCGCGATCGAACAGGCGGTCTCCACCGAAGACGGTCCGTGTTCAAGATCGATGAACAGAAAATCGAAACCGGCGGTTTTCATGACTTTCGCGATTTCGACACCGCGTACTGCCCGCACACCGACACCGGCCGCCACTTTGCCCGCGACCAGGGCGCTTTTCGCCGGGTTGTTGATCGAATGCATGTGCTCTCCTTGAAGACTGAAAACGTGAAGGGCGAACTTGGTCTCTAGATTCTTGCGCCTCACCGCGTACACGCGATGAATGCCGAAGGTATCACGAAGGACGTGAACTCGCGTTACGCAAGTCCATCCCCTGACCTGCACATGGTCAGACCTGGCAAAAAACCCGATCATGACGCCCGCCGGGACGCACTTCGAGTGTGCCGGGAACGACGATCCGATAGATCACACCCGGCCGGCAATCGGTATCAACGAACCAAGGTCAGTCAAGGGGTCAGGTCTTTCATTATCGCATTGCATCTGATATGCTCGCCGCTCCATGGCCAGACCCCTACGACTGGAACTTGCAGGCGCCCTCTATCACGTCACCTCGCGTGGAGACGGGCGCGAGGACATATTCCTCTGTGACGAGGATCGCATCGCGTGGCTCGAAACGCTGGCCGAAGTCTGCAAACGCTTCAATTGGGTGTGTCACGCCTATTGTCAGATGACGAATCACTATCATATGGTGATCGAAACGCCCGAAGCGAACCTCTCCAAGGGCATGCGTCAGTTCAATGGCGTCTATACCCAGCGATTCAACCGTACCCATGAACGCGTCGGCCATGTGTTTCAAGGGCGCTTCAAAGCCATACTGGTCGACAAAGACAGCTATCTCCTGGAGCTTGCCCGTTACGTGGTTCTGAACCCGTTGCGTGCAAAGATGGTTCGGCGTCTGGAGCGATGGCCATGGAGCAGTTACCCCGCGACGTGCGGACGAACCGCCAAACCGGACTGGTTGCAAGTGGACTTCGTGCTCGCACAATTC
Source organism: Betaproteobacteria bacterium (assembly GCA_031362885.1). Lineage (GTDB taxonomy): Bacteria > Pseudomonadota > Gammaproteobacteria > Burkholderiales > JACQAP01 > JACQAP01. The sequence goes on from JANLTJ010000003.1 coordinate 1,552, forward strand.
GCTGCGCAGCGCGCCCGCGCAATCGCCAGATATGTCGCGTTTGTGCATGAGGGCGCGAAGCGGCCCAGCGTATGGGGTCAACTACAAGGGCAGATTTATCTGGGTTCGCAAGCGTTCGTCAAAAAAATCCAGGCCTTGGCAGACCAAAAACCTTCACTGACGGAAATTCCCCGTGCACAACGCCGCGCCTCAAAGCGGGCGTTGGCCGACTTTGCCGGCGCGCACGCGCGTAACGACGCCATCGCGCTTGCCTATTTGTCCGGGCAGCATACGATGGCGGCAATCGCCGAGCATTTCGG
>JANLTJ010000011.1:0-41398 GCA_031362885.1 Betaproteobacteria bacterium
ACACGCAGCGCTTGATTTGGTGGCGGGCGGGCATTGGAGTGGCCAGCCTCACTGCCTCGTGGTTTGAGTCAGCAGCTTGACGATTTCAGCCTGCACCGTTTCGTCGTGTCCCACGAGCAAATGGCCGCCCTGCTCGAAGCCGACGAACTTCGCGCCCGCTATGCGACTCGCGGTGTACTGCGCCGTGGCATAGGTACCGAAGCCGTCGTCGCGTGCGCTGATGACGAGCGCCGGTGCGCGGATGGATTCCAGCGCATAGGGGCCGAGGCTTTTGCCCAGCCGCGTGTCGTCGCGAAGCCCGGCGGCGCGGCGCGACACCGGCAGGATGCGATCGGCGAGGTTGTTCACGCGGGCGCGTTCGGGTTCACTGGCAACGGCGACCTGCTCGGGCGGTGTCGCCAACACGTGGCGAATGAGCGGGTCGCGCGCGAGGTGCAGCGCGGCCCAGAACAGGTAGTCCGAGCCGAGCAGGCGCAGCAGCAGCGCGTCCTTGTCGTCCGACACCGGCGGCGCGGAGTCGGCTACCGCTCCCGGCTTCCAGGCGATGGGAACGACGAGCACCAATGCGCTGACCCGGTCCGGGTGGCGGATGGCCGTCTGCAGCGCCGATGGGCCGCCCGCCGAGACGCCCATGACGGCAGCTTTGGTGATGCCCAGCGTGTCGAGCAGGCAGATGTGCGCATCGGCCTGGGCTTCGGGCGATGCGTCGGCGGGCCGGGGGGTGCGCAGGTAGCCGAAGCGCGACATTGCGATCACGCGCACGCCGCGCTGCACGAGCGGTTGCGCCCAGGCCATGCCCTGGTCGTGGCCGCCGCCGCTGCCGTGGATCATCAGCAGCGGAATGCCCTCGCCCGCTTGCTGCATCTCGATTAGTCCGCAGCGCGTGTCGATGATCGTGCTGCCTTGCGCAGCGCGTTCGGCGGCAAGCGCCAAGTCGCGCTCGAAGCGCGAGCGGATCTCCCCTGTGGTGACCAGCCCGAGCGCAACCACAATGGCGAGGACGGCGAACACCCGATTGCGTTTCATGGCTGTCGCGCACTGCTGCTGCGGGCGAAAAAGTGGCGTGCCCGTGCCCCGGCGTGCGGCGTCGCCGGCAGGCACAGCAACCCACCCACCGCGGCCTGGGCCGTGCAGCCGATGAAGCGCGCCAGAATGCCCCACGACAGACCGAAGGCAATGGCGATGAACGAGATCAAGGCACGGGTGGGCATGCTGTTGCTCCTTTGCGCGGCGCGCAGGCTCCGCGCTTGGCGCATAGAGTCCGCAGGCGCGCTGCTTGCCGAGCTGATGGCATGACAACACGCGCCCGCAGGCGCATTGGGACTTATTGCTGGCCCGCTGATTTGATCATGCTCAAGCATTGGCTGATTCGCTGGCAGATAATGTGCGCAAAGCTGATGCTTGCAGACTTCTGGCGCAAACGTGACCATCGCGTATCGTGGGCGGCAACAAAGCGTCCGAGTTTTCAATTGACGCGGTACCATCCGTTCGCAGATTGGAGCAGGAAATGCTGATATTCAGGCAATTGTTCGATCCGCAGTCGTCGACCTACACCTATCTCCTTGGCGATGGCCTTAGTCGGGAAGCAGTGTTGATCGACCCGGTTTTCGAGCAGGCGCGACGGGATGCGGCGCTGCTGAGCGAACTCGATCTGCGTCTGGTTTACACACTGGAAACCCATGTCCATGCCGATCATGTCACCGGCGCCTGGATGCTCAGGCGTCAGTTCGGCAGCCGCATCGCGCTGGCAAAGAAGAGCGGCGCTGACGGCGCTGACCGTTATCTTGCGCATGGCGACAAGATCGAATTCGGGTCGCATCATCTTCAGGTTCGTGCCACGCCAGGACATACCAGCGGCTGTCTGACTTATGTACTGGATGACCAGAGCATGGCGTTTACCGGTGACGCTCTGCTGATCCGTGGCACCGGACGCACCGATTTTCAGCAGGGCAACGCGCAGACACTTTACCGGTCGGTGCATGCCCAGATTCTCGCCTTGCCGCCCGCGTGCCTGCTCTACCCGGGGCATGACTACCGCGGACTCACGGTGACCAGCGTCGCGGAAGAACAGCGCTTCAATCCACGCCTGGGCGGGGGCGTAAGAGAAGACGATTTTGCCGGCTACATGGACAACCTGGGTCTGCCACATCCGAAGCAGATCGACATCGCCGTGCCGGCCAACCTCAAGTGCGGGCGGCCCAGGGACGGGGATGTGTCGCTCACGACGCCGGCCTGGGCGGCGCTGACTTACACGTTCGCGGGCATTTGGGAGATCCAGCCACAGGCACTCGAAGAAGCCGCGGACAAGGTTCAGATCGTTGATGTGCGCGAAGCGGTGGAATTCAACGGCCCGCTCGGACACCTCCGCGGCGCGAAACTGATCCCGCTCGGCGAACTGGCCGCGCGCGCGGGAGAGCTTACCCGCGAGCGGCCGATCGTTGCGGTATGCCGCTCGGGCGGGCGCTCGGCACAGGCCACTGTGATCCTGCAACGCGCCGGATTCAGCGATACAGCGAACCTCGCGGGCGGCATGCTGCGCTGGCGCGCCCATGGACATCCGGCGCAGGGCGTCCAGGACTGACTGGCGGTTTCGGTATTCCGTGCGCGGCCTGCGCTCAGCCGATGCAGAGCAACCCGCCGCGAATCTGCGAACCCAGCGAAGCTGCGTGAGCGACGCCATAGACGCCGAAGCCGGCCACGATCGCGCCAGAGCACAAGCGAGCTGTTCTGCCCGCCAGGGCAGTGCGTGATCGGCGCAACATAACTGCGGCTGCCATCAGATTGGGCAAAGTACCGATGCCAAAGGCCAGCATCAGAATGGCGCCCTTGAGCGCACTGCCGCTCAGCAGCGAAGTGAACAACGCCGTATAGACCAATCCGCAAGGCAGCCATCCCCAAAGCATGCCAAGCGCCAGCGCCTTCGGCATGCTATCGGCCGGCAGGAATCGGCGCGTCAGGGGCGCAATGCGCCGCCATAGCCCGGCGCCCAAGTGTTCCAGGTGCGTGATCGGACTGCGCAGGCCGGCCAGATACAGGCCCAGCGCAATCAGCAGCAGGTTCGCGGCGACATAAAGCACGATCTGAACCGGCAGCCACTGGTTGAGCATCAGACCCAGGCTGCCTAGCGTGCCGGCCGCCGCGCCCGCGAGCGTATAGCTCGCAATTCGACCGGCGTTGTAGGCAAGATGCAAGAGCCAGGGCCTGACTGAGCCCGACGATTGACCGGCCAGCGCGGTGACAATGCCGCCGCACATGCCCGCGCAATGCACGCCACCCAGAAATCCGGTCAGCACTGCCGTGCCCACGATCATCCAGGTGAGGCTCATGAATTGATTTGTGTGGAAGTCTTCTGAAGGAAGCGGCTGAGTGCCGCGCTCGCTGCCGCCACCAGCCAAAACGCGAAGAAACCCGCCGAGTAAACCGCGATACGCCCGGCGCCGACCGGCTCGCCGAAGGCGATCAGATCGTGTGGATCGAACATGGTGAAAAACAGGGCATTGGCCAGCGCCGCCACCAGGAAAGACGGCCACAGGATCCAGACCAATTCGAGATGCTTCATCCTCTACCTCAAGAAAAAATCTGGCTGATTGCCTCTAAGTAAGTGCCTTTCGTGTCTGACTCCATGTGCCGCGTGGATCATCCGCGCCTTTCAGTTTTATTCCAATAGCACCGCGAATGGCGAACGCGCCGTGTCATACCAATTACATTTCATTACTACTTTAATTTCTCGTAACTAAATCGGCGTGGACGAAAACATTTCCCTCACCCCTGCCCCTCTCCCGGAGGTAGAGGGGAATAAACCCTCGCCCTTCGGGACAAGGGAACACTTGAAGCGCAGCAGAGTGTGGCGCGAAGCGCCGGGTGAGGGAGGTTTTTTACTTTTCGTCCGCGCAATAGTGATAATTTCTCTATATCTCGATTCGCATATTGCTACCTAGTTAGCCAAGTATGGAAATAGAAGTCGAATAAGGTTGTCTCTTGCTGAAACTATCGGCGGGGCGCCAGCACGAACTGGTCGTCCGCCGCAGCCCACCCACCCGTCAGGCGCCACTGTCCTTGCGCGTCTTCAAGCTCGACGTTCCAGCGCATGGCCGGCGCCAGTTGCACGGCCCCCTGATACAGACCGGGTTGAATCTGCTGCGCGGAAAACTCGCGGTCGAGTCCGGATTTCGTGGGATGGATAAACCGCAGACGCAGTTCGGCCGGCGGCGCATCCCCAGCCAAGTGTATGCGTGCGAGCCTTCGCTCTTGATTCAGGACAATCGTTGCGCGATACCCGCGCGCCAGGGCCGCGCGGTCGCGTTCCAGCACGCGATTGATCGCCAGGCCCTCCTTGTAGTAATGATCGACCACCAGCGGATCCGCATTCCTGAACGCGATCACCATGGTGACGATACCGGCTATGACCGCGAGCGCCGGTCCCGACATCAGTATCCAGGGCCACGGCTCCCGGTACCACGCAACGACGGGTTGGTTGGTTGCGATATGGCTCATGATTCACCCTCTTGGTTCACGCGGTCAGACTTCATGGTGCAAGGAAGCTCGCTTTTTCATCCACTTTGAGTGGCTCGTCGTCAGGTCGCGCCGCATCCGTCGCCAGCACGGTAAACACGATGCGGTTCGAGCCTTTGCTGACGGAAGCCCGCGGCACCGCCACCCGCACCGGCACCGTTTTTGCCGACGCCGGCGCAATGCGGATCGGCCCGGATTCATCTTCTATTTCGATGCCATCGAGCCCGCTCACGCTGATATGCAGGTCACGCGCGATCTCCTGCGTATTCATGATCTGCAGACGATAGACGTTCTGGATTTCGTCGTCGTCATCGCGCATGACGTTGCCGCGATCGCGGATGACATCGACCTTGAGCGGCACACGCTGATACAGCGTCACCAGAGCCGCGCCGATGATGAGCCACAGCACCGCGCTGTAGGCGAGCACGCGCGGACGCAATATGCGCTTCAGCATGCTTTGCGGCGGCAGATGGTTTTTGAGGGCGTTCTCGGTGGAGTAACGGATCAGCCCCTTCGGGTAGCCCATCTTGTCCATGACCTGATCGCAGCCGTCAATACAAGCGGCGCAGCCGATGCATTCGTATTGCAGGCCATTGCGGATATCGATGCCAGTGGGACACACCTGAACGCAGATACCGCAGTCCACGCAATCGCCCAGACCTTTAGCCTTGAGGTCGGCGCCGCGGGCGCGCGATCCTCTCGGTTCACCGCGCCCGGTGTCGTAGGTGATGACCAGCGTGTCGGGGTCGAACATCACGCTCTGGAAGCGCGCGTACGGGCACATGTACTTGCACACTTGCTCGCGCATCCAGCCGGCGTTGCCGTAGGTGGCGAAACCGTAGAACAGCATCCAGAACGTCTCCCACGGCCCCGTGTGCAGCGCCAGAACGTCGCGCCCCAACGCCTGAATCGGCGTGAAGAATCCGACGAAAGTAAAGCCAGTCCACAGCGACAGCGCGATCCACAAGCCGTGCTTGACGCCTTTGCGGGTGATTTTGCGTGCGGACAGCGGCTGCTTATCGAGTTTCATGCGCGCCAGGCGATCGCCCTCCACCTTGCGTTCAATCCACATGAAAATTTCCGTATAGACAGTCTGCGGGCAGGCGAAACCGCACCACAGCCGCCCGGCAACCGCCGTGAACAGGAACAGCGAATAAGCGGAAATAATCAACAGCACCGTCAGGTAGACGATGTCCTGCGGCCAGAACACCAGACCGAAGATGTAGAACTTGCGCGCCGCCAGATCGAACAGCACCGCCTGCCGGTCGTTCCAGGTGAGCCAGGGAACGCCATAGAACACCAGTTGCGTGAGCAGCACCACACTCCAGCGCCAGACGGCGAAGGTGCCGTGCACTGCGCGTGGATAAATCTTCCGGCGCACTTCATAAAGCGCCTGCTCCATGGCGCCGGTCGGCGCAACAAGATGAGGCTTGGATAAGCCCATGTCAGCGCCGGAGCGGAAGCATCCGCGTGAGGGTATTGTCCTTCGCGATATAGTGATGGAACAACGCAGCGGCGGTATGCAGGCCGATCAACACATACATCGCCGTGCCGCCCACCTCATGAAGCTCCTCGAAGATCTCCGCGAATTCCTCGTTTTCGGCAATCAAGGGCATCAGGTGCATGCCAAAGAAGGGGATCGGCTCGCCCTCTGCGCTCAGCAGCAGCCAGCCCGTCAAAGGCAGTCCGATCATCAAGGCATACAGCGCGAAATGCATCAACTTTGCCGCCCAGCGTTGCCAGACCGCAGGCGGGGGTTCAATGTGCGGAGCCGGGCCGGTTAAATACACCAGCAGACGCAGCCAGACCAGCGCGAACACCGAAAGCCCCAGCATGATATGCCAGACCTCCAGCGTTTCGCCGGTTGGGCTGTCTTCCGGAAAGGTCTCATAGAGTTCGATGCACGCAAACACCGCCGCGATCAGCAGCAGCATCAACCAGTGCAGTGCGATGGACAGCCAGCCGTAGCCCTGCGCGGTGTTGCGCCAGCTCCAGGCTCCGGATTGCCGGTCATTTCGCATTCGATAGTCCCCATACATAGGCCGCCAGGACATGGGTTTTCTCCTCTCCGAGGAACTCGCCCCACGCGGGCATCTGATTGGGGCGGCCCTTGCCAATGGTTTCCGCAATCGTTGTCTCGCCAGCCCCGTAAAGCCAGACGTTGTCGGTGAGATTGGGAGCACCAAAACTTTGATTGCCCTTGCCTTCCGCGCCATGACAGACAGCACAATTCGTGACAAACAACTTTCGCCCCGTTTCGGCATGCAGTTTGTCGTGCGCCAGGCCTGACAATGACAGCACATAGTGCGTCGTCGCCTTCACGCCATCCTCGCCGATGACAGCCCCCAACGCCGGCATCAGACCCATGCGGCCATTGGTAATGGTGGCCGTTATGGTTTCCGGATCGCCACCGTAGAGCCAGTCGCGGTCGGTTAGGTTGGGATAGCCTTTGCCGCCGCGCGCGTCGGACGCGTGACAGGTTGCGCAATGGTTGAGGAAAAGGCGCTGACCCATTTCGCGTGCCTGTGTATCGCGTGCTAGATCAGGAACGGACATGGCCGCGTATTTCGCGTAGATCGGCTGGTAAATTTCCCTCGCCTTGACCTGATCGGCTTCGTATTCGCCGCGCGAAGTCCAGTTGAAATATCCGGCGTAACTGCCCAGCCCCGGGTATAGAAACAGATAGGCCACGGAAAACCAGATCGTGATGTAGAACAGCCAGATCCACCAGCGCGGCAGCGGATTGTTGTACTCCTCGAGATCTTCGTCCCAGACGTGCCCCATCACTTCGGCCGATTTTCCCTGCACCACGCGCTTGGTCGAAAGCGTCCACAACAGCACGGCGCAGGCCAGAATGCTGGCCACGGTGATGACCGAGATATAGACCGACCAGAAATCATCGTTGAAGTCGCTCACTTGACGCTCCTTTCACCTTGCCGCGAACCCGGAAACTCATCGTCGAACAGCACGCTGTGCGCAGCGCCGTGAAAGCGCGCGCCGCGCCGGCTGCCATAGGCCCACCACACGATGCCGGCAAATATTAAAACCATGATGACGGTCGAGCACACGCGAAACAGGGTCATTGCATCCATGATTACTTCACTCCTTTCAGCGCCGTGCCGAGGCCTTGCAGATAGGCAACCAGCGCATCGGCCTCCGTCTTGTCCTTGAGCTCTGCGCGCGCCCTGGCGATTTCCTCATCCGTATAGGGCACGCCGACCCTGCGCAGCGCCCTCATCTTGGCTTCGATCAGCGCGGCATCGGCGCCAGCCTGCGACAGCCAGGGATAGGCCGGCATGTTCGATTCCGGCACCAGATCGCGCGGCTGCTCCAGATGCTGGCGCTGCCATTCATCGCTGTAGCGCCCGCCCACCCGCGCCAGATCCGGGCCGGTACGCTTGCTGCCCCACAGAAACGGGTGGTCGTAGACCGACTCGCCCGCCACCGAGTAATGGCCATAGCGTTCCGTCTCCGCGCGCAGCGGGCGGATCATCTGGCTGTGGCAGTTGTTGCAGCCTTCGCGGATGTAGATGTCGCGCCCGGTCAGTTGCAGCGCCGTGTAGGGTTTCAGGCCGGTGACGGGCTGCGTCGTGGAGCGCTGGAAGAAGAGCGGCACGATTTCGACCAAGCCGGCCACGCTCACCACGAGGATGATGAGCACGATCAGCCAGGTCACATTCTTTTCGATGAACTCGTGGCCGGACGCAGATGGCATCGCCATGATTGAATCTCTCCCTCAGAAATCAGTCGTGAGTGTTTCAGGCACAGGCGTGTCAGGCATGAGCACCGGCCGGCAACAGCACCGGCGCATCCACCGCGGTTGCGCCCTGCACCGTCTTCCAGGTGTTGTAGGCCATGACGAACATACCGCTCAGGAACATCACGCCACCGAGCAGGCGGATGGCGTAGAACGGATAAGTTGCCTTCACGCTTTCGACGAAGGTGTAGGTGAGCGTGCCGTCGACATTCACCGCGCGCCACATCAGGCCCTGCATCACGCCTGCGATCCACATCGCCGCGATGTACAGCACCACACCAAAGGTCGCGATCCAGAAGTGCAGCGTGATAAGACGAACGCTGTACATCTCGACACGTCCGTACAGGCGCGGAATCAGGTAGTAGAGGCTGCCTATGGAGATCATCGCCACCCAGCCCAGCGCGCCGGAGTGCACGTGACCGACGGTCCAGTCCGTGTAATGGGATAGCGAATTCACCGTCTTGATCGACATCATCGGCCCCTCGAAGGTCGACATGCCATAGAACGAAAGCGAGGTGACCAGGAATTTAAGAATCGGATCGGTGCGCAGTTTGTGCCAGGCGCCCGACAGGGTCATGATGCCGTTGATCATGCCGCCCCAGGATGGCGCCAGAAGAATCAGCGAGAAAACCATGCCGAGCGACTGCGCCCAGTCCGGCAGCGCGGTGTAATGCAAATGATGCGGGCCCGCCCACATGTAGGTAAAAATCAGCGCCCAGAAATGCACCACCGACAACCGGTAACTGTAGATCGGGCGCCCGGCCTGCTTGGGCACGAAGTAGTACATCATCCCCAGAAAACCGGCGGTGAGGAAAAATCCCACGGCGTTATGCCCGTACCACCATTGGATCATTGCGTCCTGTGCGCCGGCGTAAACGTAGTACGACTTCCAAAAACTCACCGGCACCTGCGCGCTGTTGACGATATGCAGCAGCGCCACCGTAAGTATGAAAGCACCAAAAAACCAGTTGGCGACGTAGATATGCGCCACCTTGCGCCGGGCGATGGTGCCGAAGAACACCACCGCATAAGCGACCCAGACCAGGGTGATGAGAATGTCGATCGGCCATTCCAGCTCGGCGTATTCGTGCGACGTCGTGATACCCAGCGGCAGGGTGATGGCGGCAAGCACGATAACCGCGTTCCATCCCCAGAATGTAAAGGCGGCCAGTGCGTCGCTGAACAGCCGCGCGTGACAGGTGCGCTGCACGACGTAATAACTGGTGGCGAACAAGGCCGAACCGCCGAAGGCAAACACCACCGCATTGGTGTGCAAAGGCCGCAGCCGCCCGTAAGACAGCCAGGAAACGCCGTAAGTCAGGTCGGGAAACATAAGCTGGGCGGCGAGCAGCACTCCCACCGTCATTCCGACGATTCCCCACGCCACCGTCATGATGGCGAACTGGCGAACCACCTTGTAGTTGTAAGTCCTCTGATCCTGCATACGCGCTCCCCGGAAAGATCGAGACTGGCAATCATGCTCCGGGCTTTGGATCAAGCCTTTGGATCAGTCCAGTGAGCGCGATCCTATTGGCGCCGGAGAACACCGCGTTTGACTTGAATCAAACAAAGCACGGGAAAACTCTGCGATTTCGGGGCAGTCGGCCCTTTACACGCACTACGCGTGCTGCCCGATCCAGCGCATGAGCGAAGCCTTGTCCATCGCGCCCGAAATGCGTTCGATCTCGGTTCCATCCTTAAACAGAACCAGCGTCGGAATGCTGCGGATACGGTGGCGCATCGCAAGCGCCTGGGTTTGCTCGGTATTGACCTTGGCAAAGCGCACCTGCGCGCGCAGTTCCGCGGCGGCGGCGGCGAACGCCGGCGCCATTGCCCGGCACGGCCCGCACCAGGGCGCCCAGAAATCCACCACGACCGGCAACCCGGTTTTCTCGACGAGCTTGTTGAAGCTCGTTTCGTCAAGCGCGACCGGCTTGCCGTCGAGCAGTTCCGCGCCGCACTTGCCGCACTTGGGGGTTTCGGCCATGCGCGCCGCGGGCACCCGGTTTTCCGCGAGGCAGGCCGGGCAGACCACATGCACGCGCTCGATGCTGTCTTTCGTCGTGGTCAAGGTAATCCTCCCGTTTACAGGGCCGCCATCACGCGCTCAAGCCGCGTACGCACTTGCGCGGCAATCTCGCCAATTTCCGGCCGCTGCGCCAGCTCCAGCACCGCATTCGGGTCCATGAACTCGACCTGCGTTTTTCCGTCAGCGTCCTCGCGCACCACGACGTTGCAGGGCAGCAGCGCGCCGATTTGCGGCTCCATCTCCAGCGCTCGGGCAGCGAACTGCGGGTTGCAGGCGCCAAGAATTTTGTATGGCGCGCGTTCGAGACCGAGTTTTTTCTTCAACGTCGCCGCGACATCGATCTCGGTCAGCACGCCGAAACCTTCCTTGGCAAGTGCCTGCGTTACCGCTTCCACGGCCTGATCGAAACCCAGGAACACTGTCTTGCCGAATACGTACTTGCTCATGTTATTCCTCCGGTAATGATTGATTCGTGAGACCCGCTGGCGTGGCGTCCCTGTCTAATCGTTCTTCCAGAATTTCTGCATTTCCAGGAAGGTGAACGATGCCGACCAGGTGATGAGAACAAAACCGCTCAGCGCTTCCACGCCGGTCATGAACCGGATAGCGCCGGCCGGGATCAGATCGCCAAGACCCAGCGTTGTGTACACGACGGACGAGTAGTACACCAGATCGAGCCTGCCTTCAGAGCCGTGTATCTGACTCAAACCGTGACCGTCGAGAAGAAAAAGCAACCGAATCCGAACAGCCAGATTTCTGCCAAATGCAGCGTCAGAAGACCAAGAATCAGCCGCAGTATCCGCCGTCTGCGAATGCGCAGATGCAGGTTCGCCAGAACGCGTAAGCCAGGAGAACACTTCGTAGTGCAACAGCACGCAGCCGAGCACGATGACCCCGGTCACGATTACAACGCTCACATGGTGGCCGTTGAACAACACTTCATTTGATGTCACGGCCGTCACCTGTCTGCCGATTAGCCAACAGTGGTATTCTTGATCGAACTTGGGCTGCGCGTTTGATTTGGGTCAAAACACCTGCTGGCGAGTCAAATCACCCGCCCTATCGGGCACGGAAATGAGCGCCTAGGTTTTTTTCGCGAAAATCTTGAACCCTTCGGACCAGGCGACTCCCGCCAATGCGACCAGCAGGCATGGCAGCAAGTCAGACCAGATCAGCGCTTCAAATTTGAACAGGTGTTGCATCGGCGGGAGATAAAGCACCACCGCCAGTCCGCCCAGGGCGCCGCCGACAATCCACCACAGTGCCCGGTTTGGCATGCGCAGGGTGGTGAGAATGTTGCGGCTTTGCGAACGGTTGGACAGGATCAGTGCCGCATTGCCCAGCACCAGGGCGGTGAAGGCCATCGCGCGCGCGCGTTCTTCCGTGAAACCTTGCTCCAGCACGGTGTAATAGAGCAACGCCACCATCCCCTGCAGGAAGGCGTACCAGAGCAACCGGGCGCTCAACAGTGGTTCTTTCGGATTGCGCGGCGGGCGGCGCATGGTGGACGGATGCGCTGGTTCGGCCTCGAAGGCGATGGAACAAGCCGGGTCGATCACGAATTCCAAGAACACAATATGCACCGGCGCGAGCACCATCGGCCAGCCGAACAGCAGCGGCAATAAGGCCATGCCGGCGGTGGGCACGTGCACCGCGATCAGATAACTCATGGCGTGGCGGATGTTGTCGTAGATGCGCCGGCCCAGACGCACGGCGTCCACGATGGACTTGAAGTCATCGTCGAGCAGCACCAGGGAAGCGGCCTCGCGCGCGACATCGGTGCCGCGCCCGCCCATGGCAACGCCGATGTGCGCGGCCTTCAATGCTGGCGCGTCGTTTACGCCATCACCGGTCATGGCGACGATCTCGCCATTGGCCTTGAGCGCCTCGACCAGGACCAGTTTCTGCTCCGGCACCATGCGCGCGAAAATATTCACTTTCGCCGCATGGATGCGCAACTGCGCGGCGCTTAAGTCTTCGAGCTGCGCACCGGTGAGCACCCCGCCCGGAGACAGCAAACCGATTTGCCCGGCAATGGACTGCGCGGTTCCCGGATAGTCCCCGGTAATCATGACCACGCGGATGCCGGCATCGCCGCACTCCTTCACCGCGGCTGCCGCGGTGGGCCGCACCGGGTCGGCCAGCGCGATGAGTCCGACAAACTCGAAGGCGAACCGTTGCGGGCGCTCGGGAAATTCGGTGGCGTCGAAACGCGCGCGCGCGACGCCCAGCACGCGGCGTCCGCGCGCAGCCATTTGCGCGGTCTGCGCGAGGATGTCCGCGTTCAACGCCATGCCGGCCTGGCACAGCATGGCAATGACTTCCGGCGCCCCCTTCGCGGCGACAACCATCTCAGCGCCTTGCGCGCTCTGCCAGCAATGTGTCACCGCCAGCAGCTCGCGCGTCAAGTCATACTCCTTGACCAGACGCCATTGCTCGCGCATGGATATAGTCTCGGTGTCATGCTCCAGTGCGTAGCCGACGATGGCCCGCTCCATCGGATCAAACGCATTTCGCTCGCAGGCCAGCGCGGCGTAATGCACCACCGGGCGCACACTCGCCGGCAGCTCGCCGCGCGTGGCATCGTGGTGCCCGCCGGGCACCACCAGCTCCACCACCGCCATGCGGTTCTCAGTGAGCGTGCCGGTCTTGTCCACGCACAGCACGGTGGCCGACCCCAGCGTCTCGATCGCCGGCATGCGCCGGGTCAGTACGCGCTGTTGCGAGATGCGCCAGGCGCCCAGCGCGAAAAACACGGTGAGCACCAGCGGGAACTCCTCGGGCAGCACCGCCATCGCCAGCGTGATGCCCGCCAGCAATCCCGCCAACCAGTCTCCGCGCAACAGGCCGTAGAGCACGACGACGCCCAGACACAGCAGCAAGCCGATCGCTGCGAATACGCGCACAAAGCGCGCGATCTGGATCTGCAGCGGCGGGTGCTGCACTTCGAGCATCTCCAGCGCCTTGCCGATACGCCCGATCTGCGTGAGCGCACCGGTGGCCAGGATGCGCACTTTTCCGTAACCCTGCACCACCAGCGCGCCGGAGAACACGAAAGGCTGCGCCTCGTCGCCGGGAAGGCCCATCGCCCTGATGTCAGCGGTCGCCGCCGATTTAGACACCGGCAGCGACTCCCCGGTAAGCAGCGATTCATCGACGCTAAATGCGTTGCACTCCACCAGCACGCCATCGGCCGGCGATGCGTTGTTCAACGCCGTCGCGCACCACCAGCGCGCGCGGGCTGGACAAGTCGCGCAGCGCTTCGAGTGTGCGCTCGGTCTTGCGCTCCTGATAGACGGTGATGCCGATCACCATGAACACCGACACCAGCAGAATCAGTGCTTCGTAAACATCGCCCACGGCCAGATAAATGCCGCCGCCCGCGACCAGCAGCAACAACATCGGCTCGCGCACGACTTCCGAGGCAATGCGCAGCGCGTCCCGGCGTCTGGCCATCGGCAACTCGTTGGCGCCATGCTGCGCCAGACGGCGCGCGGCTTCGGCTTGGGTCAGACCGGAAGGGAAGAGGGGCGAGGGGCGGGGGACAAAGGCGGGCTAGCGGGCCAAGAGAGAGGTTGTTACGTCACACCGATGGCTGGTCGTCGTCCTGCAGGATGCGATGGGCCGGACCTTCGAGATCATCGAACTGGCCACTGCCGAGCGACCACCAGAATACCCAGCCGATGACAAACACCAGCACCAGGGACAGCGGGATGAGGAGATAGAGAATTTCCATTCGGAATTTCAGGGGCGAGGAACGAGAGACGAAGGCCCCGGGGACAAGGAATCGTCCACGCTTTTTCCCTTCCCTCGCCCCTCGACCTTCGTCCCTCGCCCCTCCACAGAAATGCGCAACGCGTTCACGACCACGAACAACGAGCTTGCGCCCATGCCGATGCCTGCCATCCAGGGCGTGACCAGACCGGCGGCGGCGGCGCAGAGCGCGGCAAAGTTGTAAACCGCCGCCCAGAGCAGATTCTGACGCATGATGATGTGGGCGCGCGCTGCAATTTGGATGGCATCGAGCAGACCGTGCAGGCGTCCCGACAGCAGTACGATGTCCGCATGCGCCTGGGAGAGCAAAGCGCCGCTGCCCATCACGATCGATAACTGCGCCTGCGCAAGCACCGGCGCATCATTCACGCCATCACCCACCATCGCCACCACCGCGCCTGCGTGTTGCAGGGCCAGCATACGCGCCTGCTTATCCTGCGGCAGCATCCCCGCCTCCCAATCATCGACGCCGAGCTGGCGGGCCACATTGGCGACAGCGGGGGTGGCGTCACCGCTCCAGATCAGGACACGCTTGCCCCCGGCTTGCAGCCTGCGCACGATATCGCGTGCTTGCGGCCGCAGTTGGTCGGCCAGATCGAAGCAGGCCAGCCACCGGCCTTCGCAGCCCAGCCACACGCGCGTGGCGCCTGTGTGATCCAGCTCTTGGGATTGCAGTCCGGCAGATTGCCGCTCTGGGGCTGGCCGTGCTCCGGCAATTTCGGTGACGAAGGGCAAACTACCCAGACGATAACGACACGCGTCGATGCGGCCCTCGATGCCTGATCCGGGAACATTGCGCAGATCGCGGATCATAATGGCGCCGGAGCCTGACGCAGCCGCCGTGAATGGCGCTGCGAATGCCGCTGAGAACGCCATGGCGATGGGATGCTCGGAGTCGCGCTCCAGCGCCGCCGCCAGCGCCAGCGCCCGGTCCGGCTGGACACCAGCCTGAGGCAGAGTCGCCACCAGACCAAAGCGGCCTTGGGTCAGGGTACCGGTTTTGTCGAACACTACATGCGTGACCCGGGTGAGCGCTTCGATCGCGTGCGCGCCCACCACCACCGCCCCGCATCGGGATAGGCGTCCCACCGCCAGAGTCATGACACTCGGCACGGCAAGGGACAAGGCGCACGGACAACTCACCACCAGCACCGTCACCGCGACCAACAGCGCGCGCGTGGGATCGAGCCAGAGCCATAACAGCGCCGTCGCGGCAGCGAACAGCAACACCCCGGCCACAAAGCGGTTGGCCACGCGCTCGGCGAGTTGCGCGATCTCCGGGCGCTGCGCGCTGGCGCGCTCGGCAAGCCGCCGCACGCCCGACACGCAGGTACTTTCGCCCACCTGCGTCAAGCGCACGATCACCGGACTCAGGCGGTTGAATGACCCGGCCATGATTTTCTCGCCGCTGCGTTTGTGCACCGGATGACTCTCCCCGGTCAGCGCCGACTCGTCGCATTGCGTATCGCCCTCGACGAGGATGCCATCGCCGGGAAATGCTTCCCCGGCGCGAACCATGACCAGGTCGCCGGCCTCGAGTGCGAGCGCGGGCACCTCTTCGGTCTCCATGCCGCGTCCGCGATCGCGCAGGCGATGTGCCGCGAGCGGCAGCGCTTTGTCGAGGTATTCGAGGTCCGCCGCCGCCTTCTGGCGCGCGCGCATCTCCAGCCCGCGCGCACACAACAGGAAGAAGACGAACATGGTGATGGAGTCGAAATACACTTGCGCCCCACCGGTGAAGGTGGCGACGAGGCTGGCAACGAAAGCAACGCCGATGCCCAGCGCCACCGGCACGTCCATGCCCGCCTGGCGCTGGCACAGATCGCGCCAGGCACCCTGAAAAAATGGCGCCGCCGAGTAGAACACGACCGGCACGCTCAGCAGCAGACTGGCGAGCCGCATCATCAACTCGATGTCTTCGTTCATGCTCCCCGCGTCGGCCAGATACGCGGGCAGCGCGTACATCATCACCTGCATCATGGCGAAACCGGCAACGAACAAGCGCCACAGGGCGGCGCGCGTTTCGCGTCGCCGGACCTGCTCCGTGTGGGCCGAAGTCGCCGGCCAGGCGCGATAACCGATCGCTTCGATTTTCGCGAGTATGGCGGACAGGCGGATTACTGAATCGTCCCAGCGCACCCGCGCGCGGCGGGTTGCGTAGTTGATCTGGGCTTCGAGCACACCGGGCACCCCAGCCAGATGACGCTCGTTGAGCCACACGCAGGCAGCGCAGGTGATGTCTTCGAGGATCAGTGTGGTTTCGCGCAACTGCGCTCCCAGCTCCCGCACGAAACCGGCCTGCACTTCGGGACGGTCGTAAATGCGCAGATCGGTCTGCGCCGCCGGCTGCTTCGCGCGCGCGGCGTAGCGGGTGCGCGACTGATAGTACGAAGACAGCCCGCCCTGCGCGATCGCCCCGGCCACCGCCTGGCAACCCGGGCAGCATACGCTGCGCTGCTGGCCGTCGATCAGAGCGAACCAGGAACGCCCGTCAGCGCACGGAAATCCGCAATGAAAGCAGGCTGCCGTGTCGGCGGTGCTCAACGCACCACCAGCACCGGCAGGTGAGAATGCGTCAGGACATGCGTGGTCTCGCTGCCGAGCAGCAGGCGCGAAATGCCACGCCGCCCGTGCGAGGCCATGACGATCAGATCGCACTTTTCTTTTTTCGCGGTCTTGACAATGGCCTCGGCCGGCGAAAGCGCATCGATATCGACGCCCTTGAAGTCAACGCCGGCCTTTTTCGCGAGGGTTTCGATCTGCGCCAGGTATTTTTTCGCAGCGGCGGCGGCGCGGTTACCCAGCAACTTCTCCGTACTCGGCGGCAGCACGATGGCCTGCTCGGAGTAGTAAGGCAGCATCGCCGGCAGCCGCGTATGGAATCCGACTACCGCCGCGCCGACCGATCGCGCCAGCGCGACCCCTTGTTTGATCGCTTTTAGTGACAGTCGCGATCCGTCCGTTGCAATCAGAATACGTCGGTACATGGTGGTCTCCTTTTGATTGTGGGTTGACTCACGCCGCCATCGGCACCCAGGACAGACTCTGCGATGCCCTGAACGCAGGCCGTGCCGCAAGACGCCCGGCAGCGGGCTTGCGGAGACCGGCGCGGCATACCGGGTCTTTCGCTTCCGGGGATGAGAGCTTGCGCTGCAATCCCTCCACGTTTTTCAACACCAGCTCGCGGCGTTCAACTTCGATCAAGCCAGAAACCGCGAATGCCGACAATGCCCGGCTGACGGTCTCCAGTTTTATGCCCAGATAACTGCCCATTTCCTCACGCGTCATGCGCAGGGCAAACGATGCGCGAGAGCAACCCATGCGCGCGAAGCGCTCGGACAAATCGAGCAGGAAGGCAGCCACGCGCGCTTCCGCATTGAGCATGCCGAGCAGCCGCACCATATTCTGCCGGTGCGTCAACTCGCGGTTGAAGATGGAGTAAATGAGCCGCTCGATTTCCGGGGTCTGATGCGCCAGCTCGGCAATACGGGCGAAGGACACGATAATCACATGACAGGTGTCGAGCGCGATGGCGTCCGCGGTATAGCGGCCGGCGTCGAAGCCATCGACACCAATCGCGTCCGCGCGCATCGGGAAGGCCAACACTTGTGCGTTTCCAGCGCCGTCCAGACAAACGGTCTTCAGGAACCCGGATCGCACGACATAGAATGCTTCAAATTCGTCTCCGGTCCGGAACAGCGTCTCACCCGGCTGCAGGCGACGGACCGGGAACTGCACCTCCCCCAGGGCCTGCACATTGCCTGCCGGGAAGCCGAGCATGGCGGCCAGCTCCGGCAAGCTGACCAGCGCCCGGTTTTGCGCTCCGAGTGCCTGGGCTGACACGGAAAGGCCATGCATCCGGTCGTTCGCTTCGAGGTTATGCACTGTTTCGTCGTACATGGCTGTCTCCTTTTGACTGGGTTAGGGTCCGGCTTGGTATGGCCAGAAGTCTGGAGATGCGCACGCGACTGCACCATCGGCGGGTGCTGATTCACCCGGATGGGATAGTCCGACTCGGGGTAGGAATAGTCCTACGAAAAACTGCTAGCCGTGGACGGAATCTTGTCAGGACTTGGCATCGAGCAACCCGTGCTCGAGCGCGTAACGCACCATTTCTGCGATGGAACCCAGTTTCATTTTCTCCAGGATATGGGTCTTGTGCGTGCTTGCCGTCTTGACACTCAGGCTCAGACGCTCGGCAATGCCGGTGACCGACTCACCATTGGACAGCATCAGGAAAATCTCAAACTCGCGATCGGAAAGCCGCTTGTGCGGCAGATCGCCGTCTTTCGACTGCACGCCAATCGCCAGCGCTTCCGCCACCGCAGGGGTGATGTAAAGCCCCCCCGATGCAACCTTGCCAATAGCGGCGATCAGTTGCGAAGACGCCGTATCCTTGGTGAGGTACCCGGAAGCACCGGCGCGAATGGCCCGCACTGCGTATTGCTGTTCGGCATGCATCGATAGCACCAGCACACGCAATCCGGCCCGCTCCTCTTTCACACGTTTTACCAGTTCGATGCCACTGCGACCCGGCATCGACAGGTCCAGCAGCAGAACCTCGAAACCGCCGGCACGCACGGCGGCCAATACTTCGTTGGCGTCGCAAGCCTCGCCGGCAACGACGATGCCCACATCGGAGGCGAGAATGCGGCGCAGGCCCTCGCGCACGATGGCATGGTCGTCGGCGATCAGAACGCGGGTACTCATACGGGTTGCGGATTGACGATTTCTGGAATCGGCAGGTGTACGCTCAATGTGGTCCCTGCGTTCGCGCCGCCAAGTATGCTCAGGGTTCCTCTCAGCAGTAAAACGCGCTCGCGCAGGCCGCGCAAACCGAAGGACCCGGGCTTGGCGCGCGCGTTTGCGGGCATGCCGACGCCGTTGTCGGCGATGGTGAGAACGGCGAACCTGCCCTCGCACCTAAGCCGCACGGTGACATGCGTGGCGTGCGCATGGCGCGCGACGTTGGTGAGCGACTCCTGGATGATCCGAAACAAAGTGGATGCGTACGGTTCGCCCAGCTCAACGCACGCGGGATCCAGATCGAGTCCAAATGTGATGCCGGTGCGTTGGGCGAGGCCTTCGAGCAACCACTCCGCCGCTGCCACCAGACCCAGATCGTCCAGCACGAGCGGGCGCAGGTCGCTGGAAATCCGCCGCGTGGTGGCAACGGTGGTATCGAGCAGTCTGCTCATGGAAGCTGCATATTGCGCGAGATCGGTGCGCTCGCGGGGAATCTTCGTGCCAAGCTCTTCGACGTCCATCTTGAGCGCGGTCAGGAGCTGCCCGAGTTCATCATGCAGTTCGCGCGCCATGCGCGTGCGTTCGGCTTCCCGCATCTCCAGCATGGCCAGGGACAACCCGCGCAATTCATCATTTGTGCGTCGAATCTCCTCCTCCGCCCGGTTGCGCTGCGTAATGTCGTGCAGAATTACCGTGAGGAGTTTTTGACCGCCGACGAGGGCTTGCGAGATCGAAGCCTCGATCGGAAACTCGCTGCCGTCCGAACGCAATGCCAGCAGTTGCGAGCGCATGCCCATGCGCCTCGACGTTTCCCCGGTTGCAGCGAAGCGCTCAACGTGCTCCTGGTGACCGGCGCGCAGGCGTTGCGGGATGAAACGCTCAAGCGTGCCGGCCCTGGCTTCGGCGGCGCTGCAGCCGAACATTTTTTCCGCCGCGCCATTGAACAGCACGACGCGCTGGCCGGCATCCACGGCAATGATCGCATCCATTGCCGACAGCACTATCGCTTCAAGCCGCAGGTCGATGTCTAGTGAACCCCGTCGCGCCAGATTCAGTTCCTGGGAGGCAAGCAGGCGCTCGCTGATGTCGCGCAGAATCACGGTCAGCAGGTCTTTCCCACCGACCTTACTGTGCGAGATGGATGCTTCGATGGGGAATTCCCTGCCATCAGCGCGCAAAGCCCACAGGGTCGATGGCAGCGTCGATGGCGGCGTCGATGGCGGCGTCGATGACCGGCCCATACGCCTCAATGATTTTCCGGTTTTGGCGAATTGCTCGATGTGCGCGAAATGCGCGGCGCGAAACCGCTGTGGAATAAACCGGTCGAGCGGCGCGCCGATGGCCTGTGCGCCGGTGCAGCCGAACATGGTTTGCGCGGCTTCGTTGAATAGCACGACGCGCTGGCGGGCATCGACGGTAATGATGGCGTCCATCGCCGACTGAAGCACGGCTTCTAGGCGATCTTTGTGTCCCCGATAACGTAAGCAGGCGGCTCCCAGCACCAGTGCCACAGTCAGCGTGGCAATGGCCACGAACCACCCCGTCATCGCCCCACTGCCGGCGCCCGCGGCCGGTTCCTGCTGCGCCCAGGTTGCGCTGGCCGCACCAAGCCCGGCAACACAAAATGCGCCTGCCGAACCGGGACGCAACCATCTCATGCCCATGCAATCGACACCAAGAAAAAACAAATGAAGAAAGTTCTGCCCTTTTGCACCGCGGACGTGAACTTCTCAACCTCCGCAAGACCGCCGCGCAGACGCGGTGGGCAGGCGAAGCGTAACCCATCGGAGCCGTGTACGTATTCGCCGCGACCCGTCACGCCGTGACGGCCTGACCTCGTTAAGCCGTCACGGCCTTATCCAGGTCGAGCGCAATGCGGATCGTTTTGCCGGGACCAGGCAGGCGGTGAAATCCCAGGGTCGCCGTTACCTCGAGCAGGCGATTATTCTCCGGCAATACATCGCCGAAAAGCTGCGCGGTTCCGCGTTGCCGGCAGTAGGACACCAGCCGGGAGAGCAGCACGCGGTCAATGTCGGTGCTTGCCCAGCCCGGGAGCACCAGAACGCAGAACTCCGCGCGCCAGTTGTCCGGTTCGGCCCGCGCCCGCGCCTCCGCCACCAGATCGCCGTTACTCAGGGCGACCAACGCCATCTCGCGGTCGTAGTCGATCTGGGTAAAGCGTGCGAGTTGCGCATGCGGCAAATCGCGCGTGAGATGAAAGAAACGAAAGTAAGGATCCGCGGCAGCGGTTCTCGACAGGAAGGTCTTGAACTCGGCCTCGTCCTCGGGGCGGATGGGTCTGACAGCCACTTGCCGCCCGGAGACCTGCACCCGTTCTTCAAGGTGAAACGGGTAAGGCCGGATCGCAAAACGATCCGAACCTTTTTGAAAGGCGGGCGCGATGCGCATGCGCGCGTCGAGCGCGACGACGCCGTGCTCGTCGGCGAGCAATGGATTGATGTCGAGTTCGGTCACTTCCGCCAGGTCGGCCAGCAATTGCGCAATACGCATCAAAACGAACTCAATGGCCTTGCGGTTCGCGGCGGGACGGTCCCTGTGAGCATCGAGCTGCTTTGCCACACGGGTGCGGGCCATCAGATCGCGCGCCAGATAGGCATTGAGCGGTGGCAAGGCGAGCGCCGTGTCCGCGATCTGCTCGGTTGCGGTGCCGCCCTGCCCGAATAAGATAACGGGGCCAAATACCGGATCCGTCGAAACACCCACGATCAGCTCACGCGCGTGCGGTCGCCGGATCATGGTCTGCACCGCGAATCCATGCAGCGCGGCCAGCGGGAGCAAGGCGCGCACGCCCGCGAGCATCGTTGCGGCAACGTCCCGCAGCCTGTCCGGCGTCTGAATATCGAGAACGACGCCGCCGACATCGGACTTGTGCGTGATGTCCGGCGAAAGGATTTTCAGTGCCACCGGGTAACCGAGCTCAGCAGCGGCGGCGAGTGCGGCGTCGATGTCCGGCGCGATGCGCGTTTGCGCCACATCAATGCCGTAGGCGCGCAGAATCGCCTTCGCTTCCGGCTCGCTCAGCATGGAGCGGTTTTCTCTTAGCGCGTTATCCACGATCGAACGTGCCGTCGCGGTTTCCGGGGCGGACGTATCCGCTTCAACGGGCGGCGTTTCAAACAGCAACTCCTGGTTGCGGCGGTATTGCATGCCCTGCAGAAACGCAGTTGCCGCCTGCTCGGGGGTCTCATAATTCGCAATGCCTGCTTCGGTGAAAACCTGCCGCGCGCGCGCAACGGCCCTGCCGCCGAGCCAGCATGCATACACTGGTACCGTCAAGGCGCGCAACAGCGGCGCGCAGGCCAGCGCAATGGCACTGCTGTCGGCGATCGCGGTGGGCGCATGGATAAACAACAGCGCATCGAACTGCGCATCGGCGGCGAGTATCTTCAGGGACTCCACATAGCGCGTGACCGGAGCGTCACCGATGATGTCCACCGGGTTGGCATGCGACCAGTTTTGCGGCAGCAGATGATCGAGACTGGCCATGCTTACCGGGGATAACGTGGCCAGTTGCGCGTTACCCAGACTGAGCGCGTCGGCGGCGAGCACGCCAGGGCCACCGCCGTTGGTAAGGATGGCGACGCGTTCGCCGGTTACCGGTCTGGCACAGGCCAGCGTCTCGGCGGCGACAAACAGATCGCTGGTGGTGAAAACCCGCAGCGCACCGGCGCGCCGGAACGCCGCGTCATACACCGCATCCGATCCGGTCAGCGCGCCGGTGTGGGTCGCGGCGGCCCGGGCGCCTTCCGGCGCGCGCCCCGCCTTGACCACGATAATCGGCTTGTTGCGCGCGGCGGCGCGCGCCGCCGACATGAACTTGCGTGCATGTTTGATGGCTTCAACGTAGAGCAGGATTGCTTCGGTGCGCGGATCGCTGGCGAGATAGTCGAGCACGTCGCCAAAATCGATATCGGCGGATTCGCCCAGTGAGACGAAATGCGAGAAACCGATGCCTCGGCTGCGCGCCCAGTCGAGCAATGCCGTGGTGAGCGCACCGGATTGGGACACGAAAGCCAGATTGCCCGGCAGCGCGGACTCATGCGCGAAACTGGCATTGAGCCCGATATGCGGCGAGAGCAAACCGACGCAGTTGGGTCCCAGAACGCGCAGTAGATGTGGTTTTGCCGCGTCCAGCATGATCTGCGTCACGTCGTGCCCGTTGTGGCTGCCCAGGCCTGCCGTCAGGACGATGGCAGCCTTGCAGCCCTTGGCGCCCAGTTCGGAAATAAGTCCGGGCACCGAATCGGGTGGCGTACAAATCACCGCAAGCTGCGCAATAATGTCCAGACTGGCCACATCCGGGTGGCACACTTGGTCATGCACGCGCGCATGCTTTGGATTAACGAGTCGCAGCGCTCCATGAAATCGGCCTTCGATCAAATTGTGTGTGACGGCGGCCCCCACGCTGCCGCCGCGATCAGTTGCGCCGATGACCACGACCGATTGCGGATCGAACAGGTACTGGAGATTGCGAATCGTCATAAATGGTGAAACTACAATCGCGCAGCGTCAGTGCGTACCTCGATGTGGACCTCGCGCCCGACCCCGGTGTACCGTAATCGCCGGGAATCCGGTTCGGCATTCGATAACTGGATCATCTGAGAACTCCCTCAGCAATCCGGACACGGCACCTTGTAGAAGGTCCGGGCCAGGTAGGTCGCCACGGCGTCGATGTCGCCGGTATCCCAGCGCAGGAACGTATTGCTTTGCCATCGCAATACCTGCATGCGTATAGCGTCGTAGTCCGTGGCGATCTTGCCGTCTCGTTTGTGGACCCGTGTATCGTGGCAGGCTATGCAATGCGTCTCGTACAAGAGACGGCCACGTTGGACATCGGCGGCCAGGATCTCCCCGAATGGAGCACTCCAATACACTGCAGCCACCAGACCCGCACGCACAATAATCCGCGCCACCGCCAGTCCGGGCCTCGTTCCTTTGTCCATTGCGCCTCCTTCAATTCAGTTGATTCGTGCGGATCGACCACACGAACATGCTGAATCACCCAGCACGGACCCCTTTGATATAAATCAAGCGCACCAGTGAAAAGGGACCCGATCGGGTCCCTTTTTTGGCGCCTGCTCCGCGCTCCTGCTCAATCCCGGGCGCCTGAACCTTACCGTGGCTGTTCCAGATCGAAAGTCTTGTGCAGCACCCGTACCGCCAGTTCCATGTATTTCTCGTCGATCACCACGGTGATCTTTATTTCCGAAGTGGAAATCATCTGGATGTTGATGCTTTCCTCGGCCAACGCGCGGAACATCTTGCTGGCAACTCCGACGTGCGATCGCATGCCCACGCCGACCACGCCAACTTTGCAAATCCGGTCATCACCAATGACTTCGCGTGCGCCGATGTGCTGGCAAACGGCCTTCAGAATATCCAGCGTTCGCTTCAGGTCGTTGCGATGCGTGGTAAATGAGAAGTCGGTAAGGCCGTCCCGCCCGATGTTCTGCACGATGACATCGACTTCGATGTTCGCCGTGGCGATCGGATCGAGAATCTGATACGCAATGCCCGGCGTGTCGGGCACACCCAGGACCGTGACTTTCGCTTCGTCGCGGTTGAAAGCGATTCCAGAAACCAGTGCCTGTTCCATGTCTGCATCTTCCTCAAAAGTAATCAGCGTCCCCGACATGGCTTCCTCCGCGATCGGGATATCCGGCGGGGTTAGACTTGAAAGCACCCGCAGCCGGACTTTATATTTGCCGGCAAATTCGACCGAGCGGATTTGCAGAACCTTGGAGCCAAGGCTGGCCATCTCCAGCATTTCCTCGAAGGTGATGGTCTTGAGCCGCTTGGCTTCGGGCACGATGCGCGGATCGGTCGTATAGACACCGTCCACGTCAGTGTAAATCTGGCATTCATCCGCCTTAAGCGCCGCCGCGAACGCCACACCCGAGGTATCCGATCCGCCCCGGCCCAGCGTGGTGACATTGCCTTCTCGGTCCACGCCCTGAAAACCGGCCACCACGGCGACAGCACCGTCTTTCAGATCGCGGCGGATGCTGCTTTCGTCAATTCCCAGTATGCGTGCCTTGTTGAAAGCGTCATCCGTCAGCACGCGCACCTGGCTTCCGGTATAGCTGCGTGCCTTGACACCGATTTCCATCAGCGCCATCGCCAACAGCCCGATGGTGACCTGTTCACCCGTCGCCGCGACGACATCAAGTTCGCGCGGATCGGGTTGCGGCTGAATTTCCTTCGCCAGCGCAATCAGCCGGTTGGTTTCGCCGGACATGGCAGACACCACCACGACCACGTCGTAACCCGCAGCCTTCCACTTGGCGACGCGCCTGGCGACATTCTTGATGCGCTCGGTGGATCCCACCGAGGTGCCGCCGTATTTCTGGACAATCAAAGGCATGTTGCCGGGAACCGTTCGAAAAAGGGAAGGATTTTAGCGGATTTCACAGCGAGGACAAGAACTCCGCTTCGGTCTGAATCGCGATCCCAGCCGTCTGCCGTGGCTTGTTCATCAACGCACCGAAGTCCCTTAAGTTTCCCGTCAACAGATGAGTCGCCCGGCTGCGAATTGCAGCCTCCATGATCGGCCGATCCTTCTCCGGCAATTTGACAGGGCAATCTGCTCCGGAGCCCGAAGCAATAATTGAGATCGAATCGATCAGATCCTTCAGGCTTGACTGGTATTGGGGAAATTTCAAGGCGATGTTTCTGCGTGCCTCTTCGGCGGCGTAGCTGCTCGACACAACCTCCCACCTGCCCTTGACGCCGAGTCCGATGACAAGTGCCGCTTTTCCTGCAGGATTGCGCGCGGCCGTAAACAGGACGTTGGCGTCCAGGAAAATCCGATTCACTTGCGGCGGCTGGCTTTTTTGGTAATCACGGCGCGCTCCGATTCGGTCAATCGATCCTCTTTATCCCAATTTGTAATGTCCTCGTCCGGATAGTTTTCGATCTCCAGCACGGCAGCCGGACGCAGGACCAATTCGCCATTGCGCTCCTCGAGAAGGACCACGCCTCCGGCCTTGATGCCGAGCCGGTTGCGGACACCGGCAGGCAAAGTAATCTGACCGCGACTGGTGACCAGCACGCTCTCTTTCATGTGTTTGCCTCCTCAATGACGTCCCTGCAGAATAGCCGAAATGCGGTAATTCAGCAATTCCGCAGGTGAGCCCTGAAGTTGCGCCCGGTGGAGTCCCCGGAGGTGCCATCGTATTTCCGGGCAATCCAAAACATGGAAAATGTGACTCTCGAAAAGAGGCGCGATTCTGGCGTAAAAGTGGCAACGACCGTGACGAAGGTGACGGGCCAGAGTCGCGATCTCACCCTCTGCCCGTGAAATGATTGCATGCGGTCACCAGCGAACAGCGCTGGAAACGCGAGTCACGCGCAAGCCTGACATAGGCAGATGAACCGGATCGATGAAATTTTTACAACTTCGTTAGGAAAATCACTTAGTGCCGTATCTATTCCAAAAATTGAATAAGTATCTTCTTTTATATTCTTATGCAGTTAGTTGTGGACCGCACACACTACGCACCTTCATCCCAAGCTGCGCGGCATATTTCCATGAAAATAAGAGAGCTAGACCTTTCCGAAAACCCAATCAATACGGAACATGCGGAACTTGGCTTGCCTCCCATAGAGCAGGTTGTAACGCACCCTAAAGAGACACTCATACTAAGAGTCAGTGGGTGGTTAGTCGGGTTAATACTTCTGGGCGCAATCACTTACCTATCTTTTCGTTTGTTCACAGAAAATGGCTCTCTCGATAATGTTGGGAGTATGGTTTCTGATGTGCTGCAAAGCAAAATTTTCTGGGCAGCCGTCCTTGTTGGCTTAGTAGCACAAACCATTGATGGGGCACTAGGTATGGCATACGGCATTACCTGCAATACTTTCCTGCTTTTATCTGGCATTCCACCAGCCACTGCAACGGCAAGCGTCCATATCGCTGAAGTATTCACGACCGGCATATCAGGCATTGCTCATCTTAAAATGAGAAATGTCGACGTTAGGTTATTCCTAAGGTTACTGTTACCTGGCATCACGGGCGCAGTATTGGGCGCATGGTTTGTTACGCACATTGATGGAAATTTTTTAAAGCCATATATTTCTGTTTATTTGCTGATAATGGGAATTTACTTAATAAGTAAAATATTTCACAAGCATAAAGTTCAAAATAAAGAGCCAAAACATGTGGCGAAATTAGCTCTATTTGGCGGATTTTCAGATTCAGTTGGTGGCGGTGGCTGGGGGCCAATAGTCACAACAACCCTTATTGGTTCTGGTCACAATCCAAGAATGACTATTGGGTCAGTTAACTTCACGGAGTTTTTCCTAACATTTGGTAGCGCCATCGCATTTAGCATTCTGATTGATAATAATCCGTGGCCTATCGTTGCTGGCTTGGTTTTTGGTGGTATTTTCTCCGCGCCCCTTGCGGCTAAAATCACACAAAAATTGCAGGCAAAAACTCTCTTATTAATTGTTGGCGTCTTAATTACATTCTTAAGTTTGGTAAATCTCTACAACTCATTATTTTGAACTTCCCCCGAAATTTCGTCTTCCAGGCGTAGTGGTTTAACCTCGACGACCTGAAAGGGGAAATGAAATTGAAGATACCAAAGCAGGAGTACACGGCGGAGTTCAAGGAGCTCGCCGTGAAGCGTGTGAAGGCGGGCCAGGGCATTGGCACGGTGGCGCGCGAACTGGGGCTGGTTGAACGTTTCTACCAGCGCGTCATGCACTGCTATCTCGTATTGGGTCGTCCGGCGGAAGGTCTTGGCGTCTACCGCCGCATGCGGCAAACGTTGTCAGTGACTTTAGGCCTGTCGCCTTCTCCGGAAAGCGATTCTCTTTACAAACAACTGTTGACTCCCGCGAGTTCATCGTCCGACGGACTTCACGCTTCACGCTAACCGATTGCCGGTAACGCAACTGGGTCTTGGGCAGGCTGCGTCAGGTCTGGTCGTGACCGAAGACCCGTAGTTTCGCATTCCCCGTTCACTGCTCACCGTTACTTGGCACGCATCAATCCTTTCCCTTCACGGCCCCTACACCAACCACCCCTTCGCCCTGCACAGCGCGCGCCGCCATCCATCCAACAACACTTCGCGCCGTCCTGCGTCCATCGCCGGTTCGAATATCCGATCGACTTTCCATAGCGCGCGGAGTTCCGCTTCGTCCTGCCAATAGCCGACGGCGAGCCCGGCGAGATAGGCAGCGCCTTGCGCTGTGGATTCAAGTTGGCTCGGCCGCACCACCGGCACGCCGAGCACATCGGCTTGAAATTGCATCAGCAAGTCGTTGGCGGCAGCGCCACCGTCTACACGCAACTCGGTAATGGGAATCGCGGCGTCGGCCTGCATGGCGCGGAGCACGTCCGCCACTTGATATGCGATGCCTTCGAGCGCCGCACGGGCGATATGTGCGCGGGTGCTGCCGCGCGTGAGCCCGCTCAGGGTGCCGCGCGCGTAAGGATCCCAGTGCGGCGCACCCAGGCCGGTGAACGCCGGCACGAAATAAACGCCATCGCTGTCCGCAACACTTGCCGCAAGCGGCTCGATTTCCGCAGAGGAACGGATCATGCCCAGGCCGTCGCGCAGCCACTGCACCACCGCCCCGCCCGCGAACACACTGCCTTCCAGTGCGAATGTCGCGACGCGTTCGCGCGTCCAGGCCGCCGTTGTCAGCAGCCGGTTGCGCGACACTTTCGCCTGGCTGCCGGTATTCATGAGCATGAAGCAGCCGGTGCCGTAAGTGTTCTTGACCATGCCCGGCGTAAAGCAGCACTGTCCGAACAAAGCCGCCTGCTGATCGCCGGCCACGCCGGTAATCGCAATCTCATGGCCGGCAAACAGATCGCCCGCCGTTCGCGCAATGGCACCGCTCGATGGTCCGACTTCGGGCAATACGGCGCGCGGAATGTCGAGAATCTCGAGCAGTTCCTCGTCCCAGCAACCCTCGTGGATGTTGTAGAGCAGCGTGCGCGAGGCGTTGCTCACATCGGTGTAATGGGACTTGCCACCGGACAGATGCCAGATCAGCCAGGTGTCGATGGTGCCGAAGGCCAGTTTGCCGGCTCGCGCCATTTCGCGTGCACCGGGCACGTTGGCCAGAATCCAGTGCAGTTTGGTGCCGGAAAAATAAGCATCAAGCACCAGCCCGGTTTTGCGCGTGAACAACGCTTCGCTGCCTGCGGCCTTGAGCTGGTCGCAATGCGCGGCAGTGCGCCGGTCCTGCCAGACGATCGCGTTGTAGAGCGGCGCGCCGGTCGCGCGATCCCACACTACGGTTGTCTCGCGTTGATTGGTGATACCGATGGCGGCGACTTCACCCGCCGATAACCCGGCTGCGATGAGTGCTTGTCCCGCGACCTTGAGTTGCGTGACAAGAATTTCGTTCGGATCATGCTCGACCCAGCCGGGCTGTGGAAATATCTGACGGAACTCCTGCTGCGCGCTGCCGCGTACCTGGCCCATCTGGTCAAACACGATGGCACGCGAACTGGTTGTACCCTGATCAAGGGCAAGAATATAGGGCACGGCCTCACCTTCTGCTATGTTGTCAGGCTGGTTATAGCATTACAACACGGCGTTGGACAAATTCAACATGGCAAGGAACACGGCTTGACGGATTCCCGAGGTAACAACCCGATTTACGATCTGCTCATCATCGGTGGCGGCATCAACGGCGTTGGGATTGCACGCGACGCCTCAGGCCGCGGTCTGTCGGTGCTGCTGTGCGAGCAGGACGACCTCGGCGCGCACACCTCCTCTGCCAGCACCAAGCTGATCCACGGCGGATTACGCTACCTCGAACACTATGAGTTCGGCCTGGTGCGCAAATCGCTGCGCGAACGCGAAGTGCTGCTGCGTGCCGCGCCGCATATTATCCGGCCGCTTTCCTTTGTCATGCCGCACAACCGGGACTTGCGCCCGGCCTGGCTGATCCGTGCCGGGCTGTTCCTCTACGACCATCTTGAAAAACGCGAACTGCTACCCGGTTCACACGGGGTGACGCTGGGCGATCACCCCGCGGGAGCAGCGCTCAAGCCGGAGTTCAAGAAAGGTTTTATCTACACCGACGCATGGGTGGACGACGCGCGGCTGGTCGTCCTCAACGCGCTTGATGCGGCCGAACATGGCGCCCATATCCTCCCGCGCACGCGCTGCGTCGCGGCACGGCGGCAGGCGAATTTGTGGCAAATGACCTTGAAGCCAGCCAGCGGGAATGCCGAAATGCCGGTGCGTGGCCGCGCCTTGATCAACGCGGCCGGGCCGTGGGTGACGGACGTGCTGCGCGACTCGCTCGGCGCGCCATCGCAGCACCGTCTGCGCCTGGCCAAGGGCAGCCATATCGTGGTGCGGCGGCTGTTCGAGCATGAGCACGCCTACCTTCTGCAAAACGCGGACAAGCGTATCTTGTTCGCCATTCCCTATGAACACGACTTTACCCTGATCGGCACCACCGACGTCGAGTATGAAGGCGATCCGGCCAATGCTTCGATCACGGATGCGGAGGTTGCCTACCTGTGTGAAATGACGAATCGCTACTTCCGGCGTGGCATTTCTCCGGCCGATGTGGTGTGGAGTTATTCCGGCGTGCGTCCGCTACTGGCCGATGATGCGACCAATCTTTCCGCCGTCACCCGCGACTACCGGCTGGAACTGGACGCTTCGCCGGCGCAGGCGCCGCTGCTGTCGATTTTCGGCGGCAAGATCACCACCTATCGGTGTCTGGCGGAAGAGGCGCTGGAACGGCTCGCGCCAGCATGGCCAGAACTCAAATCCCGGTGGACCGCGGACGCACCGCTGCCCGGCGGCGACATCGCAGACGCAAACTTCAACGGATTTCTTGCCGGCTTCCGGCGCACCACACCCTGGCTGCCGGAAGCGCTGGCGCTTCGCTATGCCCGCGCCTACGGCACCCGCGTCGGGCGGCTGCTCGCCGGCGCAGGCAATCTCGGGCAACTCGGTGAAGATTTCGGTGGCGGGCTCTATCAGGCGGAGGTCGATTACCTGAGCACGCACGAATGGGCGCACACGGCACAGGACATACTCTGGCGGCGATCGAAGCTCGGATTGCACCTGGCGGCAGAATCGGTGGAGCGCCTCGCCGAACGATTGGTGCGTCCGCGCTAATCGCGGGTCAGCGCGTTTTTCGCCACTGCCAATACAGGACGACGGCGAAAACGCTGCCCGCCCCGTCCGCCACCCAGTCCCAGATCGACGCATTCCGGCCGGCGATAAGCGACTGATGCCATTCGTCGGCGGCGCCGATAACCGGCACCAGCACCAGGGGAAGGATCAACCAGCGCGCGCCCACCGCGTGCGCTGACAGCGCCGCCATGGTTGTAGTAAATCATGGTTGCGTAGTAAATGAAGTGGGCCAGCTTGTCGAACGGCGGTGGAAACCAGGGGACTGTCGCCACCGTCTGCGCACCGGCGAACAGGGAGACAGCCATGAAAAACGCCGCCAGGGCGCATCCGCTTCGGATCCAGTGCTTGCGCGTCACGGCCTTACTGCTGCTGCCGCCAAAGGAACTTCGCTGACGGCGTTTTTCATTCCCCTGCAAGGAGTGCCGCGGTTTCCTGGTGCCCTGCCGCTGCCGCCATATCAAATGCGGTCTTGCCACGATCGTCCTTGCGCGATGGATCGGCGCCACGTTCCAGGAGCAGCTTTGCGGTTGGCGTCTTGCCGTAACCGGCGGCCCACATCAACGCGGTGAGATCGTGCCGGTAGCTTTGATTGACCTCCACGCCGACATCGAGCAGCAAGGCGACGACCTCGGTGCTGCCCTGCCCGGCGGCGTAAACCATCGCAGTTTTCAGCAATTGGTCACGGACGTTTACGTCAGC
Organism: Betaproteobacteria bacterium; assembly: GCA_031362885.1. Lineage (GTDB taxonomy): Bacteria > Pseudomonadota > Gammaproteobacteria > Burkholderiales > JACQAP01 > JACQAP01. Next base: position 31,664 of record JANLTJ010000011.1, read on the forward strand.
GCCATGCTTGAGCAGCATGCCTGCAATAGCCGCGTCTCCCCGGAAGGCCGCCTCCATCAAGGGGGTCACTTTACTGAGATTCGGCAAGTCGGCGCTGGCACCTTTGCCAAGCATGAATTCCACCATTTGCGCATTGCCCTTGCGCACGAAAATCATCAGCGCCGTATCTCCGGCACGGTTGCGTGCATCGGGAAGCGCCCCGGAATCCAGCACCCGGCGCACGGTCTGAAAATCGTCATTGCGCGCCGAAACCAGCAATTGCGCGTTCAGTCCCAGATCGGCGGCGCCCTGCGCATATGCAGCCGAGTGCATAAGCAACGGACGGTCGAAACGCGACATCAGCGCATCGACACTGATGGATAACACCCCGGCCAGCAGGGAAACACCGAAAGCGCGAGTCATAAGCTGAATTGGAGGGGAAATTGATCTTGTACCGACGTGAATTGTTGCCTATAGTCAGTGGCTCCGCAAATGCCACCGAGAGTTCTGGCGCGCATCGCAGTCAAAGCGCGGACCCAAGTGAATCCTATTCAGGAGGTTTTATGAAACGACGTATTCAACTGAAATTATTGGCAGCGGCAATACTGGCCGCCGGCAGTTTCAATTTTGCCGCAGCTCAGGAGGTTCAGGGCGGAGCCACGAAGGCAGCAAAACCGATGTCTTCCAAGCTTGGCGCAGTCAGCCAGAACCGACTCAACAATGCGCACAATGACAAGGCCAACTGGCTGCACGTCAACGGCGGCTACGAACAGACGCGCTACTACGGTGGCACACAGATCAACAGCGGCAATGTTTCGAAGCTGCGCCCCGCCTTCGTATTTCAGACCGCGCTGATCGAATCCCTGGAAACCGCACCGCTAATCGTCGACGGCGTGATGTTCCTGACCACGTCCTACAACCATGTGTACGCGATTGACGCAGTGACCGGTCAGGAATTCTGGCATTACAAGCACAACATGGGGCCGATCACTGTGTATTGCTGCGGCCCGAACAACCGTGGTGTCGCGGCCTCCGATGGTCTGCTCTACATGGGCACGCTGGACGCGAAACTCGTCGCGCTGAACGCGAAGACCGGCAAGCTGGTCTGGGAAACCGAGATCGCCGATCCGGAAAAAGGTTATTCCGAAACCATGGCACCCACCGTCGTTGACGGCAAGGTGCTGATCGGCACCAACGGCGGCGAATACGGTGTGCGCGGCTTCGTCAAAGCCTTCGATGCCAAGACCGGCAATCTGCTGTGGACGTTCTACACCATCCCGGAGAAGGGCCATGAAGGCGTCTGGGCCACGCATGACGCCACCGGCCGCAACATGCTGCGCGACATCGCGGCGGAAAAGAAAATGCTGCAAGATCGCGGCGGCGACTTCTACCAGACTCTCGGCGGCGGTGTGTGGATGACTCCGGCGGTCGATCTGGAGACCCGCACCGTGTTTTTCGTGGCGGGCAACCCGTCCCCCGACCTGTATGGCGCGGTCCGCCCGGGCGACAACCTGTACACCAACTCCATGGTCGCGGTCAGTCTGGACAACGGATCGTACAAGTGGCACTCGCAGTACATCGCGCACGACGTTTGGGATCTGGACGCCGTCAGCCCGGTCATCCTGACCGAAGCGAAAGACAAATCCGGCAAAATGCGCAAAGTCGCGATCCACGGCGGCAAGACCGGTCACGTCTATATTCATGACCGTGCCACCGGCGAACTGATCCGCTTCTCCGAAGCCATGATCCCGCAGGAGAACATGTGGGTGCTGCCGACCAAGGACGGCGCGCGCATGCTGCCCGGCGCGAATGGCGGCGTGGAATGGAATCCGATGGCAATCAACCCCAAGTTGCGCATGGCCTATGCGGCCAACCTGCACCAGCCGATGACTTACCACGTTGAAGAAGCGGAATATCCCGGCGGCGACAAGCTGTGGCTGGGTGGTGCATTCAAGGCCATCGCATCCGAGAAACAATGGGGGCGTCTGGCCGCGGTCAATCTCGACACCGGCAAGCTGGCCTGGAAAGCCGACACCGAGCAACCGCTCATGGGCGGCGTGCTGGCCACCGCGGGCAATCTGGTGTTCACCGGCGAAGGCAACGGCAGTTTCAATGCGTATGACGCAAAGGACGGCAAGAAGCTGTGGTCGTTCAACTGCGGCGCCGGTGTCAACTCACCGCCCGTGGCTTACGAAATCGGCGGCAAGCAGTACATTGCGGTTGCAGCAGGCGGCAACAACCAGCTCGACTTCAAGCGCGGCAACAGCATATTTGTTTTCGCGCTGCCGTAAACTTTTCGTACGCTTGACCGTTCCAAGGTAGTCAAGAGGGGCCGCCTCCGGGCGGCCCCTTTGTTCGCGCACCATTCTATAAGGCAAACGAAAATGATCAAACCGCTCGCACTAGCTGCCCTGCTCGGCTTGTCCCCTGTCGGCGCAGCTGCGCAGGACGTCGCTGCCGGCAAGGAAAAAGCGGCCCTATGCGCCGCCTGCCACGGCCCGGACGGCCACTCCACCATTGCACAGAATCCGATCCTCGCCGGCCAGACTGCACGCTACATTTACCTGCAATTGCGCGACTTCAAGGAAGGCCGCCGCAAAGATCCGCTCATGTCGCCGATGGCGGAAAACCTGTCGAAGAAAGACATGCTCGACCTGGGCGCCTTTTTCGCCGCGCAGAAGCCGACCAATCAAAATTCCAAAGGCAATGCGGCACTGGTTGCGCAAGGCAAAGCGGTCGCCGATGCCGCTATTTGCACCATGTGCCATCTCGGTGGCTTCTCCGGACAGAATGAAATTCCGAAGACCGGCGGCCAGCACTACGAATATGTGCTCAAGCAACTGCAAGACTTCAAGGTCAAACGACGCACCAATGACGCCGGCAACATGACCGCCGTGCTGCGCACGATCGCGGACGAAGATCTGGAAGCGTTGGCCGCTTACGTCGCCTCATTGGACTAACGCTGTAGCATCGCTGCCGATTGTGCCCGCCGCATACACACCACAGCCGAAAGTCAGACCATGCGCGAAAAAACTCTTGCCTGTCTCGGGCCTCACGGCTTTCACCGCCTGCATTACTACGAATGGGGGGATGCGGAAAATCCGGATGTCCTCATCTGCGTACACGGCCTGACCCGCAATGGCCGCGACTTTGACGACATCGCGCGCGCGCTTTCCCAGCGCTATCGCGTGCTCTGCCCGGACGTGCCCGGCCGGGGCAAAAGCGAGTGGCTGACCCACAAAGAGGATTACACGTACCCGGTTTATTGCGCGGACATGGCGGCTTTGATCGCACGCAGCGGCGCGCAGACCGTGGACTGGATTGGAACTTCGATGGGCGGACTGATCGGCATGCTGCTCGCGGCACTTCCGCATTCACCCATCCGGAAACTGGTGATGAACGATGTCGGACCCTTCATTCCGAAAGCCTCGCTCGAACGCATAGCAGCCTATGTCGGAAAATCCGTCAGCTATGAATCTTTCGAAGCATTCGAACAATATATCCGCGTCGTGTCCGCGCCCTTCGGACCGTTGACCGATGCGCAATGGCGCCATCTCGCCGAAACGAGCGCCCGGCACAGCGATGATGGGCGATGCACAACAAACTACGATCCTGGAATCGCATTGCCATTCAGCGCGGCCATCATCGACGTGAATTTGTGGCCGCACTGGGATCGAATCCGTTGCCCCACGTTATTGTTGCGCGGCAAGGAATCTGATTTGTTGACGCATGAAACCGCGCACGAAATGACCACTCGCGGCCCGCAGGCGCAACTCGTGGAATTCCCCGGCATCGGCCATGCTCCGATGCTGATGGCGCAAGATCAGATCGCGGCGGTGGGAGGGTTTTTGTTAGGCGCCAGGGACAAGTGAGCACGTAGGGCAATGCAAGTATCCAGCTTTATTTCCCGTCCCCTTATTTCAGCCTGAGTAAAATCACAATTGAATTTCCATCGCCCTTAGTCCCTAGCCTCTAGTCCCTAGCCTCTAGTCCCTCCAATTCCATGATCGCCATTGACTGGGGCACGACTTCTTTCCGCGCTTATCGTCTCGATTCCGCCGGCGGGATCGTTGACGCGCGGTCCGCGCCCGTGGGTATCCTCTCTGCGGCCGACGGAAATTTCGCCGCCGTTCTGCAACAGCAGGTCGGCGACTGGATCGCTGCCGGAGATACACGCATCGTCATGAGCGGCATGATCGGCAGCCGCCAGGGCTGGGTCGAGGTGCCTTATGCGCCATGCCCCGCCGGTCTGGATGAGATCGCGGCGGGCATGCGCAGAATCGACTGGCCGGGTAGCGACGCCTGGATCGCCCCCGGGCTGACTTGCCGCGACGACGCCGGTGTGCCGGATGTGATGCGCGGCGAGGAGACCCAGATTCTGGGCGCGCTTGGTCAACTCGACGCGGGAAGGCACACGATTTGCCTGCCCGGCACGCATAGCAAATGGGTCGACATCGAAAACCGCAGGATCGTGCGCTTCTCGACGCACATGACCGGCGAAGCCTTCGCCATGTTCAAAGCGCACAGCATCCTCGGGCGCATGATGCAGGACGGCGTCGCCGACCCGAACGCGTTTGCGCAGGGCGTGCGCCGTTCAGCCGATGCGGGCGGACTGCTGCATCACGTGTTCGGCGTGCGCAGCCTTGGCTTGTCTGGAGAATTACCGGAATCGGCTTCGGCCTCGTATCTTTCCGGGTTGCTGATCGGGCACGAAATTAATGCCAGCGCCGCGACTCATGCTCGCGCTGCCGGCCACCTGCGCATACATCTGCTCTGCACACCGCAACTGGCGGACATTTATGGCCAGGCGTTTGACACACTTGAATTGCATTTCAGTACACTGGATTCCAATCTGGCAGCCGCCGGGCTTTTTCTGCTGGCATCGCACCTGAAGCCATGACAACCGAACCCCTTGCCGCCTGGCTGAAACGCTGGCCGCTGATTGCCATCCTGCGCGGTATCAAGCCCGACGAGGCTCCCGGCATTGGCGCCGTCTTGGTGGAGAGCGGTTTTTGCATCATCGAAGTGCCGCTCAATTCACCCGAGCCTTACGCCAGCATTACCGCATTGTCCAAACGCTTCGGCGACAAGGTGCTGATCGGCGCTGGAACCGTGACGCGGCTGGAAGATGTGGCCAAAGTGGCCGATGCCGGCGGCAGAATTATCGTCATGCCGCATGCGGACGAGCGCATCGTCGAAGCAGCCGCGCGGCGCAAGCTCTGCGCTGTGCCGGGCTTTTCCACGCCGACGGAAGCCTTCCGCATGATCGAAGCCGGCGCCGATGGCCTCAAGCTCTTCCCCGCCGAAGCCAACCCGCCCAAGGTGCTCAAAGCCCTGCGCGCGGTGCTGCCCGGGGAAATGCCGGTGCTGCCAGTCGGCGGCATCCGCCCGGACAACATGAAGGACTTCTGGGAAGCCGGCGCAGCTGGATTTGGACTCGGTTCCTCGCTTTACAAGCCCGGCGATAAACCGTCAGCGGTGGCGCAGTCCGCGGCGGAATTTCGAAAAGCGCTGCTTGCCCTGCCGCAGAGGCAGTAACCGCCGCTACGGCTGCTGCGGATCGCAATCGTTCGCCAGTGCCGATGAGGCTGCAATATCTTCCGTGGTCATGACATCGACGCCATTGCGCGCAAAACGCTCGGCCGCGAATAACGCGCGTTGATCGCGCTCGTGATCGAGCGACCACTGCGCCTGACGGCAGAGCAGCAGCAGCGCAAACGCGCGGCCCAGGCTCATCGCGAAGCGGCGTGCCCCCGCCTCCATTCCGCCACCCGAGGTTTGCGCGATCCACTGCTGCGCGCGCGTGAGCGCCGCGTGCGCCAGCTTCGTGCAATGGAGCAAACGCACATCGCGCACGCTTGAGACCAGCGTTTCGATTTCGATCTGCAATGCGGACAAGGCCCCTCCGGAGTGCACCGCCCGCAACACCTCCAGGGACAAGACATTGGTGGTGCCTTCCCAGATCGGAAACACTTGGGCATCGCGCAACAACATGGGCAAACCGGTATCTTCCACGTAACCCGCGCCGCCAAAACTTTCCAGGATTTCCGAGAGCACGGCCACTGATTGTTTGCCGGTGACCAGTTTGGCAACCGGGGTCAACAGGCGCAGCATATCCTTGCCTGCGCCATCGAGCATGTCGCTTTCATCGCGGCCAAGCAATTCCACGGCGAAGAAAGCAAGATGGAAGCCGGCCTCGTACTCCGCCTGCAAGCCAGCCAGGGTATCGGCGTGCAGCGGTTTGTCGGCGAGCGGCGCACCGAAGGCCACGCGCTTTGTCGCGTAGTCGCGCGCCAGCGCCAGGCCGCGACGCATATAGGACACCGCGCTTACCGCATTCCAAGTGCGGGTTACATTGAGCATCGGCGCGATATTGCGCACCCCGTCGGATTCACCTGCAACCGCCAGCGCCGGTGTGCCCTCAAGGGTGAGTTCGGCAGTGGGTACCTTGCGCGTGCCCAGTTTGTCCTTGAGTCGATGCACGACAATGTGATCGAGTTGTCCGCCGGCATCGCGCGTTTCCACATAGAACAAGGCCAGACCCTTTCCGCCGGCCGGATTGCCCTCGGGCCGCGCCAAGGTCAGCGCCATTTGCGAAGTCGCCGCCGAGGTAAACCATTTGCGTCCGTACAGACGCCACTGCGCACCGTCACGCCGGGCGATGGTTTCGCTCAAGCCGACGTCGGACCCGCCAGTGCTCTCCGTCATCCACTGGCCGCTGGTCCAGAATGCCGCCGGATCGCGGGAAGTCAAATGCGGCAAGGCGCGTTCGATGAGTGGTTTGTTGGCGGACGCGATCAGGGCGCGCGCCGCGCCGTCCGTCATCGCCAGCGGACAACTGTAAACATCGGTGGCGGGCGTGAACAAATGAACGAGGGCAAACTGATGGATGCGCGCGTGCCGCCCATGGCGCGGCTCGTAAGCCGTCGCGATCAATCCTCGTTCGCCGGCGAGCCGCTGCGCTACCACCCACAGCGGCGAGACTTCGATGTGATCAATGCGATTACCCCAGGCATCCCAGGGCGTATGCACCGGCTCGTTCAAGCGGTCAGCCAGTTGCATCTGATACAACTCCCCGCCGGCGAGTTCTCCCAATTCGCGCAATTCCGGTTCGATGGCCGCCAGGATTTGCACCGGTAACACCCGGGCAAGATACGAGCGCAGCACGCGGTCATCCGCGTACTGATTGCCGAGCTCGGGGGCGGGCTGATTAAAGGACATGTCGGATCATCCCAATTTAGAAGACCTGTCTATCATAAACCCGACTTTGCGACAGCATCCTGGGGCCAGGCAATTTCGCCTCCCTGTCACCGAAGGTCAGGCCGATCGTCCTGGAGAATGCACGGCCATAGCAACTGGAATTTCGCAACCCGGATTTCTATTCCCCTTTTAGTCTCAGTGACGCCAAAAGCATCCGCCCGCCGGTGCTTTTGGTGGAAGGTGATCAAAGTCCGACGCTGTTCCATATCATCAACGATGCCCTCGCCGAAACTCTGCCCAATGTCTCCAGGCAGAGATTTTCCGGGGTGTGCCACGTTGCCCCCTTCTTCGCCGCGGATGCATTCAATGACGCAGTCAAAGCCTTCATCGAGAAGCAAGGCGACACCTACCCGCTCGCTGGAAAGGAGGGGATATGACGCACAGCCGTTCCCATTCGCCGCCGTCACCGGGGAAATGGATTCCCTGCTTGTGATCTGCCGGAGCCTCCAGCCACCAGATCAGGGTTTCGATCGCCTCGATCTGGCAGAAGTAGAACGGGTATTGGCGCACCCCGGTGGATCGGTCGCACCAGTTGTTCGAGCAGACCGCGAGTCACGCTGGTAATGCCGGGATATTCGGCCGCGCGCCACGCGGCAACTCTTTCACGAATCGCGTTCACCAACGCGAGCGACTCGGTGCGGCGGGTATTGTTGCGGATATTAAAAATCTCGTAGCCCGCCGAACGACGTTCTTCGATCAGCTTGAGCGTGCCGCGATCATCTTTCCAGTGCCGAACCGGGCGCTCGTAGGGCGAGTTGATGATCAAGGATTTCGGGGCAGTCATGGCAAGCGGTCACGCCAATAGGCCGGTATCTGCCGGTCGTGCGCCACGGCAATCACTTCGATCACGTCGCCTTTCACGCGATAGATCAACCCATAGCGGAATCGTTTCAGGTGGCAGCGCCGCAAGTGAGGCCCGAGCAAATGCCAGGCGTCGGGATAATCCAGTATCAGCCGTTGTGCCTGCGCGACTTCCTCGAGAAACCGTTGTCCCAGTCCCGACTCCTGCAGTTCCAGTCAGATAGCCGCCTCATTCAATTCCCGCCGCCCCGCAGCAGAGAACCGAAGTTTCATACCTGCTTCAACCGCGCGCGCGCCTCGGCCATGACTTCATCGAAGTCGTACATCTGCATCTCGCCGCGATCCAGCGCCGCGACCCTGTCCTCGCATTCCCTGATCCAGGCCGCTTCCCACTCCGGGTCGGGTGGCGCGTTCAGATCGTGAAGCGCATCGATCAGTGCCGCACGCTCCGTAGCACTCAGTTTTTTGGCCTGCTCCAGCAGATTGTCAATCGGATGATTCATGACTCAATCCTCCAGCGGAATAATTTTCAGTGACTCGATACCCCGGTCGTCCACGATTTTCACCGCGACCTTGCGGTTGTCACCCGCCTCGAAGGGAAGGCTGACGGTGCCATGGAACTTGCCCAGCAGCTCTTCGTTGAACTCGGCCTTGATGTCCTTCTTGAGCTTGAACCACCCATCGTCCTTGCCCGCCATTGGAAAGAACACCTGCCGCGGGAAAAGAGAGCGCTCGTCGTAGTCGGTATCCAGCAGCCAGACGGCGATCTTGCCCTTGCCGCCGGAGACCAGTTCACCCTTTGTCGTGTCGAAGTAATCGAAGCCGTGGACCTCGACCTGATATAGATCGCTCCCTCTCCCTCCGGGGGAATGTGATCATTATAAGAAATTGATATATCTATAGTAGTTAATGAATAAATGAGCTGTGTATGTTCTGTGCAGGACTTCTCTCGAGATCCCAAGCCATTCGAGCATTTTTCGCCTCTCCTGACAACGGCTAAGATTGTTCCACCACGGGTGTTCTCCACATAACGCACGAGTTACCGATCATTGAGGAATTTGCTTGCCACAAACGCCTGGGCGCTTTCATCGCTCCATAGCAGGCGCTCTGCCTTTCTCCGCATGATTGTCTTCACGGCGCGCTTGATCTCCGTGCTGGCCTTAATTGGCAATAGCTTTCTGGTCGTGAGTTCAGACGGGATTTCGCATTTCCGCACGAGCAGCCGTACCAATCCTTTTGCATCAGGTTCCTTAAGCACTTCAGCGCTTACCATCTGGTCTCCGAGCCGCAATGGTCTCGCCTTCCGTGATCTTCGGAGTTTGTAGATACCCTCTGTCCATCGAATGACATCTGCCGCGACGAACCCACCGTATTGAATCGGCACCCATTCCGCCATCTATTCTTGCTGCCTTTCTAGGCCATACTAACAGTCTGAGGAAAGTCGCCTCAAGGGTGATTTTTCGCAATCGGAGGCCGACACGCCGTATCAGTTTCCCAGAAGATCCCTGTCTCCGACATATCCGAGCGAAGTAGCCTGGCGCGGCAGCGGGTCCGCGTGTCGGAAGTAAATAGAAATGTCCGGTTTTGTAGCAAATGAATTGTCCGCTTTTTGCAGAGGCCGGTTTGCCGACCTCCGCGGCGCTCTGGCGGACCCCTCAGGCGGCCTGTTTGAACTGCTGTTCGATCAATTGGCCC
>JANLTJ010000098.1:0-2284 GCA_031362885.1 Betaproteobacteria bacterium
TATGCCCCGATTCGAGGCAAACCGATCTGTCGATTTGGAGACTTCGTTCCCGGGTCGCATCACAACGGTTGATCAAGAAGAGCACCCCTCGCCAATCGGGGCGAGGTGATAATCGTGAATCCATCGCACGATTTCCGCCGCATTTCCTCCGCGTAGCGGCTTCGTCCAACTCGCTGAAGCGCTCGTCGTATCGCAGCAGACGATGCAGGGTTAAACAGATTCCTTAGGGTGCGTTCCAAGGGTTAATCAATTCGATGCCCGCGCCCTTGTAGTCCCGCACATTGCGGGTTGCCAGTACGAAACTTCGACTGATGGCGATCGCGGCGATCGCGCCATCACCAAAGTGAATCGGATTGCCCGCTGCTTGCGTGCCCGCGACCACGCGTCCAAACGCGTTTGCGCTGCCCTGATCGAACGACAGGATGCGCCCCTCAAACTGCGCGACTAATTCTGTCGTCACTTCCTGCAGCGCCTTGCGACGTTTGCCTGCTGCTAAGACCTCGATGCCCGCCTGTAGCTCAGCCAACGTAATCGTAGTGAGATAGAGCGTTTCCGGCGCTTGCCGATCTAACCAAGCCAACACCGCAGCATGAGGCTTCGGTTTGAGGGGTTCGCAGACAAGATTCGTATCTAGAATAATCATGAATCAAAGTTCACCGGCCGCACCGGGCTACGCCTGCGCGTCTTCGGAAATTCAACACCCCCATGTTTTCGGCCGATTTCCGCCAATACCGTTCCCATGCCGCGCTGTTGGCGTACCGCATTCTGCAAGATCACACGCATTTCAGCCTCCGTACTGCGCCCACCCTGTTCAGCGCGTTTCTTGAGGGCGCGCAGGGTTTCATCCGGCAAATTTCTGATGGTCACGGCTGCCATAGCTATCACTCCGTTCAATTGATACCTATACGATATCATTTAGTATTAATGATAGCAATTGCGTATTTCCCGGGTAAGGCAGAGGGCCGGGGTAACGGCCGTCAGGCGTTTAGGTGAACACTCTAGTTGCAGACTGTTCAGTGACCGCCGCCTGCAGGGGGCGGCAAAGCCTTGGCTTGGCTGCGCACTCAGCCGCGCTTCACGGCTGCGATTGCGGGGTCGATGGAGCTTTTGGCGTTTGCCACTGGTTGACGTGGGAAAACATCACGAAGGTGCCGTTCTCGGTGTGCAGCTTGATCACGCCGCGTATTTCCGGCCCGGTGGTGGTTTCGTGCGCCAGCCCAAGCCCGGTATTGCCGGCGGTGGCCTCGATGATCGTGCCGCCGGGCTTGAGCTGGCCGTCGCGCTCCGCCGCCTCGATCATCGAGCGCCCGATGCGATCCTTGATCGAACCGCCGGGATTCTGCGATTCGAGTTTCAGGAACAAGCGGCAATTGCCCGCCTCCATGCGCGTGACTTCCACCAGCGGTGGTGTTGCCGATCAGATCGAGCAGTTGTTGCGTGGCCATTGACGCGCCTCCGTGGAACAGAATGAACCGCCGTACCCAATCGACATACGCCTGCTCGGTGCGGATACTGTAGTGCTTGACGCGGATTCGGCCCCGAAGTTGCTCCATCAGCTTGACGGGAGTAATCTGACTGGAAGGAGTAACGGATTCAGGGTACATGGCAATGACTCCCGTATTTGGCAAATGATGAAAATCAGGGATTTGCAGAGAACCTGGTTATTTAGGCACCTGCAAGGCGCTTTTGCCAACACCTTGAAGGTGCCTACTTTTAGTTAGAGGTTTCCATGCAGCTTACGATTCACGTTCCAATTAAGGCCGACATCATCAATGGTGGTTTCGTTCTTTCGGTCGATGCTAATGGAGATGGCTGGTCGAAATCTCAACTTGGGCATTACGCTGACAAGAGTGGCGTATATATCCATCACGCAAATGGGAAAATTTTATACGTTGGGAAAGCTACCTCGGGTCAGTGGGGAAATTTTGGCGAGCGGCTGCGTAGGGAGTTTCAAAAAACATCCTCCCAAAACTCAAGCTTGTTTCAATTGCTGGCTGCTCAATCTACTCCAATACGCGCTTACCTCCTCGACCTTGATGATATTGACATGATGGTTAACCCTGGCCCAATGCAACTTTCCAAAGAAAGAAAGGCACTGATAATGGAGCAGACATTGATTGGGTTGTATGAGCCAGAAGGTAATAAAGTTTGAACACCTCTGACCTTACGGTCGAGAGGGACGCCGCGGGGGTGTCCTAAAGTTTGTGTAAACGGTCATCTGGCAGGAGACTGCCGCAATTCAAGGAGCGATGATGACCGTAGCAAAAGCACTACCGACGCAATT
>JANLTJ010000106.1:0-1653 GCA_031362885.1 Betaproteobacteria bacterium
ACGGCGACGGACTATCTTCGATTCGCGCAGATGATGGCCAATGGCGGGCAACTCGATGGCGTGCGCATTCTGAGCCGCTCGACGGTTTCGCTGATGACCTCCGACCATTTGGGTTCGCGTATTGCCGCGCCACTTACGCCGGGCGAGCTGCTCCTCGGTACTCCGGGTTACACCTTCGGACTCGGATTTGCCGTGCGACACGGCGCGGGCATGGCCGGGATTCCCGGATCGGCGGGCGAATTCATGTGGGGCGGTTACGGCGGAACATTTTTCTGGATTGACCCGAAGGAAGAGCTCGTTGCCGTATACATGTCGCAAGCCCCCGGTCCGATGCGACAACACTACCGGCGGCTGTTCAAGACCCTGGTTTACGCGGCGATAGTGGATTAAAGAATGCAGTGACTGCGTATAGATGTGACTTCGCGGCAAATCCGTTTCGAAAGGCGTATTCCAAAATGCAAACGCAATCTGAAATAGCACGTCGCTGGCCGTTTGATGTCAGGCCGCTCTCGCCGAATCTGGGGGCCGAGTTGATCGGTGTCGATCTCGCGTGCGGCGTAGATGAGCAATTATTCAAATCGATCAACGAAGCCTTTCTGCGCTATCAGGTGTTGCTGTTCGGCGCCAACGAATTGCCGCCGGGCCGGCAGGTGGAATTTGCGCGTCACTTCGGTGAAGTGCAGATCCACGTCATGAATCAATACCACTCCAGCGAGCATCCCGAGTTGTACCGGCTCTCGAACCTGGATGAACACGGCAACCCAAACGGAAAATTTCCGGACAAAGGAACGCTGGTCTGGCATACCGATGGCTCCTGGCAGCGCGTAACCGGTCAGGCGACGCTGCTCTATGCCGAAATCGCCGCCGGTGAAGGCGGAGAAACTTTATTCTGCGATATGTACGGTGCCTGGGAGCGCTTGTCGCCGGCCTGGAAGCGGCGCATCGAAAGCCTGCGCGCGGTACACAATCTCGATTTCTCGCGCACCCGACGCCACGGTGAAGAGCCGATGACGGAGGAACAAAAGCGCAAGGTGCCGCCAGTCGATCATCCAGTGGTGCGCACCCATCCCGATACCCGGCGCAAATGCCTGTATCTGGGCGATCACGCCGAATCCATCGTCGGCATGGATTACGACGCGGGCCGCGCATTCATTGAGGAACTCAACGCGCTCGCCATTCACCCCGATCTCATTTACACGCACCGCTGGCAGCCGGGAGAAGCAATCGTCTGGGACAACCGCTGCCTGCAACATCGTGCTACCGTCTACAACCCGGCCACACAGCGGCGTGTGATTCGCCGCTGCACCGTGCTGGGAGAAGTTCCCCAGGCCTGATTAATCTCGCCTCCAGCGAGAAGGAGAATTCCGATATGAACATCTCACGCCGTCTATGCATTGCCGCCATTTCCACACTGTGCTCGATCTCCACCGCGAGTCTGGCTGCGGATACCATCAAGATCGCACACATCGACCCACTGAGCGGCCCCTTCGGACTGGTGGGAGAAAGTTTTGCAAGGCATCTGGATGCCGTCGTGGAAGAAATCAACGCCAAAGGCGGGGTGCTCGGCGGCAGGAAGTTCGACCTGGTGCATCGGGACAACAAGTCCAGCCCGCAGGAAAGCGACCTGCTGCTGAAGCAGGTCACCGACTCCGG
>JANLTJ010000172.1:0-11228 GCA_031362885.1 Betaproteobacteria bacterium
TGATGACGCCTCATCCATCGCAGCGGCGGACTGATCTACCTTCATCGGGACTTTCATTTGAGGAAATGCCATGATTCCAACCTACCCTTTCTACTCTAATTGGTCAGAGGTAGGTGTCTCACTTCATATTGGCACGGGGGGCACGAAGGTGTCTAGATTTATCAAATCAGGATGCGCTCGACTTCATTGAGCGACACTTGGTCGTTGCGGCGGTCGTAGAGGCCGGTGGTGTGCGCGCTCTGCGTCCTTTGTTATTCAACTAGGCTCAGTTGAGATAAGGCCCGGCCTGGCGCTTGAGCTGCTCCAACGCGGCGCGCGTCGTTGCGTCATCACCGCTCGCCAGCGCATCGTCGATCAGCTTCTCGATCTGCGCCCGGCCGGTGTCGAACTGTAGTACCGGGTCGATGTGCGGGTCGTAGGCCCAGGCGGTCTTCGGCGTTTCCGGATCGGTATCCGGCGTCACCATCCCGACTTCGGGATTGTTCTTGCGCTTGTTGGCGTGGCGATAACTGAGAACGTGGGGATCGCCGCCCTTTCCCAAGCGGCCTTTTACCGAAGACTTGGCTTTCTTCGCGCCAGCCGCGCCACCGCCGGCCGAAGCCTGCTGCTCCTCCAGTTCGAAACCGTCGTCGTCGTTCTTCTTCTTGGACGCCACCGCGCCTCCCTTCACTGCGAGTTCAGATTTCTCTGGAGCGCCGTTATCTGGGCATCTCCAGTGTGGATCGGACCTTCTGAGCGAGATCGTCAATGTAGCCGAGCATATTCTCGCATGCGACACCGACTTCCTCGGGCGTAAACTGCACCGATTCGCCAGCACGAAGATCGGTCTTCAGGTCGCGCGGGACGGCCTTCGACACTTGCCTGATGAGACGTTCTGTAATGGCGGCGCCGGCGTGAACAATCACATGGCGGCATGCCTGGGTAAGGATGATGTTGTTGACCCTCCGGTCCTGAATCACGGAGATGTCGAGGTATTGGTCGAACGCCCGGTGAGTGGCTCCCATGTCCTGAAAGGAGAGATCTTTCTTGGCGATCACCAGATCGGGGGCCGACTCCTTCAGATTCCATTCCCTTTCCCGCAACTCGCCGACGGTGAGCTTGAGTTCTTCGTCAAGGAGTTTGCCTCCGTCGTCCCGCTCCATGCGAACGGACAATCCATAGCGAAAGAGATCGCCCAGCGCCGAAGCGAAATATGAAACCAGTAAGACAACAGCTTGGTTAAAAATCGTCTGATAGCGAGACCGTAACGAATCGTTCTTCCGTATTCCGGAAATGAACTGAAGAACCTTTGCGCCGTTCAAGTCTGGGTTTTCCATCCCTCGTTTTTTTAGCCTCTCATGAAGCCCTGTGATCTGAGTAATGGTGAGGTCGAGAACGTCCCGGTCGAAATCGATCAGTTTTCGAACTCCCGCAACGTTGGTCTCGAAGGCTTGGGCTATTTTCTCCGGTGTAACCATGGCGACGAAGGCGATAAACGAGCAACTGAGTCCGCGGAGGGTTCATAGACCACCCATGCACAAATACTTCACTTCGAGATATTCCTCGATGCCGTATTTCGATCCCTCGCGCCCGATGCCGCTTTGCTTGACGCCGCCGAACGGTGCGACTTCGTTGGAGATGAGTCCGGTGTTGACGCCGACCATGCCTGATTCGATGGCTTCGCCCACGCGCCAGATTCGGCCGATGTCGCGAGCGTAGAAGTACGCGGCCAGCCCGAACTCGGTGTCGTTGGCCATGGCAATGGCTTCGGCTTCGGTCTTGAAGCGAAACAGCGGTGCCACCGGACCGAAGGTCTCTTCCTTCGTGACTTTCATCGTGGTGTTCACATCGGTCAATACCGTTGGCTCGAAAAACAAGCCGCCCAGTTTGTGCCGCTTGCCGCCGACCAGAATCTTGGCGCCCTTGGACAAGGCATCGGCGATATGCTCCTCGACCTTCTTTGCTGCGTTCTCGTCGATCAACGGCCCGGTGGTCACGCCGGCTTGCGTGCCCGGCCCGACGTTGAGCGTCGCCACTTTCTCCGCCAGCTTGGCGGCGAACTGGTCGTAGACGCTGTCCTGCACCAGAATGCGGTTGGCGCAAACGCAGGTCTGGCCGTTATTGCGGTATTTGGAAATCATCGCGCCTTCGACCGCGGCGTCGAGATCGGCATCGTCGAATACCAGGAAAGGCGCATTGCCGCCCAGCTCCAGCGAGACTTTCTTGATGGTCGCGGCACTCTGCGCCATCAGCAGCGCGCCGACTTCGGTGGAACCGGTAAAGCTGATTTTGCGCACGGTGGTATTCGAGGTCAGCTCACCGCCGATTTCCTTCGCACTGCCGGTAACAATATTGATCACGCCTTTCGGTACACCCGCGCGCTCGGCCAGCTCCGCCAGCGCCAGCGCGGAATACGGTGTTTGCGTGGCGGGCTTGATGACGACCGTGCAGCCCGCGGCCAGCGCCGGCGCGGCCTTGCGCGTAATCATCGCTGCCGGAAAATTCCACGGCGTGATCAATCCGCATACGCCGATGGGCTGCTTGATGACCACCAGACGTTTATCAGCCTGGTGCTGCGGAATCACATCGCCGTAAATGCGTTTGGCTTCTTCGGCGAACCACTCAATAAATGACGCCGCATAGGCAATTTCGCCCTTGGCCTCGGCGAGCGGCTTGCCCTGTTCCGTGGTCATGAGCAGTCCGAGATCATCCTGATTCGCCATCATTAGCTCGAACCATTTGCGCAGAACGGCCGAACGCTCCTTCGCGGTCTTGGCCCGCCACGCCGGTAACGCCGCAGCCGCAGCCTCTATTGCCCGCCGGGTTTCTGCCGCGCCCATTTTCGGAATGTTGCCAATCACCGCGCCATTGGCCGGGTTGGTGACATCAACAGTGTATTTTGAATCCGCGGCCACCCATGCGCCATTGATGTAGGCGTGCTGCCGAAAAAGCTTCACATCCTTGAGTTGAAGACTGAACCCTGCTTCGCGCGGTGCATTCATCGTCATTTCCTCCGAGTCTCTGGCGTTGTTTACAAATTATAGACCTCGATCACATTAAGTTTTGGCTGGGAGGGGCGCTGCGACAATTCTTCCAGGGCGCCACCCTGCACAACACCGACACTGTCGCACCCTGCACGTCTCGCGCGGATTGCCGAACCTATGGGACGCTTCGTCCCCGGTTCCAGTGGCGTCATCAACTGGCGGATGGCGTGCATGATCTCGGTGATGGCCTGATCGTGAGTGAGGAGCTTTCTTCTCGATCTGGTCGAACTTGGTGGCGAGATCCCTGGTTGGAGGCGATTAATTCCCTCAGCCGCACCAAAGGCACGCGTGATCTCGATTTTGATCGGGGCCGGGCGGGAACATAAATTCTCCCGCAAAGCACTCAAGGTCTCGCTTCACTGTTGGCATCAAGACCCGGGTCTCCACTTCATAGAGCGCAGCGAGATCGGCATCGAGCAGAACTTTGCAGCCGCGCAACAGCAGAAGGTTGCGCTCGATGGACGCTGCCGGTCAGCCCACCCGACTGCGCATGCACGCGCCAGGTGCTTCCCCGTATATCGTTCCGTTATTCCAGCTTTCCACGAATTCATCGATGGAAAGTGTCCGCCCATTCGCCATGTTTTCGTCGAAGTACTCGAACAGCAGTCCGTTATGCGCGGTCATTGATAGCAGCACAACTCCGCCTTCGTCGCCACCATGCTCGTCATGCGGGTGCGCGTCGGCGGGAGCAAGCGCATAGTCGCCTTTCTTTCGATGTACAGACTTGGTCGTCCCGTCCGGTAACATTTCTTTCAAGAACTGTTCTCCCTCCAGCACGAGGGTGACGGTCGAAGCGACATGACGGTGGCGCCGGCAATGGCCCCATTTCCCATATCGGAGCAGCATATCCAGGCGCCCGCTCGGCAGATCGTAACCGAGCAGGCTGTACTCGAAATCGACTTTGGACTCTTTGCGGTCCGGGTCGGTCACGCGGCGCCATTCGACAAGCTGTAGATCGAAGGTTTTAGAAATGATCGGCATAAGGGATTCTCAGATCAAAACATTTACTCAAGCAGATAAAATTAGAATGTCCCGGGATACGCTCCGCCGTCGATCAGAAAATTCATGCCGGTGATATAGCCCGCCTGCCGGCTGCACAAATAAGCGCAGGCATCGCCGAATTCATCCGGATTGCCGAAACGCCCGGCGGGAACGGTTTTCATACGCGCCGCGTGAACTTCCTCCACCGGTTTGCCTTGCATTTTCGCCGCTGCGACGCTGCTGCTCTTCAAGCGATCGGTATCGAACATGCCCGGCAGGAGGTTGTTGATGGTGACGTTGTGCGCCACCGTCTTGCGCGCAATGCCGGCAACGAAACCCGTGAGCCCGGTGCGCGCACCGTTGGACAAACCGAGAATATCGATCGGCGCCTTGACCGCGCTGGAGGTGATGTTGACGATTCGGCCGAACTTGCGCGCGATCATGCCGTCCACGGTGGACCGAATCAACTCAATCGGCGTGAGCATATTCGCCTCCAGAGCAGCGATCCACATATCATGGGTGAAATCGCGAAAATCCCCAGGCGGCGGGCCGCCGGCATTGTTGACCAGTATGTCTGGGTTCGGACAAGCAGCCAGCGCCTCTTTGCGCCCGGCCTCGGTGGTGATGTCTGTCACCACGACATTGACTTTCACGCCGGTGGCTTTGCGAATTTCGTCGGCGGTCGCTTCGAGCGCTTCGCGCCCGCGCGCCAGAATGGTGACATTGACACCTTCGCGTGCCAGCGCGAACGCGCAGCCTTTGCCCAGGCCTTTGCTGGCTGCGCAAACCAGGGCGGTCTTGCCTTTGATGCCGAGATCCATGACTAATGTTCCTTAGTTCCAGTTGTGTGTACTTGGCGCGCGACTTCAATGCGCATGGCAGGGGGGTAATCCTGAGGCAAGCCCGTTGCTTTTGCAATCCGCTGAATCAGGAAAATCCCGGGCTTGCACAGCCGGATATAATCGCCGCCAAATATCAATGAAAAAAGACATGAGCGCGCGTTTTATCCTTTTTCTGTTGCTGACCGTTTGCTCGCTCTGCGGGTGCGCAACCGGGTCTAATCCGCGAGACCCCTTGGAGCCGCTCAATCGCAAGGTCTACAGCTTCAACACAACCGTCGACAAGGCCGTGTTGAAGCCGGTGGCAAAGGGTTATGTGCGCGTGGTGCCGCGTCTGGTCAGACAGGGAGTGTCCAATTTCTTCAGCAATCTGGGCATGCCTGTCACCACATTGAACGATCTGCTGCAACTCAAGGGCAGCAAGGTCCCGGTGGATATCGTGCGCTTCGTGACGAACACCGTTTTCGGACTTGGCGGATTAATCGACGTGGCTTCCGAACTGAAAATTGAACGCCGGAATGAAGATTTCGGCCAGACACTTGGATATTGGGGAATCGGGAGCGGTCCCTATCTAATGCTGCCGCTATTCGGGCCGAGCAATGTGCGGGACGGAACGGGCACCGTGGTGGACTACGTTGCTCATCCCACTTTCTACTGGGACCCCAGCGCGGAAGAGTCGCGCTGGATCATTTTCGCGCTGGACATCACCGATACCCGCGCCCAACTGCTGGATGCGGAAAAATTTCTTGATGCGGCGGCGATTGACCAGTACAGCTTTCTGCGCGATGCCTATTTGCAGCGGCGCGAGTTCGCGATTCACGACGGCATCTTGCCCGCCGGTACCGGCGCCGGCACCAGACCGAAGACGCTGAAGGAACTTGAAGAAGAAGACATGATGGATGAGCCGGTGCCGGTGCCGCTGCGCACTGCGCCGCGTGTCCAATAGGCGAATCTCCGGCCTGCGTTTGGACTTCCTTGGCATCATCGCGGCTTGTCAGGTATGCGGTGAGATGCGCCAGCATCGGTGAATTTTTCGATTGCGAAAATCCGGCGGTACCGTCTGCTCCGAGATATCGATCACATGCACCTGCTCGAGCGCATGCGAGTCCATGCGAAAACTGCGCAAGTTGGTCGAAAAAATCAACTCGCCACCCGGCGCCAGCAAGGATATGCAGCCGTGTATCAGTGTGGCGTGATCGCGCTGCACATCAAGCACACCCTGCATGCGCTTTGAATTCGAGAAACTGGGCGGATCCAGAACGATCAGTTCGTAGCGATCCTGCGAACGACGCTCTTGTTCCAGGAAGCGCAGGACATCGGCTTGTACCAGGCGATTGCGCCCGAGATCGAGGCGATTCACCTCAAAATTGCGTCTTGCCCAATTGAGATAAGTATTGGAAAGATCCACGCTGGTGGTCGACGCAGCCCCGGCCCTGGCAGCATAGACGCTGAAGGATCCGGTGTAGCAAAACAGGTTCAGGACCCGCCTGCCGGGGGAAAGCGTCCCAACCAGTGCCCGCGTTACGCGATGATCCAGAAACAATCCAGTATCGAGATGATCGGCGAGGTTGACGATAAAGCGGTGTCCACCCTCGCTTACCGTGAAATCATTCGCACCAGTGGCAAGTCCGCGGTATTGATCGCGCGGATTCTGACCATGGCGCTGCTTGAGCATGACGCGTTCAAGCGGCAGGTCCAATGACCGCGCCACCGCCGCGTGCATTACCGAAATCCATTTTCGCTGCGCATGCACCGCCATCACGGGCAGGCTGTACTCCTGCAAGTGGGCGCGGTCAGCGTAAAGATCCAGCGCAAACGGCACTTCCGGGATATCGCGATCATAGATTCTGAAGCACTCGATTCCGGATTTTTTCGCCCATTTCCTCAAGTGCTTGTAATTTTTCAGGATTCGGTTGGAAAACATCGCTGCCTGCCGGATTGTCAGCTCCTGGGTCGCGACTGAGGTTGTGTTGTTTTGTTGCGAATCCATCGAAAATATCTTGGCAAAGAAAGTAACGATGTCCTGATAGTGACTAGAATTGGCCTAACAAGGAATTAATCCATGCGGACGCCTCGCTCATTCAGGACTATCGCGCTTTCGGCATACTTTGCAGCCGGATTGGCGTCAGCCGCCGAAGTCGAGGATGCATGGTACAGCGGCCTTCGCACCGGATTCTGGGGGCTCAACGAATCGGTCGGCGTGAATACCCGTCTACCCGGCATGTCGAACCCTCCCGGCACCAGCCTGGAAAGCTTGCGCGCCCAGCGTCAATACGGCGGATACCGGATTACCAACGCCTTCGCCATCGAAGGCACCCAGATTGCCTCAAACGAACCGGCCTGTGCCGATTTATCCGGTGGCGATTCCCACACTGTTTGCTCCGGTGCTGCCTGGAGTCTTTCCGGGGTAGCCACACTACCCTTCCGGTCCGGTCTGTCGGTTTTTGGACGTCTCGGACTTCACTACCGGCGCCAGCCATTTTCGGATGACGGCAACGGTCATGGACCTGCCAGCGAGCCGGGCGCCATCAACACGCTCTATGGGATTGGCCTGAACTACGGCCTGACCAAGACGATCACCTTTCACGCCGAATCGGAACGATATTCCGAACTGACTGGCGGCGGCAACGCTTTATCCGGCTACGGGCTCAGACTCGATTCCTCGGTACATTCGATCGGATTGTCGATCAAATTCTGAGGCTGGTCGCGGCGGCGGGAATCAGCAAGCCATGCGGGCCGGGATTGCCGATATCTTCATGGACTCGCGGTACGCCCATGGCGGGTTGTGATCCATATTCCCCCGAAAACGAGCGCGGCGCCGAGGAAGTGGTAACCATAGAGCCGCTCGTCGAGAAATATCACCGCCAGCAAGGCGCCAAATACGGGCATCAGATGCACAAACAATCCCGCCTTGTTTGGACCAACCTGTGCGACACCACGATTCCAGAACAAGTAGGCAAGAATCGAAGGTATGGTGCCGTAGTAAGCCAATGCCGACATCGTTGCGGTAGTGAGCGAGAATCCGCCGCGCACAGCGAACTCCCAAAGATAAAAAGGCAACAGCCAGGGCAATCCGAGCAATAACATCGCGGCCAGAAATCCGGATGCGGAAAGTTCCGAGGGACGCCGGCGCAGCACGATGGTGTATGCCGCCCATAGAAACATGGCGGTGATCAACCACAGATCGCCCCGGTTGAAATGAAAGGATGCCAAGGTTGCGAAATCGCCGCGCGCGACAATAGCCAGAACGCCGGTCAGCGACACCAGAACGCCACACATTTGAACCACATCAAGGCGCTCCCGGGTGACAACCCAGGACAACACGATGATCAGAATCGGCGAAATCGAGTTAAACAGAACGCCATTGGTGGCTGCCGTGTGCTGCAAGCCGACATAAATCAGTGTGTTGAATACCACGGCCCCAAGCAACCCGAGCAGCGTAAGCACCAACCAGTTGGCGCGCACCACGGGCCACCTGTGCCGAAGTTCCGGGGCAGTAAACGGCAGCAGGATCGCAAGCGCGATCGCCCAGCGCCAGAACCCCATCGCGACTGGTGGAATCTCGTTGCGCATTGCCCGCCCCACCACCCAATTCGCCGCCCAGAACAAGGACGTCAGCGAAAGGAGCAGGTAAGGAGATGGTTGCCGCAGAAATTTCATTGAGGCCGCTGATGACGTGAAGCATGACAACACGAACACTGTCGAATAACGTGATCAGAGAATCTGATTGTTGGTGCTAACCGCAAAGGGATTGGAATTGACGATACGTCCCGATATTCACGGCAGTCATGGCCTCAATTGAGCCTTGCCGTTTCGCGCCGCAATTCGATGACGCGCCGGCGAATGTCAGCGGCGTCTTCGCTATCTGGCGCGCGTTTCAAGTACTGCTCGAAATCGGCAAGCGCGGCGCGGAAACACTGAAGCTCCTGATAGATCAGGCCGCGATCTCGCAGTTCCGGTGTCAACTCCGGAACGGTGGCAACAATCCAAGTCACGATCATCAGCGCCCGGTTGAAGTCTTTCTCGCGCAAAAAAATCGCTTTCAGATTACTCAGCAAGCGCACGATTACGTGCCTGTTGCTCGCCGCTACCAGTAATTGCGCAACGACCGAGCGTGAGACTTCGCCGCCGCGCGCATCGCGCAGGCGCTGCTGCAGATCGGCGAGACTGAGCGAGATGCCGCCTGAATACGGGTCCAGCACAACGATGCCGTCGGGTACCGCGCACTTGACCAGGAAATGCCTGGGAAAACTCACGCCCTGAAGTGGAAGGTTTATTCTGCGGCCAAGCTCCATATAGATCAAGCACAGAGTAATCGGAATTCCGATACGTCTGTCCAGCACTTCGTTAAGGTAGCTGTTGCGCGGGTCGTAGTAATTTTCGGCGTTGGGGCGGAAACCGAGCTCCTTGAACAGAAGCTGATTCAGAACACCGAGCCGGTCAGCAACGCCATGATGTTCCGCAACGCGCGACTTGAGCACATCGGCCAGTTGTTCGAGCCGCGACAGGTACGCTGGAACGCTCAGGTCCGGATTTCCAAGGACCGCGATCAGCAGCGACGTTTCTGCAAGGCTGATTTCTTCGTCCGGACCGGAAACAATCCGCAGCAAACGCTCCGATATCGCCTCCCCCGGCTGGCCCGGCATCGCAGTCGATGGCGTCGAATTCAATTCCCGGACCGCCTAGGGCTGCAACAAACAGTTGAGGATTTGAACCAATCCGCCACGCGTCTGCAATAGATCGCTAGGCGTCCTGCTCTTGCGCACGAGTGGGAGGCAGGAATAGCGCGGCAATCTGCTTCTTGGTGCCCTGAGAAGCCGCGAGCGGTCTGGTTGTGATCTGCGTTTCCCGGGACGGAGATGGGTTATAAGGCTGGGAGAACAGCGGATCGGCGGAAGGTAGTGATCGGCGCGGCGGCGGATCGCGGCGAGCATCACGACGAACTTCGGTGGGCGCCGCCTGCGCACGGCCTTCCGGACGACGCGCGGATACGCGTTCACGCTCGAATTGACCCGGATCCTGTACCGGCAGACTGGTCTTCAGCAGTTTTTCGATCGCGGCCAGGTCGTCCTGCTCTTCCGCGGACACCAGCGAGATGGCTTCGCCAGTCATGCCGGCGCGGCCGGTACGACCGATGCGGTGAACGTAGTCCTCGGGCGAACCCGGCAGATCGAAATTGACAACAAAGGGCAGCTGCTCGATGTCGAGTCCGCGCGCGGCGATATCGGTCGCCACCAGAACCTTGGTCTTGCCCTCCTTGAAGGAGGCAAGTGCCTGCATGCGCTCGGCCTGGGTGCGATCGCTATGGATGGCCGCAGCATCCACGCCGTCTTTGTCCAGCTTGTAAGCCAGCCGGTTGGCGCCGATTTTTGTATTACAAAACACCAGTACCTGGCGCATGTCGCGCGACTTGATCAGATGCGTGAGCAGATCGCGCTTGGCGGCGGCTTCGACTTTGTAAACCAGGTGAGTCACCATCTCGGTGACAGAATTGCGACGCGATACTTCAATGCTGACCGGGTTGGTCAGAAGCTGCTTCGCCAGCCCGCGAATCTCATCGGAATAGGTTGCTGAAAACATCACACTCTGCCGCTTCACCGACAACACGGACAAGATGCGTTTGATGTCCGGCAGAAAACCCATGTCGAGCATGCGGTCGGCCTCGTCAAGCACCAGAAACTGAACTTGCGAGAGATTGACTGTTTTCTGGCCCAGATGGTCAAGCAGGCGACCGGGGGTCGCTACCAATATTTCGACGCCGGCGCGCAACTCGGCAATCTGCGGATCGATATGGACGCCGCCGTACACCACTGCGGAACGTAGCGCGATGTGTTTGCCGTAGGTCTTGACGCTGTCCTGTACCTGAGCCGCCAGCTCGCGTGTCGGAGTCAAGATCAGCGCCCGCACCGGGTGGCGCGCGGGCGAAACACTGGTATTGGCAAATTCTTTCAAGCGATGCAGCATTGGCAAGGTGAAGCCGGCTGTTTTGCCGGTGCCGGTCTGCGCCGCGGCCATTACATCCTGACCCTGAAGGATGGCGGGAATAGCCTGAGCCTGAACCGGTGTGGGATCGGTATAACCTTGGTCAGAGATAGCCTGCAACAACTCTGGGGCGAGGCCCAGATCGGAAAACGCCATTAACTTCGACTCCTGCGTCACCTGATGGCGACGCTATTAGGTCTGTGCCAGCGAATGCGGCACCTGAATTTGGACCGCATCGTACAGCATAAGCTTCGATTCCGAAAGGCTTTTTTGGTGCGGACATGGAGCCTTAAGTCCCCTGCCAGGCCAGTGAGGCAACAACTTAAGCGTGACAATGCTCGCGCTGAAACATTCATGACGCATTTGACTTGGCGCGGCGCATCCACTCGGTGAGTACCTGATA
>JANLTJ010000218.1:0-3294 GCA_031362885.1 Betaproteobacteria bacterium
ATCGCCCCGACGGCGCTCCATCCCACGATGGAGAAGACCATCGCCTGGCTCCTCAGGAATTGCCGGGACTCCCACCGGGTCTCTCCTTGTACGCTGCCCAGGCCGGCCAGCACCACCACGCAAAATGTGCGGCCGATATACAGCCGGCCGAGCCCCGGTTCCACCGGACCGACGATCAGCAACAAGGCGCCGGCAATGGCGCAGGTCGCGGTTGCGATACCGAAGGCCCATTGCTTGATGCGCGTGGGATCCGCGCCCATCAGCGCGAGAGCCGTTCGATCCTGCGCTACCGCACGGATCGCGCGGCCGCAGAAAGTGCGGGTGAGGAATTGCGAAAGCGCGAGCGTAAGCGTCACCGCCACACCGAAAGCGATCAGCATGCGCACCGGCCAGCGCGTTCCCCAGATGTCAACGCCCTGCCCGACATAGTCCGCCTGCGCCATGCGCTGGTCCACGCCGAAGGTCAGAATCAGCGCAACTTCCACGACAAATGCCAGGCCGAAAAAAAACGCCAGTCCACGCAAGCCGCCTTCGGCACCGTCGCGCTCGAAAGCGAAATGGTAAAACCGATAAATCGCCAGACCGAGACCGAAGAACAACGGCGCCAGCAGCAGTCCTGCCAGCAAGGGATCGATGCCGTGAGTACCCAGCCACCAGGCGCCGTAAGCTCCCAGCACGAGAAAGGCCGGGTGCGCGATATGTGGAATGTCGAGCAGTCCGAACGCAATCGACAGGCCGAGACTGACCGCAGCGTAAAAACAACCCAGCAGCAGTCCGGCGATTACGGCTTCGGCAACAAGGTCGAGCGGCATCAGATCAGAGGACAGAAGACAGATGAAGGAAAGTCGGAGAGTGACATTATCGGAAACACCTTGCCTGCTCATTCATCTTCTGTCCTCTGACCCGAAAGGTTTGACCTCCCCCGTCTTGAACGCCTCGGGCGCGACGATCACCTGCCTACCCGACTTACGAAACTGCTCGATGTCGCGTCCGGCAACATCGCGGAACTGGACGTAGACCACGCGCGGTTTCTCCCACTCGCCGCCTGCGCCGAAACGAAAGTTTCCGACAACGGTTTTCATTTCGTTAGTGCGCAGATACTGCGCAAGCTTCTTGTGGTCGAGGCTGCCAGTTGCCGTGACCGCCTGCGCCAGCATCTGGCCGATGGCGTAGTCGTAGGGCGGCAGGTAGAACCCGAGCGGATCGACACCGGCTTGCTTTGCGCGCGCCTGATAACGCGCCAGAAAGTCGCGCATGCCGGGAAAATCCATGGTTTTCTCCGGCGCCCAGAAGGTGTAATTGACCACGCCGTTGAGCAAAGGGCCCAGCGATTCCATCAAGGTCGCAAATTGCAGACCGACCATTCCGCCGCCGAACAGCTTCACGCCCTCGTCCACGCCTATTTCATTGAGAGCGCGAATAATGGCGGCCGAGTCCGGCGGATACGACGCAACGAATATCGCCTCCGGGCGCCTGGCGCGCATGGCCCTCATCACCGAGGAGAAATCCACCGTGTTGGGCGGGTAGTTCTGGTCGTACACCAGCTCCAGTCCCCGCTGCGCCAGCTCCGCGCGCGCGCCTTCGGCCAGACTCTGCGCGAATTCCGCGTCGGCGGCGAGAATAGCGATTTTCCTCGCGCCCAGCTTCGCCGCAATATCGAAATACGGCGCCGCCCAGTCACGGCCGGAAGCCACCGGCATGTTGTTGAAGAATTTGTCGTGGCGCACGGTCGCGTTGACATTGAGCGGAAAATTACCGATCAGCAACTGATCGCGGCGTTTCACGAGCGGCATGATCGGCGCGGTGACGTTTGTGCCGTAGGGACCGATCAGCAGATCGACCTTGTCCACGTCGAGCAGCTTGGTGTAGAGGCCGGGTGCGGTGGAAGGATTGGTCTGGTCGTCGTAGACCACCAACTCCACCGGCCGCCCGAGCAGTCCACCGGCGGCGTTCACATCGTCTCGCCACATCTGCAAGGCGAGCAGGCCGGATTTTCCCGCGCCACTGAGCGGACCGGTCTGCGCGATGGAAAAACCAATGCGAATCGGTGCTTTGCCCTGGGCACTGGCCGGAAGGCTGGAAAATGCAGGCAGCAGGCAAAGCGCCGCGGCGAGCAGCACGGCCACGCGTGTTCTTTTCATTTTCTCTCCCACACGAATTTTGGACGCCGTCGCTACCCGGCCGCCACCTCCGGATCTCTGGTCCAGTGGCTCAGATTACCGGTATTTTTGCATCGGGTCAGTGCTCGAGCGAAATAAGGTTGCCCTTGGAGGGTGAAAGTTTCAGTCGTCGGTGAACACCGGCGGGCGTTTCTCGATGAAGGCCATGACCGCTTCCCGGTGCTGCGATGTCTTGTGTGCGATGGCCTGAAAGCCGGCCGACATTTCCAGCAGCGATTCAAGCCGCATGTGCTGGCCTTCACGCAGCAGGCGTTTGGTCATGCGCAGGGTCGGGCCCGGATTCTTCGCGATGCGCGCGGCCAGCGCACGCGCTTCGTCCATCAATCTTTCGTGCACAACCACTCTGGAAACCAGCCCGCAGGCAAGGGCTTCGGCGGCGTCGATTGCATCGCCGGTAAAACTCATTTCCGCGGCTCTGGACATGCCGACCGCCCTCGGCAGCAACCAGGCGCCACCATCACCCGGCACGATGCCCACCTTGATGAAGCTTTCGGCGAATGTCGCTTTTTCGGACGCAATCCGAATGTCGCACATGCAGGTGAGGTCGCAGCCGGCGCCGATCGCCGGGCCATTGACCGCGGCGATGGTGGGAACGTCCAGATTGTACAAAGCCAGAGGAATGCGCTGAATTCCCTGGCGGTACTCTTCCCGGATCGCGGCGGGTGCAATGTCGTTGTCGAAGAAGCGCCTCATATCCTTGACGTTGCCTCCCGAGGAAAACACCGGCCCGGCGCCGGTAACGATGACCGCCTTGACGCTGTTATCCGCCGAGATGCGCCCGCAGGCTGCAACGAATTCCGCTGCGGCGCTGTTGCCAGTCAGGGCGTTGCGCACGTCGGGCTGGTTCATGGTCAGGGTGACGACCGCTCCATCCTGCTGGTAAAGAAGAAACTGGCTCATGTGAGTCTCCGACAAGTAGTGAGGATGTGCGGGTATGTCAGCGTGCCGCGCGATCCGGAAAAAACGCCGGCAACATGAAATCCAGCGTGCATAGGGCGTCAGACGCCAGAACCGCGCCTCCGACGCGACGGTTCCAGTAACCGGCGGAACCGTAGTCGGTGCGCCATTCATTCAGGCGCCGGGTATACAGTTGCAGATCATATTCCTCGGTAAT
>JANLTJ010000223.1:0-3138 GCA_031362885.1 Betaproteobacteria bacterium
CCGAAATCCCGGGGTCAAGTATGTCCAGAAGCTCGCGTTTGGCGGCGTCGAACAAATGCTCGGTTACATCGACACCGTGTGCGCGGAAGTCGTCGCGGCGGTAAACCGCGATGCCGCGCAAGCGGACTCCTTCATCGAGGCTTACCGCAGGCGTGTCTCCAAATGAGCGCGATGCACCCTTTCCATCTTGCCTTTCCGGTGAACAGCCTCGCCAGGGCGCGAGCGTTCTACGGCGAACTGCTTGGCTGCCCAGAAGGCCGATCATCGCCCGAGTGGGTCGATTTCAATTTCCACGGCCACCAGATTGTCGCGCACCTGTCACCTGAAACCTGGCGCCGCGACACCAACATCGTCGATGGCGACAATGTGCCGGTGCGTCACTTCGGTCTGGTGCTGCCAATGGGTGAATGGCGAAAACTGACGGACAAACTCAAGGCGGCGGGCATCCAGTTCATCATTGAGCCGCATATCCGCTTCAAGGGCGAAGTCGGCGAGCAGGCCACGATGTTCTTCCTCGACCCCTGCGGCAACGCGATCGAGTTCAAGGCTTTCGAAAATCCAGAGGGTCTGTTCGCGAAGTAGGGGAGGGTGGGAGCCGACGCCGACAGCTTATCCCGGGTCGTTACGAAAAAGTAATCGACTCATAAAACAAGAGCCTGACACCAAATACGTGGCTCCTGCCTGCGCTACGTCATGTTGCTACTGTAGTCCTACCCTTTACCCAGTGCAGAGTCATGCACCAACTCTGTAAATGCATCGGCTGCCAGTGCTTCGAGAAGACTCGAGTCATCTCTCGGAAGGCGGCGTATTACCGAATGTGCGAGATTGTTCTCCTCCGGGGCATATACGATTCGGACTTGGGTGCCGCCAGCTTCGCAAATACGCTTGATTTGCCCGACATTGCCGATACCGTACGCACTCTTAGAACCCACTTTTCTGCTGTTGCGTAAAACCCTTACTGACTCTCGTATTCGTCGATCTTTATCTCCGTCAAAATATTCCAACCAATTTACCGAAAGCTCCGATTCATCAGATCTTAGTTCAAACGCCTGCCCTAGGAAGCCAATCACATGTTCGTTCTCATCCCTCCGAAGCCTTGACCATGGGACATAGCGCATAACGTGATCTTCATCGGGAAGATTTGCCCCCTTCTTTTTCATTCAGCGAACCAATTTTCTGGGTGGTAAGGTGCTAGTCCTTCACGAAGACGAAATACTGCTGATTGTCCGGCAAAGCGATCTATCTCATCATCATAACGACGTGCGATTACCCACCTCACGCGATCATCTGGAAAGAATTCGATTGTCAGTCGATCAAGCTCCCTAGTCCATGCCGCAATGAGATTACCTCCATAAGACAGCCCAAGCCCGGGCCGACGAAGTGGCTTAAGTTGAACAATGGCCTTAAGGAACGTCGCAAAAGACGCTTGCCGTATGGGCTTATCGCCCGACTCCCATTCAGCAAGGTCATGCATTGAGTCGAGCTGGTGAAACAATTTTTCGCACCATTCACGATCTAAATGCATTGCAACGTGAGAAGTCAATATCTTTACGTTTGCAGTCGCGTCGAAAAGTTGCTCTTCAAGCGTTTTGTCGACTGTCCAATTAGTAAGCGATGCGGGAGACGGTGGGTTAACCAAAGCATGAATGTGGTTTTCAATAGCCCGTTGTTCTTCGTCAAACACCGCCGCATTTGACTCGCTAGGAATGCCAAATTCTTGCGCTAGCCCGCCGGCCGAAAATTTGAACGCGGAAAACATTGCCTTGTTCAGAGCATGCGGCTTGAAATTTGGTTGTGCAGTATTGCTTAGGGTCGCGCTGACTGAACGCGCTTGAATTGACTTGTCATTCATCTCTCGAAAAGACTCCTAGCAAGATCACTAATGCAAGATTCAAACACCACGTTTTTCTTTATTCGAATCGCGTTTAGTAATGCAAAGATGGCTTCATCGCTTTGCGGCGGATCGATTTCTCGTGCTATGTCCTGATCCATAACAAAGGACACGTGATCGAGTATCGGCGCGGCCACCACTGCCGAATTCAATGTCAATTGACAACGGATGTCCTCAATCGGGAACCCAGCTTGTACAGCATATGCATTAACAGGCCCCAATATATCAGGCACCTTTGGATAGACATTTAGATACGCTTCGTATTCCAAAGGCTTTCCATCCTTTGACTTTGGAATATCAATGCGGTTGATATATCGCACTCCAATTCGGCTAACTTCTCTGAAGTTGACGTTCCTTTTCCAAATCGCCCAGTCTCTAACAAATCTCTGGAAAAAGACGTCCCACCCTGGATACGGAGCGAGTTGCGAAACCATAAAAGTCGAGGGCCAAAGAACTATTAATTCCGTCATATCTTCAGAAGAAAGTCGATGGCCTAACTCCTTATCTATCGCGGTCTTAGGTGTTTCTGTCTGATTCGTGGGAATTTGTACTGCGACACTCAGGTTCTGGACATTCTGATGCTTTAGATAGTGCTTATTGAATTTTCTACTTACGCTCGCAAACAAATCTTCGCTCAAAGGATTCGCGAATTTAATTTCGATTACAGCTTCCGTAATCGGCGCACTCTTGTAGGGAGATTGCGTCACTCTTGGAGGTCAAGTCCGCAGGTACGGCAGGTCATGTCAGATTCCGAGCAGATTCTGTGAGTCCAATCAGAAACACTATAGCATGCGGAGTACGCGGCAAATGTAGGGCCAAATGCGCAGAAATTAAGAGACAGGTACAAGTAAGTACTCAGTTTATGTGCCGCACCCAAACCGCCGTGTCGTGAAACGCGGCGCCGCCGTTTGGCCATCCGGGATCGGCGCTGGTCAGCGCGTTGATGCCTATACCGTTTTCGAAATTGCGGTTCGGCCAGATGCCTTCGACCACGATCACGCCACGCTGCTGTCCATCGCGCGGCTCGACATGGACGACCACTTCGCCGCGTTCGTTGCCGATGCGCACCCGCGCATCCTCGGCCACACTCAGCGCAGCGCAATCTTCGGGATGCATCAGCACGGTGGGGCGCTTTTCGCGCTTGAGTGAGCTTGGCGTCTCGGTAAAGGTGGAATTGAGAAAGGTGCGCGCCGGCGCGGCCACCAGGCGGAAGGGTTTTTCCGGTGTGGCGTTTTCAATTACGTCTT
>JANLTJ010000261.1:0-76556 GCA_031362885.1 Betaproteobacteria bacterium
AAAGGGACTTCCCCGTCCCGCAAATGTGGCGAGGAAGCGACGCGGCATCGATGTGCCAAGATCGTTTTGGGCACAAACATCAACGGTCTCGAAAGGGGAAGTCCATGACGATTATGACGGTCGGTATTGATCTTGCCAAGACAGACCCGCTCTCATGTTCCGGGCCTCTTGAACAGCGGATTGAACCGACTCTTCGAGTCATCTCAATCCTTATGTGTTAGGCCGAATTCAAGCTCTGCTACGCGGCTTGCAGCATGAATTCGACCTTCACTGCTTCGTACGGAAATTCGATCGCTCCGCTGTCGGTGCGCTCCACAAGCCCGGCGTTCAGTAGAGCGGTGACATCACCGTGAACTGCTTTCACGTCGCGGCCCACGCGCCGCGCCGCCTCTCGAATCGATACTGGACCCGCACCACACAGCGCTTTGAGAAGCTCCCATCGCTTTGCGGTTAGAACCTCCCACAACAACTCCGGGGTGGCGAAGCTGATTCGAGCAACCTTTTGGCTTTTTCCAGATTTCCAGCCCTGCACGAAATCGGCCATCGATTCTGCCGGTGCCCGGACATCAAGGATTACGGTTTTCACGGTTCCACCTCGCAATGTCTTTCTGGAAGTCGGCGACCAGCTGCTCTGCGTTTACGAAACCGTATTCAGTTTCTTTGCTTCCGAAATGACGATGATCGCCTTTACGACGTTCGTTGTCGTAACGTACGACGCAGACGCCGTTCACGACGTAAGCCAAGCGGTACTTGAACCGATGCTTCGAACCTTCAACTGGGGCCGGCAGCTGCCACAGCACGAGTTCGGCGAACGAGACCTCGGAATAGACGATGCGGTTTCGGACCAGCAGCGTTGCCTTCATGTTGGAGAGAGTACCAACAGAGGAATTATGATGTCAAGAACTCCAACGTAACGGGCTGCTGGCTATGCGGCCGAACGTCTTGGTGAACGGACGGGCCGCTTTTACCCGTCCGCTCCACTTGGAGACTGCATGGTTACCGCCCATGCACGACGAGCGACGGGAAGAGTGCGGTGACGAAGTCTTCCCGCGCCGTCAGTAGTAAAGTGACAAGCCCAGATACGGCCCGCGCAGTGCGGGGCTGTCGTGTGCGGCAATGTGGCGATAACCCGCGCGCAGTCCTGCGAAGCGGCCAAGCCAGCCGATAGCGAGGTCGTAATCGGACACGCGATGACCATTGATCTCCGCCCACGCGGGGCGAAATTCCACAGCGCCCCAATCAAAGACGCGCCATTTCATGGGAATGGTCAGAGACGGGCCGGAGTTTCGGCTATCGCCTTCAATGACCAGCGCGCCGATACCAAATGCAAGTTCTACACCGGGCTGGGTTGCTCCTCGCAACAACAGGTGAGTCTGGTCCATTCGCAGGACGTCGGCCGGATGTCGTTCATCGAGCCGCGTTGAGCGGTGATGCAACGCATAGTGCCGCAGGCCGATTTCGAGGCCGGCGTCGCGGCCGTTGACATCGGAGCGCAGACACTGGTAACCGGCGTCGAGGCGGATGACACTCATCTGCGCTTCGCCGGATTTTCGTTGCTGCAACCATGTCAGGGTGTCAACAGGCGCGGCACCTTCGGAATAGGCTTCTGCTTCGGAGAAGCCAACTACCAGAAGATTCAGAAGGGCCTCGAACCAAGTTGATCCTCCGTGTTGAACGCCGGAAGTTTGCTGGTTGCTGCTGGTATCGGAGGCTGTCTTTGGCGCCGCAATGCCACTCTCGAAATCCTGGAACGTGCCGGCGAAAGCGGTGCACGAAAGACACAGGGCTACGATTAGGCTTACGAGTATCGGTCTCAAATTATGGTTCATCCAGGTTTCGTCTGGGTCGGTAACAAAACCCTTCCCTCATCCCCGCCCTTCTGCTCCGCTTCAAGTGTGCCCTTGTCCCGGGGGAGAAGGGAGAACTACCGTCTTGATGTATGGAAACGCCAATAACTAAGCGTTCCCTTCTAGCCAAACTTAGTTGCCAAGGGAATACTGGATTGCGTGCAACCGGGCGTAAGTGCCATTGCGGGCCAGGAGTTCGGCGTGCGTTCCCACTTCCGCGATCGCGCCGTGATCGAGCACGACGATGCGATCCGCGTTTTCGATGGTGGACAAACGATGGGCAATGACGATGGTGGTGCGCCCGCGCATCAGGTATTCGAGCGCGTCCTGCACATGTTTTTCGGATTCCGAATCCAGCGCCGAGGTCGCTTCGTCCAGGATCAGTATCGGAGCGTCCTTGAGTATCGTGCGCGCAATGGCCAGGCGCTGGCGTTGGCCGCCGGAAAGTCTGACGCCATTTTCGCCGATCAAAGTGTCAAATCCCTGCGGCATGGCGCGGATGAATTCGAGCGCGTGCGCGGCTTCGGCGGCGCGTTCGATGGCTGACCGGTCTGCGCCGGCAGCTTGTCCGTAGGCGATATTCGCGGCGACGGTGTCGTTGAACAACGCAACTTCCTGACTCACCAGTGCGATGTTTCGCCGCAAAGCGGCCAGAGAAATGGTTTCGATGTCGTGGCCGTCAATCGCCAGGGTTCCGGCGTCCGGATGGTAGAAGCGCGGCACCAGATTGGCGAAAGTGGTTTTACCGCCGCCGCTGGAGCCGACCAGCGCGATGGTCTCCCCGGCTCGAATCTCCAGGCTTACATTGCGCAGCGCGGCCGTCTCTGCGGCCGGATAGTGAAAGCTGACGTTGTCGAAGCGGATGTCACCGCGCGCACGCTCAAGCGCTACGCCGCCCTGGTCGGTTTCAGGCTCCTCGTCGATCAAGGCAAATACGCTCTCGGCTGCGGCCAGGCCGCGCTGGAGATGTTCGGCAACGCCGGTCAGGCGCTTCAATGGCGCGGTAAGCATCAGCATCGCGGCCAGGAAGGAGACAAACGTCCCGACCGTAGTGGTGTCCGACTGCGCCTGGATGGTGGCGTAGTAAACCACCACGGCGACGGCCAGCGCGGCGAGCATTTGTACGATCGGCACGTTGCCGGCAGCCGCCGCGGTTTGTTTCATGGTGAAGCCGCGCAAGCGGTTGCTGCTCGCGGCAAAGCGTTGCGCTTCGTATTCCTGCCCTCCAAAAATCTTCACCACCTTGTTGCATTCGATGGTTTCCTGCAGCACCTGGGTCATGTCGCCCATCGCGCTCTGGGTGCTGCGACTCATGTTGCGCAGGCGGATGTTGAAATAGCGCACCACGACCGCGATCGGCGGCACCATGATGAGCGAGATCAGGGTGAGCTTCCAGTCGACATACAGCAGGTAGGCGAGCAGGCCGAGCAGGGTCACCGTGTCCTTGACCAGCACGGTGACGACATTGGTGGCGGCACCGGTGACCTGCGCCGCGTCGAATGTGAACTTGGACATCATGTTGCCGCTGGTGTTGTCGTGAAAGTAACCGAGCGGCAGCGCCAGCATGCGGCGGAACATGGCGTCGCGCAGATCCAGAACCACTTTGTTCCCGACCCAGGCACTGGCGTAGGCACCGATGAACGCGCCGAGTCCGCGAAACAGGAAAATCAGCACCAGGATTACGGGCACCCATTTGATGAGGAACGGATCTTTCTGGACAAACGTGCCATCGAGAAACGGTTTGATCGCAGCAGGCAGCGCGACTTCGGTGGCCGCGGTTATCAGCATGCCGAAGATCGAACACGCAAAAACACCCCAGTACGGTTTGACGTAACGAAGTAGACGTATATAGAGCTGGGTGCTGGTCATGGATGGCATGGCGGCAAGATAACATTCATTGCCGGAAAACCGAACTGCTCAACCTGAAGCAGGCGAGCGCCGCACAGGGATGCGTAAAACATGAATCGGGTTCAAGCGCAAACGGCAAGCCATGTTCAAGTGCCCGGCACCCGGAGAATCCCGGTCCCTGCCTGAGCGGATAACTTCAGCCTTTGATTTTCCGTTTCGGGCTTTATTCTTTGCGCGCTTTGCGTCAAGTATTTCCCGTGCCCTCAGCCCAGGTTGACCATGACATGCCGCGTGACGGTGTAATCCTCCAGGCCGTACATCGACATATCCTTGCCGTAACCGGACATTTTCATGCCGCCGTGGGGCATCTCGTTCGCCAGCATGAAGTGGGTGTTGATCCAGGTGCAGCCGTATTCGAGTTGACTGGCGACTTTCATGGCGCGGCTCACATCGCGCGTCCACACCGAGGAGGCCAGGCCATAGTCGGAGTCGTTGGCCCAGGTGATGGCTTCGCCGGCGTCCTTGAACCGGGTCACGGAAACCACCGGGCCGAATACTTCCTTGCGTACAATTTCATCGCTGTTCAATGCGCCGGCCACAACCGTGGGCTGATAAAAAAATCCTTTGCCGCTGGCTACGGCGCCACCGGCTACGGCCTCCATGTGCCTTGATTCCAGTGCGCGCGCGACAAAGCCCGCGACGCGCTGCTGATGCGCGGCGCTGATAAGCGGGCCAATTTCGGATTCGGTGCCCTCCGGCTGACCATACTTGATCGACTTTACTGCGGCGCCGAGATCCGCCACCAGCTTGTCGTAGATTTTTGCGCCCGCGTAAATGCGGCAGGCGGCGGTGCAGTCCTGGCCCGCATTGTAGTAACCGAAGGTGCGCAACCCGGCCACCACGGCGTCGAGATCGGCGTCGTCGAATACAATCACCGGTGCCTTGCCACCGAGTTCGAGATGGGTGCGCTTGAGCGTCGATTGCGCCGCCTGCAAAACCTTCTGCCCGGTGGCGATGCTGCCGGTCACGGAGATCATGCGCACGCCGGCATGGTTGATGAGCGGCGAACCCACATGGTCACCGCGGCCATGAACGATATTGACCACGCCGGCCGGAAACAACTCGGCCAGTATTTCACCGAGTTTCAGCGTCGTAAGCGGCGTCAGTTCGGAAGGCTTCATGACCACGGTATTGCCGGCCGCCAGCGCAGGCGCGAGCTTCCACGCTGCCATCATCAGGGGGTAATTCCAAGGCGTGATCTGGGCCACCACGCCAACGGGATCGCGCCGGATCATGCTGGTGTGGCCAGCCAGGTATTCATCGGTGGCACTGCCATGCAGACAGCGCGCCGCACCGGCGAAATAGCGGAAGCAATCAACGATGGCAGGCATTTCATCGGCCAGCGCGCGCGCCTTGGGTTTGCCGCAGTTGAGCGATTCGAGCGCGGCGAAGGTTTCGGCGTTCTGTTCGATGCGGTCGGCGAGTTTGAGCAACAGCAGCGATCGCTCCTGCGGCGTGGTATGGCCCCAGGTCTTGTAGGCCGCGCGCGCGGCTTCCACGGCTTGATTGACCTGGTCCGGCGAGGCTTCGCCTATTTTCACAATCGACGTTGCGGTGGCGGGATTGATGACATCGAGCGCCGCGCCGGCGCCGGCGCCGGCGATGAGTTGACCGTTGATGAGTAGCTTCGTCTGCATTCTTGGGCTCCTGGTAATGGGCGATTCGGAATGGGTTGTTATTTTCCACTACCCGCTGCGTCATGGGTGTCGCGGGTGAGATAAAACGCCAGCAAAATGGGAATGAACGTGACCGCGATGACGAACACCGCAACCACGTTGGTAACCGGACGCTGACGCGGACGGATCAGCTCGGAGAGCATCCAGATCGGCAGCGTGGATTCCTGGCCGGCGGTAAATGTGGTGACGATAACTTCATCGAATGACAACGCAAATGCGAGCATGCCACCAGCCAGCAATGCGGTGGCGATATTCGGCAGAACGATATGGCGGAAAGTCTGGAAGCCGTTGGCACCGAGATCCATCGAGGCCTCGATCAGCGCGGGTGATGAGCGTCGGAAACGTGCCAGCACATTGTTGTAAACCACCACGATGCAGAACGTCGCGTGGCCGATGACGATGGTCCAGAAGCTGAACGGGATTTCGAGCAGATTGAGCGCCGAGCGCAGCGCGATGCCGGTGATGATGCCGGGCAGCGCGATCGGCAGGATGAGCAGCAGCGAAATCGCTTCGCGCCCGAAAAACCGCGAGCGCCAGACGGCCGCGGCGGCAAGCGTGCCCAGCACCATGGCGACCAGGGTGGAGATAATCCCCACCTGCAAAGACAGTGAGAGCGCGGCGCGCACGTCTTCCCTTGCCCACGCGACGGCGAACCATTTCGTGGTCAGTCCCGGCGGCGGAAACGCGAAACTGCTCTCCTCCGTGCTGAAGGCGTAGAGCACGATAAACAGCAGCGGCAGGTGCAGAAACAACACGCCGAACAGCGCGCCCATTTTCAGGCCGATGCCCGCCTGGCCGCCGCGACGAGCCCCGGCCGCAGATCCTGCCGATTCAGAGCGCATTGAATGCACCCATGCGACGCGCAACGACAAGATAAATCGCCATGACGACGATCGGGACGATGGTGAAGGCCGCCGCGAGCGGGATGTTGCCGGCCGTTCCCTGGAACTGGTACACCGCCTGGCCAATGAAAGGTCGTGAGTTGCCGACGATGCCGGGAATGATGTAGTCGCCGAGGGTCAGCGAAAAGGTGAATATCGATCCGGCGACCACGCCGGGAATCGCCAGCGGAAAAATAACCCGGCGGAAGGTTTCCCGCGGCCGCGCGCCCAGATCGGCGGAGGCTTCGACCAGGGTGACCGGTACCCGCTCAAGAGCCGCGACGATCGGCAGAATCATGAACGGCAGCCACACATAGAGAAAAACAATGAAGCTGCCGATGTAGGACAGCGACAGCGATGTGCCACCGATGACCGGCAACTCCAGCAGCGCATCAAGCAGCCAGCCGATGTGAAACGCTTGCGCGACCCAGGTGAGCACGCCTTCCTTCGCCAGAATCAGTTTCCAGGCGTAAACGCGCACCAGATAACTCGACCACAACGGCAGCATCACCGCCAAATAAAGCGCGGCCTTCATGCGCAGCGAGGCGTAGCGCACCATGTAGTAGGCGATCGGAAACGCAATCAGCGCCGCAGCGAGCGTGACGGCAGCCGCCATCAGCGTGGTGCGCAGAAAAATGTCGCCATTGGCAAGGGTAAAAAGTTGCCGGTAGGTGGCCAGGGAAAGCTCGCGCACCACGACGCCGGAGTATTCGTCGATGTAGAAAAAGCTCTGCATCAGCAAGGCCAACAGCGAACCGACATAGATCACGCCCAGCCAGATCAGCGGCGGCGCGAGCAGCAGCAAGAGCAGCAGCCGCGGATGCAGGTAGAGCGCGGACGACAGGCGGGAAAATGTTGTCGGATGGACGATCGTGCTCATCGGCCCGCCGCACTCATAGCCCTTCCACGAGCGCTTGATTGTGCCGCCGCTCCCAGCGCAGGAGTACACGCTCGCCCGGCTGTGGCGCCGGGGACGCATCGGCGCCGTTCTGGCGCATGACCGTGAGTTCACCGCCACCATCGAGCGCCACGGCGTACCGGGTGGTCGCCCCGTGATAGGTACTCGCGCGTACATTGCCGGCCACACTAATCCAGCCCTCGGGCGCCGGCTCCAAACCAGGTACAAAGACAATTTTCTCGGGACGAATCGAGAACGGCTGTGGTGAGCCGGAAAGGCGCCGCGCCAGATCCGCCGTACACACATTGGAAACGCCGACAAAGCCGGCGACGAAAACCGTCGCGGGTTTTTCGTACACGTCCGCGGGCGCGCCGATCTGCTCAATGCGGCCTCGATTGAAAACGGCCAGGCGGTCGCTCATGGCGAGCGCTTCGCTCTGATCGTGCGTCACATACACGAAGGTGATGCCGACCTGGCGCTGCAAGGCCTTGAGCTCTTCCTGCATCTGCTCGCGCAGCTTCAGGTCCAGCGCGCCCAGCGGTTCGTCGAGCAACAGCACGGCCGGCCGGTTGATGAGCGCGCGTGCCAGCGCGACGCGCTGACGCTGACCGCCGGAAAGCTCACTGGGCTTGCGGCGCCCCATGTCCTCAAGCTTCACCTGCTTCAGCATCTCCTGCGAGCGGCGCCGGCGCTCATCGGCGGGCACCTTTCGAATCATGAGCCCGTACTCTACGTTTTCCGAAACCGTCATATGGGGAAACAGTGCGTAATCCTGGAACACCGTATTGACGTCGCGCTCGTAAGGCGGCACCCGCCCGACGTTGACGCCGTGAACGCTGATCTGTCCGGCATCGGGTTGCTCGAATCCCGCAATCAGGCGCAGGCAAGTGGTCTTGCCCGAGCCGGAGGGCCCGAGCATGGAGAAAAATTCGCCGTCGCGGATTTCAAAGGAAACTTCGTCTACCGCCTTGACGCTGCCAAAGGCACGGGACACGCTGGCGAAACTAACGGCGGGTACGCTGACTGGGGTCATAGCTCGAATTTCACATATGAAACGGGCCGCGATCAAGCGGCCCGTTCAAAGTCATATTCAGACGCGCTGGCGTCTATCGTCCGCCGAGGACCGCAATGTAGTCCGTGACCCAGCGATAGTAGGGCACGCAAGTGCGGCCACCGCCGCAATCCGAAACCGGCGTGCGCCAGAACCAGATACGCTCGAACTCGTTAGCACCATTGGTTTCGCAGCCCTTGTCGCTCAGCAGTGCATTGCCCTTGCACGCGGCCGGCACGGCTGGCACCGAGCCGAACCAGGCCGCCAGATCGCCTTGCAGTTTCGGGCTTACCGAATGCTCCATCCACATATAAGCGCAGTTCGGGTGTTTGGCGTCTGCATGCATCATGGTGGTATCAGCCCACCCGGTCGCACCTTCCCGAGGAACGACGCTGGCGATCGGTTTTTTATCCCCGCGCAACAGATTCACCTGGAAGCCCCAGGCGGAAGACGCCACCACGCCTTCGTTCTTGAAATCGTCGATCTGCACCATGGCGTCGTGCCAGTAGCGCGACACAATTTTGCGTTGCCCGCGCAGTAACTCAAGCGCCGCCTTGTATTGCTTTTCGTCGAGCTCGTACGGATTCTTGATGCCCAGATCGGGTTGGTTGTGCATCAAATACATCGCCGCATCGGCAATATAGATCGGGCCATCGAAGGCCTGCACTCGGCCTTTGTTCGATTTTCCGTCGTCGAGTTTCATTTCCTTGAACACCACTTCCCAGCTTTTCGGCGGCGTCTTGAACACGTTTGTGTTGTACGCGAGCACGTTGTAGCCCCACTGATAGGGCACGCCGTAATGCTTGCCGCCAACGGTGTGCCAGGGGGCTTTCTGCAAGCGCGGATCAATGCTCTTGTAGCTCGGGATCAGGCTGATGTTGACTTCCTGTACCCGCTTTCCGGAAATCAGTCGCATGCTGGCGTCACCCGAAGCGGTGACCAGATCGAATCCGCCTTCATTCATCAGGGCAACCATTTCATCCGAGGTACCGGCGGTTTTGACGCGCACTTTGCAGCCGGTCGCTTTCTCGAATCCGGTCACCCAGTCGAAACCTTTATCGGTTTCGCCGCGCTCGATGTAGCCCGGCCAGGCGACGATATCTACGACGCCCTCGCCTTTGCCAACCTTGTCTTGTCTGGCCAGTGCCGGAGTGGTGCAAAGTACAACGGCGGCAAACGCCGCCAATAAACAGCTTCCTGAAGTCTTGCAGATCGACATGGAGTTCTCCTCGCGTAGTGGGTTTCCCGGAATCGGGAGGGAAATCAACCACGAGACTACGCCCAGCCGGATAAACCGGCAAGTGCATCCGTCGTGCCCGCATCATTGAATCCGCTGCCATAGTTTGCGATCCAGCGATGCGGGAACCCTGACTCGACTACTGCGCGAGCGGTAGTTTCAGTAACAACTGGGCACCGCGGCCGGGCAGCGGATAGGCGCTGAACCGGCCGGGCGTGAAAATGCTGGTGACGGCGTAGCTGTAATACTGTTCATCGAACAAGTTCGTAACCGCCAGTTCCAGGCTCAGCCGTTTGAGGTCATATCCCAGCCGCACGTCGGTCACGGAATAAGCGGGAATCTGGGTTCCGAAATCGTTTTCTTCATCGTTTTCCATGTATTGGCTGCTAACGTAGCTCGACACGGCATCGACTCGGAGTTGTTCGCTCAGCGCGAATCCGGCGCTCAGGCTGGCGCGATGGCGAGCGACCAGAGGCACGATTTTCCCGGCGATGCTGGTGGTACCACCGGCGATGCTGCCTTGCAGAAACTCCGCCTCGGTATAGGTATAGACCAGGCGAAGATCGCCGCGCGGTGTTGGCCGTGTGGCGAGCTCGAGTTCGATGCCGCGTCGTCGCGACGGCGCGAGATTGGTGTTGCCGGTGCCGAAACTGAATGGATCGAGATGAATCTCGTTCTTGATGTCGGTGCGAAACACGCCCATGCGTGCGCTTGAGCGCGCGGACTTCCAGTCCAGACCGGTCTCATATGTAAGCGAGGTCTGCGGCCGCAGGAACTGGAATTCCTGCTCGAAGCTTGCTGATCCCTCGTACAGTTCATCCACCGTGGCAAAGCGAAAGGCGCGCGTACCACGCCCATATGCCGACCACCGATCGAAAAAGGTTTGCCGAAGACCGAGCTCCAGCGCGTGCTGCCGCTCTTTCTGCTCTCCCTGCGGCGAGCCACCATTGGTAAACGAGGGGTTGGGAGCGGTGGGATCGAAAGCATCGGTGGCTTCGATATTGAACCACTCCACCCGCGCACCTCCCGAGAGCGTGGTATTCGGCCCAAGCGACAAAGTCTCCAGCGCGTACAGGGCACGATTCTCCTGGCTTGCGTCCACGCGATGGATGGGCTGCCCGATAGCTGCCGCCGAACTCGCCTGTGCCAATTGATAGTCCCAGCGATACCAGTCAAATCCCAAAACCAGATTTCCCGTAATTGCCAACATGGAATGATCGAAGCGCAGCCGCGGCGTAATCGCAAGAACATCCAGCGCCACTTCGCGATAATCGGGGAAACCACTGAAATCGAAATAGGAAACCTGTTCTTTGCGGCGATAGGACAGACCAAGTATTCCGGTCAACCCGTCACCGCCACGCGACCAGTCAAATTGCAGCGAACCATCGTCGCGTTTTGCATAGTCCTTTGGCGTGGTGGCTCCACGGGGGTCCGTTTCAAGCTGATTCTGACCGATGCTGGGCTGCACAGCGCGGCCCCCCGGCAGGCGCAGATTCTGGCTCGCACCGGAAAAGCGCAGCGATAACTCGTCGCCACCCAGACGCCATCTTGCGTCCGCGAATGCTGCGGATTGAATATTGCGGTTGTTTTCGCGATAGCCTTGCGAATCGAAGTAGGATCCGCCCAGTCGCAATCCGGCCGACTCGGCCGCCAATTCGCCATCGGCTCGCGCCGTATAAGTCTCGAAACTTCCCGCGCCCAGCGCAAGCGAACCCTGGTTTCCCGTACTGCCTGGTTTCCTGGTGATGATGTTGATGACTCCCGATACCGCGCCATCGCCGTACAGGACCGCGCCGCTGCCGCGCACGATCTCTATGCGCTCGATGAAGTCCAGCGGAATGGAAGACCATTGCACGCCGGAAATATCGATATCGTTCTGCCTCCGCCCGTCGACCAGAATCAGGGTGTTTTGCGCTGCGGCGGCACCAAAGCCGCGCAGATCCACACTCGCCTGCGCGCCGTTGTTGCCGAACAAGTCCCTGCCTGCAACGCCGGCCTGGTAGGACAACAATTCGGGAACGGTGCGCGCCGGAGAACGACGGATGTCGTCCGAAGAAATCACCGTGACGCTCGCCGGCTTGTCGGAGTAAGAGTCTTGAAATCGGGTTGCCGTCACGACAACCTCGTCAACTGACAGGACCGCCGTTTCTTGCGCATAAGCGCTCGCGCTGACTAACAAACTGATCGATAGAACATGGATTCGCTGGTTTTTCATTGCCACTCCCTAGTGTGCACACGCCCACCGCATGCGCGATTTTTGAAAAGGGAGTCCCGCCAGGTAAAGGCGAGCAAAAGGCTGGTGAAGGACAAGCCGCCACCGGATGCCCGCCCCGCGCGGAATCTCCGTTTGCGTCCAATGGGCCGGTATCCGGGCTTGCGCGTCGGGCGTGTCGCCTTCCCATGAAGCGGTCAATGATTCCGTCCGACTTTCACAGTGGCATCGTGACACGCCCCTACAATCGCTTACCGTTGCGGGGGC
Organism: Betaproteobacteria bacterium; assembly: GCA_031362885.1. Classification (GTDB taxonomy): domain Bacteria; phylum Pseudomonadota; class Gammaproteobacteria; order Burkholderiales; family JACQAP01; genus JACQAP01. Next base: position 11,978 of record JANLTJ010000261.1, read on the forward strand.
AGCACAGGAATTGCACCGCCGGATCAATCACTGGCAAGCGCGCACCTGTTTCCCGTTTGACCCCGCCGAAGATAGTCGGTCGGAGCACCCGAGAACGTGCTTGGATTCTAACCGATGAAAACCCGGTCCGGCGAAAAACCCGGGCGGGCAGATCAGAGCACCGGCGTGGGCGGACCTGACTTTAGTGACTGCGCATGGCCGGCTGGTGGATGTCAAAGCACATTCAGAAAAATCTGTTAGCAGTTGACTTATCACGCTTTTTATAACTATAGTGCGATCATGGAAGCCGAGCTTACAACCCTCGACGAGAAGATCAATCAGCTCGTCCAATTAACGCAAGAACTGCGCAAGGACAATTCCCGGCTGCGGCAAGACTTGGCTTCGATTCAAATTGAGAACAAACGCCTGTCCGGCAAGGTGGACGTGGCCAAAACGCGTCTCGAAGCATTGCTCAGCGAGATTCCCGAAGGTACGGAATGACAACCCAGACCAAGGGGGGCCTCGACGTAAGCATCATGGGGCGCGAGTTTCGCATCGCCTGTACCGAGGACGAACAGAAGGACCTGACCAAAGCCGTTGAATACCTGAATAACAAGATGCGCGATGTTCGCGACGCCGGAAAAGTCATCGGCGTTGAGCGCATTGCGATCATGGCCGCGCTGAACATTACGCACGAACTCCTGTCCGCGCGCGTAGGCGGCGGGCTTGATGTCGGGGAGTTTAAGCGTAGAATCTCCCGCATGCAGGAAACCATCGACAAGTCGATCAACGGTCAGGACGAGTTGTTCTGACGCGAGTCAATGTCCCCTGCGGTGTTCGTCAGGCTGTAATTCTTTGAACCAATGTTAATCAGTTTGGTTGCTGCCTAAAGTAGCGCTGTTGTGCGCGTCCCCCGCGGAAGCGCCTGATGTGCTCGGAAAGCGACCGCCTTGAACTCCAGGTTCAAGATGCCGGCCTGATGGGAATCGCGGGGGGCACCCTTTTCGCGTTCATGCGCGGACGCATTCGCTGCTCCGGTTGCTTATGTTCGACAATCCGATGGAGTTCCGGAACACCGGAACTCTATTTTTTCGCGTAACCGGCTGATGGTGGTGCGATCATGAAATACTGGTTGATGAAATCCGAACCCGGGGTCTTTGGCATTGATGAACTGGCGCGATCTCCATGCAACACGGCCGCCTGGTGGGGCGTGCGCAACTATCAGGCGCGCAATTTCATGCGCGACGACATGGCGGTCGGTGACGCCGTGTTTTTCTACCACTCGAGTTGCCCGGAGCCCGGCATCGCGGGCATCGCCAAAGTGTCGAAGCGCGCCTATCCGGACGCAACCCAGTTTGATAGCAAGAGCGAGTACTTTGACCCCAAAGCCTCGCGCGCGCAGCCGCGCTGGTTCAATGTCGATGTAACTCTGGTCAGGAAAACCCGCGTTCTCGGGCTGGTGGAATTACGTTCGCATCCGCAACTCGCGGCATTGCGCGTGCTTCAACGCGGCAACCGACTGTCCATCACACCGATGAGCGCGCAGGAAGGCGAATTCATCATGACGCTGCTGTAGCCGGGCTGCGTCATGGAATGGTGGATCGCTTATCTGTTGATGGGACTGTTCGTCGGCTTCTTCGCCGGCCTGCTCGGCATCGGTGGCGGCCTGATTCTGGTCACGCTGATGGTGTATTTGTTCACCTTGCAGGGTTTTCCGGAAGACCGTTTGCTGCATCTGGCGCTGGGCACATCTCTCGCGAGCATTGTCTTCACTTCGATTTCCAGTTTTCTCGCGCACCACAAACGCGGCGCAGTGCGCTGGGACATGGTGCGGATCGCCGGGCCAGGATTGATCCTCGGTACTTTGCTCGGCACGGTGGTGGCCGACCAACTCCGGTCGAAGTATCTCGCCATCTTTTTCGTTGTTTTTGTTTACTTCTCGGCGGTGCAGATGTTCGCCGATATGAAACCGAAACCGGCCCGGCAGCTTCCCGGCAAGGCAGGCCTGAGTCTGGCGGCGATCATCGTCGGTGTCATTTCCAGCCTGGTCGGCGTCGGCGGCGGTGTGATAACCATCCCGCTGATGACGCTTTGCAATGTGCCGATGCGTCAGGCCATCGGCACGTCCGCGGGATTCGGCCTGCCGATCGCCGTGGCCGGGGCGATTGGCTTTATCGTCACGGGCCTGGGCAAGGAGCATCTGCCAGCGATGAGCATCGGGTATGTTTATCTGCCGGCACTGATCGGAATCGTCATCGGCACATCAGTCACGGTACCCTGGGGTGCAAGGATGGCACACAGCGTGCCTGTGCCCAAGCTGAAGAAGATCTTTGCCGTCATCCTGTTCATTCTTGCAACCAGGATGGTGTGGACATTGCTTTAGGAAAGTTGCCGGCGCTAGTTCTGAATCCTGACCAGTTGGCGAATCTCTTCTGGTAACAATATCGTTTCTCCGTTTGCCGACCAGCCCTGTGTGGCAGCGGCAAGGCCGATGGCATTGATGCGCTCCTGATCGAGCGGATGGGTGCGTAATAAGGCCGGCACGTCGGCAATCTGTTCTTTACCTTCTTCCCGCAGTAACCGGAAAATCTGGTCGGCGCCGGCGACATGACCGTACAACTTCGCTACGGTTTGCAACGCATCCGCGTCGGCATCACGCTCCTGCGACCGGCTGAAAGTCAATGCAGTCAATAGGCCGGCACTTCCCAGTGTATTGCCAGCGATGTCTGCGCCCGCGCCCGCCGAGAGGGTTGCCAGTGCAATGCCGATCGCGAGCCCTCTGCCCAGTGAAGCAATGGGGTGGCGCAATTTTACGTGGGCAATCTCGTGGCTGATGACCATCGCCAATGCGTTCTCGCTCGGCATCTTGTTCAACAGCCCGCGAAACAAAACCACATTGCCGCCGAGAGTGGCAAAAGCGTTTATCGTCGGCTCATCGACGTAGTGCACGTTGATACGCATGCCTTCAGGAAGTTCCTGCGCGGCGGCAATCCGGTCCGCGAGCTGTTGCAGATACGACGTTACCGGTCCGGGTGCCGGAAGTGCGTCGGGGAAACGCGCGGCCACCTTCAGTTCAGTTGCAAACGGAATGTACTTTGCGAGTTTGTCCGCCAGCAATCCCAGTGCGGTAAAAACGATTGCCGCGGCCACCAGAAGACCTCCGAGCAGACGCAACAAATCAAGCAGCGGCTGGGAGCGGCTTACGTTGATTCCTTCGGGCAATTCGGGATTCTGATACCTCACGGCACGGCGGCGCTGCTTCGCAGACTTAATTTGACGTCAAGGCGGTGCCATAGGCCATGACTTCCACCGCACCGAAGCTTCTCCGATTACGACCGGGAATTGAAAAGGTCTGAAATTTGACGTTGACGATCATCCGGGCGCCTTTGTCGCGCGCTTCCTGCTTCATTCGCAGCACCGCCTCGCGACGCGCGCGATCGAGCAAGGATTCGTAAGCGCGTAGTCTCCCGCCGAAGATGCTTTGCAGTCCCGAAACCACGCGCTTGAAGTAGTCTTCCGAGACCACCACGCTACCTGTCACCAGAGCCTGACTCCGATTGCCGCTCAGCGGTGGAAAACGGTTGGAGAATATCAGGACACCGCTCATCTCCTTTTCGCGTTTGACGATGGAGCGATAATGACGGCGCTCGGCGATGCGGCCAACGGTAAAGCCGACGACCAGCAGTAACAGGAAAAGAATGAGATCGAGATATTGCGCCATTTTCTTGTTCCCGGACCCGGTTACTCCAGGACCACGGCAGTGCCGTAGGCCAGCATTTCGGCGGCACCCTGGGTAATGGAAGAGGTCGAGAAGCGAATATTGAGCACGGCATTGGCGCCGGCCGATTTGGCCTGTTCGAGCATTCTATCGGTGGCTTCCTGACGCGCCTCCTGCAATAGCTCGGTATAGCCCTTGAGTTCCCCTCCGACGATGTTCTTCAGTCCCGCGAGCAAGTCCTTCCCGACATGCTTGGAGCGAACCGTACTGCCCTGGACCAATCCCAGGTGCTTCGTGATGCGTTTGCCCGGTACGATTTCGAGGTTGCTGATCAGCATGGAATCTCCCCAGTTTCCGACTATGTTTCGATTATGCCATCCGGCGCGGTGCAGTCGCGCATCGCGCGGATGGATTTGTCGCCGCTACACAGACCTGCGTGCGCCCAAGTGCACAAGTTCAAGTATTGCTGAAGCGCTGACGAAGAACCGCCTTCTGCACTTTGCCCATGGCGTTACGCGGCAGATCGTTCACCAAATGAATTTGCTTGGGCACCTTGAAGTTGGCAAGGTTGTTTTTCAGTGTCGCGATCAATTCGCCTGGATGGAGGTGCGCTCCGGCGCGTGCAACCACTACCGCGATCACGGCTTCGCCAAAATCGGCGTGCGGGATGCCGATGACCGCCGATTCAGCTACACCGGGCAGCGCTTCGAGCGCCAGTTCGATTTCCTTCGGATAGACATTGAAACCCCCGCTGATGATCAGATCCTTGGCGCGCCCGACGATGGAGACATATCCGTCGGCATCAAAGGTGCCGACATCCCCGGTCCGAAAGTGACCATCCGCGGTAAATTCTTCGGCGGTCTTTTCCGGCATCTGCCAGTAGCCCGCAAATACGTTCTCGCCCTTGATCTGAATTCCACCGATGGCGCCGGCGGGCATCGATCGATCATGGTCATCCGCCACTCTGACCGACACGCCCGGCAATGGAAAACCGACCGTGCCGCCGCGACGCTCTCCATTGAGCGGATTAGAGGTGATCATGCCGGCTTCGGACATGCCGTAGCGTTCCAGAATGGTATGGCCCGTGCGCGCGTGAAACTGCGTGAACGTTTCCATCTGCAGGGGCGCCGAACCGGAAATGAACAGGCGCATGTTGCGGCAGGCCTCGCGGCCGAATCCGGTTTCCGTCAGCAGCCTGGTATAAAACGTGGGCACACCCATCATCACCGTGGCGTGCGCAAGATCGTGCACGACCCGTTTTGCGTCGAACTTTCGATGCCAGAGCATTTTTGCACCGGACAGCAGCGCACAGTGATTGGCAACGAACAGTCCATGAACATGGAACACCGGCAGCGCGTGCAGCAGAACATCACAATCGCTGAATCCCCAGCAGTTCACCAGAACGCGAGCATTGGATTGCAAGTTGCGATGCGTCACCATCGCTCCTTTGGAGCGCCCTGTGGTCCCCGAGGTGTAGATGATAACGGCAAGATCGTCCGGCCCGGCGTCAACGGTTTCAAATTCTCCTGGTTGGGTTGCTGTTGCGTCCGTCAGGGTGCCGTTTCCTTGCTCATCGAGCGTAAGAACCTGAGTGTGTCCGTGCGCAAGTTCGCGCATCAGATCCAGTGACTGTGGCGCGCAAACGATTACCTTGGGCTGGGCATCTCCCAGGAAATAGGCCAACTCGGAGCGCTGGTATGCCGTATTGAGCGGCAAATAGACCAGTCCGGCACGCAGGCAGGCCAGATAGAGAAATAAGGAGGCCGGTGATTTGTCGACCTGCGCGGCAATACGGTCGCCACGCGCGGCACCGGCTTCGATCAGCGCGTGCGCATACTGTGCCGATTGATTTGCCAGTTGGGCTCGGCTGTAGCTGCGGCCGTCGTCGGTTTCCAGGAATGTCTGTTCGCGTCCGGCATCAATCACGGCCGCCACTGCGGCAAAGAAGTTTTCTGTCATGGACCGTTTAAATCAGTGTATCAATGACGCCGGCAGACATGCATTCATCCACGCTGCCGGACTCGGTGTTGCGGCGGAGGACCAATGTCATCGCAGCCGGCGGCAACAATCGAATGCTGGCACCGGGCAAAGCAACCACGCGCCCAACCGATGCTGCCAGGCCCACATAGATGCCTCCGCCGGCATCTCCAAATATCTGCAATGTGACCCGATGTCCGCGCTCGCGCAGGGACGACAACACCAGGGAAAGATGGGCGACATACTCTGAAATCATCAGACGCTCATCACGCAACGTGGTCGCCTGTCCCGGGGCATCAAGAAAAACCGTAACTGCGACATCACCACGTTCGCCCGCCAGGGCAAGACATTCTCCCGCCAGGGTCCAGATCGCCAGTGCACCCACTGCGGCGCCATCGATAAATCCGAAAAAAGCATTGGTCGAAGACTGATCGCTGCGACCAATGAGCACACCGTCCATCCTGTGCACTTTCACTCCGTGCGGAATGATCTCCCGAAGCACTTCGGGCAATTCCCCCGAAGTATTCCCCGGTGCCGCCGGTGCAACGCCCTGCGCGAGCAAACGGGTACCGAGCTGGGTATGCCATCGTTGCAGGTAAGGCAGTGCGCTCTGCCCACACTCTGCAACCCAGGCGCGAGCAGCGAGGCGAAACGCGTCCGGGAAATCGTCGCACAGTTGGTCCGAGTGAAGAAGCTTCGCTCGCGCCGCACCGCCCATCAATGCGGTAACGGCATCGAAGTCTGTAGCGTCAAGTTCGGCAAAACCTCCCAACGCCTGAATGACGGCTGGCCCTGACATGGCGAGACGGGATTCTTGGCAGTAAACACGCTTGGTACAAGTGGCGGCGAGCATGCTTGCGCCGCCGAAGCAGTCCCGCCCTATCAGCGCCAGTGAAGGCAATCCGCTGAGGCGCGCATCAAGCATGTGTCGATAGAGTTGCCGAAACGCGCCCAAGGCGGGGAGACCCCCATCAAGGCGCACGCCGGCTGAATCCAGACACATGATGAATGGCCGCCCCATAGAGCGGCTTTGTTCCAGCAGTTCGGCGCATGACTTTGATTCCACCACACCAAATGATCCGCCGGCCATGCTTCTGTCGGTGGCAATGATCGTGACTTCGCGCCCACCGATCATGCCCGTTCCCGAAACCAGAGAACCATGGGCCTGAACCTGGCCATGAACAAGTGATTCGTGATCAAGCAGCGCTGTAATGCGCTGTACGGGTGTGGTGGCGGTGAAAGATTCCCCTGACATCAAATCTTGCACCAGCGCCGCGCGATTTCCTCGTAAGCGGCAACCGACTGCGCGATCCGGTCAGTTACACAGTATTCATTGGTCTGGTGCGCCATTTGCGCTTCCCCAGGACCGAGAATGACGGTGGGTGGCGTGTGGTAAGCAACATTGAGCGCGGCGGCATCGGTGAAATAAGTGGCCACGCGCGGGTGCGGCCGAACGCCCAATAGGGGCTGCATGATCTCAAACACCTCCTGCATCCACGGATGCGTGGGTTCGGTAAATACGGCTTCCAGATCGAGCAGGGTTTCGAGTTCCACTTCGTCGCCCAACTGGCGCTGCAGCTCGGCCTTCAACTGCGCATGCTGGATGCCGGGAACGGTGCGGATATCGACACCGATCACGGCTTCGTCCGGCACCGAGTTGATGTTGAGCCCGCCGCGTATGGTGCCGACATTCAATGTCGCCTGGCCCATCAGATCATGCGGCGGATTGGTGAAGCGGAATTTTTCCAGCACGGCCAGTGCGCGCGCCGCTTTGTAGACGGCGTTCACGCCTTTCTCCGGCATGGAGCCGTGCGCGGTAACTCCGCGTGTGCGCGCATTCATCCACAAGGCGCCGCGATGACCGGCGAAGGGATAATTCGACGACGGTTCCGCCACTACGACCGCGCCGGCGCGTCCGAGCGCGCCGCTTTGCTGCGTGAGATGAAACGCGCCCTCGCAGCCGGTTTCCTCACCGGCGGTGATGACCAGTTCCAGTCCGGGAGAGCGCGCCAGTTTATCCGCCAGAACAAGCGCAGCCACGACGAAGGCCGCCACGCCGCTTTTCATGTCGCTGGTTCCGCGGCCGTAGAGTTTGCCACCAGCGGTGTCGGCGGCGAAGGGATCCATATCCCAAGCCGCCGCGCCCAGCGGAACCGTGTCGATATGACCGGTGAAACACAACGGACCTTTTTCGGCCTTGCCGCCGATGCTCGCCACCAGACTGACACGTTGTGGCGAGAAGGCGTGAAAGCGGATTCTGAATCCGGCCTTTTCCAGCAGCGCGCCTAGGTGGCGCGCGCACGACTCTTCCTGGCCCGGGGGGTTGATGGTATTCATGCGCACGAGCTGCCGGGTGAGTTCGACCGCGTCGATCGGTGCTTTCATATGGGCTGCTTCCTCATGTCCTGCCGAAGTACGCGGCGCGCACTTCGGCGTTCTCGCGCAATGCCGCGGCATCGCCAGCGGCCACCACCCGGCCCTGTGACAACACGTAGCCGTGGTGGGCGATGGCCAGCGTCTGCTTTACGTTCTGTTCCACCAGGAGCACCGTCACGCCAGTCTCATTGATGCGACGTATGACCTGAAAACTTTCCTTCACGAACAAGGGCGACAGACCGAGCGAAGGCTCATCGATAATCAGCAGTTTCGGCGCCGCCATCAGTCCGCGGCCGATCGAGAGCATCGCCTGCTCGCCTCCTGACATGGTACCCGCAAGCTGGTTAAGTCGCTCCTTGAGGCGCGGAAAAGTCTCAAACACGCCACCGAGCCGGTCGGACAGATCGGCCGCCTTGTCTGCATAAGCGCCCATCAGGAGATTTTCCCGCACCGTCATTTTTGCGAACACTTTGCGGCCTTCGGGGATGCAGGCGATGCCACGCGCGATGATCTGATGCGTGGGCAATCCGGTGATTTCCACACCGTCGTGCAGCACGCGCCCGCCGCGCGCCGGTGTCAGCGCGAGGATGGCGCGGATCAGCGTGCTTTTCCCCGCGCCGTTAACGCCGAGGATGCAAGTGATCTCGCCCGGGCGCACGCTGAGCGAAACGCCGCTCAACACGTCGGCCTGATCGTAACCGGCGCGCAGATTTTCGATAACCAGGCCGCCTGCCATCTCAATCCTCGCCCAGGTAAGCCTTGCGCACGTTTTCATCGGCCACCACGTCGCGGTAGGCACCTTCGCGGATCTTCTGTCCGTAGTTGAGCACCGCGCAGCGCTGCGTGATGCGTTCGATGACATTCATTTCATGTTCGATCAGAATCACCGACAGCGCGGGCAGGCGCGCACGCGCCGCCATCAGATCGTCCATCAGCTCATGGGTTTCGTCGTGCGTCATGCCCGCGGATGGTTCATCGAGCAGCAGAATCTCCGGTTCACTGATGAGCGCGCGACAGATTTCTACGCGCCGGCGGTCGATCATGCTCAAGGTCGCCACCGGTTCCGCCATTCGGTGCGCGAGGGATTTGCTGAAAATAGTCATCAGCACCTGCGCTTTGTCCAGACATTCGTCAAGCTGACGCGCGAGGGCGCCGCGGCGGAACAGATTTGTCCACAAGCCGTGATCGAGATTGCGGTGGTTGCCGATCATGAGATTGTCGAAGATCGACAGCGGCAGACACAGTCGCGAGCGCTGGAACGTGCGCGCGATTCCGGCGCGGCTGATCGCCTGTGGCGTGGCCCCGGTGATATCGAGGCCGTTGATTTTGACCGTGCCGGCGGCAGCACGGTACAGCCCGGTCAGGACATTGAAAAACGTGGTCTTGCCAGAGCCGTTGGGTCCGATCAGGCCGAGGAGTTCGTTCGCCTGCAATTGCAAGTCGAAGCCATCGAGCGCGGTCAATCCGCCAAATCGCACGGTGAGGCCTTCGACTTCGAGCAGCGCTGGTTTCATGCGCGGGCGCGTTTCGGAAAATAGTCACGCAGCCTACGCGGCAGCAGTCCGCCGGGGCGAAACAGCAGAATCAGAATCACCAGCAGCGCGTAAAGCAAAAAGCGGTATTCCTGGATTACCTGAAGTTTTTCCGGCAGCACCAGCAGCAGCAAAGCCGCGAGGATAACGCCACGCGGATTGCCCAGCCCGCCGAGAATGACGATGGAAACCAGAATCAGCGAATCGCCAAAGGTGAAATTGTTTGGCGCGATATAGCCGCTCATCATCGCGTATACCGCGCCCGCGATGCCCGCCAGAAAATTACCGAGCACAAACGCCAGAATTTTCCAGCGTGCGATGTCGATGCCGGATACGGCGGCGGCCGTTTCATCGAGCCGCACCGCATCGAGGTTTAAACCAATCCAGGAAGTTTCGAGACGCTTGACCAGCACAAAAGCGCAGGCCGCCAGCAGTACCGCCAGCAGCGCGTAGTTCAGATAGAAAGAGGCTTCGAGGCCATCGGCAATCCGCAGCGGCTCATTGAAAGACCGCCCCAGAATTGTGAGGCCCGGCACTTTCAGACCCTGGGGGCCCCCGAGCGCGTCGTTCACTTCGATAAATGTTTTGAACAAGATTCCGAACGCAATGGTAATCAGGGCGGCGTAATGCCCGCGCGTGCGTAACATCGGCAAAATCAGCACCGAACCGATCAGCGCCGCGATCACTCCGGCGGCGGCGATGATTAGCAGGTGAGGTATCGCCGTATGCGTGGCGAGCAGGGCGGCGCTATAGCAGCCGATGCCGAAGAAAGCGGCACCGGCAAAGTTTGCGACGCCTGCGTAACCGAACTGCACCGTCAGCCCGAGGCAGGCAATGGAATACAGCGCCACGGTTGCCAGCATGAGCAGGGCAAAGTGAGATTCATACAACGTCGCAGCCAGCACAAGGCAGCCAATGACGGCGGCGCTCTGGCTATAGCGCGGTTCGCGCGCGGCTGCTTGCTCCGTGCGCAGGCGCAGTCCGGTTTTTTCCAGAACGACCAGCGCGCCCACGACGCCGATCGCCAGCAGTGCAATCTGCCACTGGTTTTCGATTTCAAGAAACAGTAAGACCACCACGGTGGCGAGTGCCACGGCGACAGCAATGGCGAGCCGTGCGCGCAGAGTATCTGGCATGGCTACACCTGCTCCGGCAATTTCATACGCGCTCCGCCATTGTCATACCCGCTCCGCTGTAGTTTCCGCGATCAGACCGGTGGGTTTCCAGGTCATCAATACAATCACCGCGGCGAAAGCGAACACATCTTTGTAGGCCGGCACGGAGAACCAGACAGCTCCAAGCGTCTGCAATGCGGCGAACAAAAAACCGCCCAGGATGGCGCCGTAAATGTTGCCGAGTCCGCCGACGACTGCGGCGCTGAATCCGATCACACCCAGCAGCAAGCCCATGCCGAAGTTGATCTCGCTGTAGTACAAGCCGTTGCTGATTCCGGCCAGGGCGGCCAGCGCCGAACCCATTGCGAACGTGATCATCACGGTGCGCTCGAAATTTACCCCCATCAGGCGCGCGGTATCGGGATCCTGCGCCACGGCGCGAATCGCCAGGCCCAGCCGCGTGCGATTGATAAGCAGGTAAATGGCGACGATGGACAGCAGGCCGACCGTGAGTAGAATCAGACTGTCGAGGCGCAGGGACAGCGCGCCAAACGAGTAAGCGTCCGCTGGCAGCAAACGCGGAAATGGTTTTGGATTGGAACCCTGTGGATAGAACAGACGCACGGCCTCTCGCAGGGCCAGGCCGAGCATGAGCGTAATGAGCAGGGTATTGAGCGGGGGCGCCTTGCGCAACGGCAGCACAAGATAGCGCGCAATCAGCGCGCCAAGCGCCGCCATGACCAGTATGCCGGTCGCGGCGGAAATCAACAGCAACAAAAAAGGCGCAGATACGCCAGTGGCATGCAGGCCAAAATACGCGCCCAGGGCGACAAAAGCCCCAACCATGACCACATCGCCGTGGGAAAACTTGATGACATCGAGTACGCCGAAGAACAGTGTGAACCCGACCGCCACCATGGAGTAGATCACGCCGAGCATGATCCCGTTCAGAAGGTATTGACCAAACAGTCCGGGGTCCATGCGCGGGCGAATCGGTGGGGTGATTTATCGCGCGCGCGGCAGTTTACGCTGACCTTTGGCGTACTCGCTGTCCTCCCACACCGTCCACTTGCCATCCTGCACGACGAATTTCGTGATCAGCGGCACCATATTCTGGCGGTGATCGTCGAAGCTGATCTTGCCAACAATCGACTGATGGTCGCGCGTGGTGTTTAACTCGGCCATGACTTTGCGCCGGTCCGGCCCGACTTTTTCCACCGCATCCATGATGAGGCTTGCCGCGGCGTAGGCAAAAGCGCCATAGGCTTCCGGTTCCTCAGCGTAGTTCTGCTTCTGGTATTGCTCGAGAAAAAATCGTCCGCCCGGGAGTTTTTCCGCCGGTGCGCCTTCGCGGAACGCCAAGGTTCCTTCGGCGAGCGGACCGAGACCTTCGATGAAAGCATCGGAAACAATGCCCGAGGTACCCTGAAACACCGCGTTGATGCCGAGCCGATCCATTTGCGAGCGAATGCGCACACCGATCGGCGTCAGGCCGCCGAAGTAAATGACTTCGGGTTTAAGGTCCTTGATCTTGGTGAGTTCGGCATTGAAGTCCTGCTGATCCGCGGTCACGCCGAAGGTGCCGAGAATGCTGCCGCCGCGTTTTTGAATGTCGGCGGCAAAATATTTGTTATGGCCTTTGCCGTAATCCGTGGTGTCGTGAATTACGGCCCATTTCTTATATTTGAGTTCCGTCATGAAGCGCGCGGCGGTTTCGTTCTGGTTGATCATGGTGCCGTTCACGCGATGCACTTCCTTGTAGTCGTTCGCGTAAGTCACATCCGGGAGCACCGCTCCCCAGACGATGACCGGCAATCCGAAGCGGTGATAGACATCCACCGCGCCCATCGCCACCGCGGAGCAATAGTGGGTCACGCCGGCGATAATCCTGCGATCGGCGGCGGCCTTTGTCGCCACCTGCACGCCAATGTTGGGTTTGCATTCGTCGTCGAGCACCGTAAGTTCATAGCTATATTTGGCGCTCGCCTCGGCATTACGCAACCGCACGGCGAGATCGGCGGAATTGCGCCCGCCCAGCCCGTTGGCGGAAACGCCGCCGGTCAGCGGTCCGATAAATACGAGCCTAACGGTTTCCTTGGAACTCGCGTTTGTGCTGACGGCGGCCAGCAACAACAGCGAGGCACAGAAAGTAGACAGACGACGCATGGCAGACCTCGCTTGGCAGGCCGGTTCGCGGAAAAACCAGCAGGAAGTTTCGGGCAATACAGGCGGGAGGTTATTGAGCGCGTCCCGGGTTGTCAACGCTCGCTCAGCTCAGGGCAAAAAAAGAGCGGCCCGCGGCCGCTCTGTTGGACGCGACAAACGCGGACTACTTCTTGCGAAATTTGCGGATGGCTGCGATTTGCGCCGCCATCATCGAGAATTCCGCCTGCAAGGTGGCGATTTCCTGTTTGTCGGTGGCATTGCGCAGTGCGTCCTCGGCGCGTTTTTGCGCCTCCAAGGCCTTGGCTTCATCCAGATCGTGGCCACGGATCGCGGTATCGGCGAGCACAGTCACGATCGAAGGCTGCACTTCGAGTATGCCGCCCGCGACAAAAATCAGATTCTCTTCGCCGCCACCGGCCGGCTTGATACGCACGGCACCGGGCTTGATGCGCGTGATCAACGGAGTGTGGCGGGGATAAATGCCGAGTTCGCCCGCTTCGCCGGGCAGGACGACGAATTCCGCCTCGCCGGAAAAGACCGAGGCTTCGGCGCTCACCACATCAACGTGCATAGTATTGGCCATTTCAGATTCCCGGTGAGGCCTTACTGCAGGGTCTTCGCTTTTTCAAATGCTTCTTCGATGCCGCCGACCATGTAGAAAGCCTGCTCGGGCAGGGCATCGCATTCGCCGTTGACGATCATCTTGAAGCCTTTGATAGTCTCCTTGAGCGGCACGAACTTGCCCGGCGAACCGGTAAACACTTCGGCGACATGGAAAGGCTGCGACAGGAAGCGCTGAATCTTGCGCGCGCGCGAAACCGCGAGTTTGTCCTCGGGGGAGAGTTCGTCCATGCCGAGAATGGCAATGATGTCGCGCAATTCCTTATAGCGTTGCAGCGTGGCCTGCACGGCGCGCGTGGTGTTGTAATGATCCTCGCCGATGACGTTCGGATCGATCTGGCGCGAGGTGGAATCGAGCGGGTCAACGGCGGGATAAATGCCGAGTGAGGCGATATCGCGCGACAACACCACGGTGGCATCCAGGTGGCCAAACGTGGTCGCGGGCGACGGGTCGGTCAGGTCATCCGCCGGCACGTACACGGCTTGAATCGAAGTGATCGAACCAGTCTTGGTCGAGGTGATGCGTTCCTGCAAGCGGCCCATTTCTTCCGCCAGCGTGGGCTGATAACCCACCGCAGAAGGCATGCGGCCCAGCAGAGCGGAGACTTCGGTACCGGCGAGCGTGAAGCGGTAAATGTTGTCCACGAAAAACAAGATGTCGCGGCCTTCGTCACGGAATTTTTCCGCCATGGTCAGACCGCTCAATGCCACGCGCAAACGGTTGCCGGGCGGCTCGTTCATCTGGCCGAACACCATGGCTACTTTTGATTCGGTGAGGTTATCGAGCTTGATAACGCCGGCTTCCGACATTTCGTGATAGAAGTCGTTGCCTTCACGAGTACGCTCGCCAACGCCGGCGAATACCGACAGTCCGGAGTGTTGCTTGGCGATGTTATTGATGAGTTCCAGCATGTTCACGGTCTTGCCAACGCCGGCGCCGCCGAACAGACCGACTTTGCCGCCTTTGGCGAACGGACAAACCAAGTCGATCACCTTGATGCCGGTTTCGAGCAGATCGACCGAAGGCGACAACTCGGAAAACTTTGGTGCCGGCTGGTGAATCGAGCGGCGCTCGTCGGATTTGATCGGACCGGCTTCGTCGATCGGTCGGCCCAGCACATCCATGATGCGACCCAGTGTGCCGACACCCACAGGCACCGATATCGCGGCGCCGGTATTCTTGACTTTCATGCCGCGTCGCAAGCCGTCGGACGAACCCAGCGCGATACAACGCACGACACCGTCGCCGAGTTGCTGTTCAACTTCAAAAGTTAGCCCCTTTTCGGCAAACGAGGCATCGCTGGATTCTTCCAGCACCAGCGCGTCGTACACTTTCGGCATCGCTTCGCGCGCAAACTGGATGTCGGTTACCGCGCCGATACACTGGACGATTGTTCCCTGGCTCATGATATTTTCCTGAAACGTAAGTCGAATTCGTTAAGAGAAGCGTTTCTAAACCGCTGCCGCGCCGCCGACAATCTCCGAAAGCTCTTTGGTGATCGCCGCTTGCCGGCTCTTGTTGTACACCAGTGTCAGTTCATCGATCAGAGTAGCAGCGTTGTCAGAGGCGGACTTCATCGCCACCATGCGCGCCGATTGTTCGGACGCCATGTTTTCCGACACACCTTGGTAAACCACGGACTCGATGTAGCGCGTGAGCACCTGGTCGAGAACGCCCTTGGCCTCCGGCTCGTAGATATAGTCCCAGTTGCCTTCCGGTGTACCGATGCGCTCGCCGGAGAGCGGCAGCAACTGCTCCATCACCGGTTCCTGCTTCATGGTGTTGATGAAGCGGGTGTAGAAAATCAGCACGCGGTCGAATTTGTCCGTGCTGTAACCGTCGAGCATGATCTTGACCGCGCCGATAAGGTCTTCCAGTTTCGGACGATCGCCCAGGGCGATGGCCTGCGAAATGATGTTCGCTCCCAAGCGCTGCATGAAACCCATGCCTTTGCCGCCTATACAGCAGACGTCGATTTCCTCGCCCTCACTCTGCCATTGTTTGTACTGATTCAGTGCCATGCGCAAGATGTTGGTGTTGAGCGCGCCGCACAAACCCTTGTCGGTCGTGATGATGATGATGCCGACACGCTTGACGGTATCGCGCGCAATCAGGAAGGGGTGGCGATACTCGGGATTGGCATGCGAAATATGCGCCGCGACATTGCGAATTTTTTCTGCGTACGGGCGCGCGGCGCGCATGCGCTCCTGCGCCTTGCGCATTTTCGACGCCGCGACCATCTCCATCGCCTTGGTGATCTTGCGCGTGTTTTGCACGCTCTTGATCTTGGTGCGTATTTCTTTTGTGCCAGCCATCGATTCTCAGTCCCGATACCGCGTCATTGTTTCCAAACAGCCGTGCTCAATAGCTACCGTTCTTTTTCCAATCCTTGATCGCTTCGTGCAGCGCTTTTTCGTCGTCGCCGGACAACTCCTTGTCCATGCGACCGGCGAGCGCGGCATATTTCGTCTTCAGGTAGTCACGCATGGATTTTTCCGCAGCCAGTGCCTTTTTCACGTCGATATCGTCGTAATAGCCGGTATTCACCGCGAATAGAGTCAGCGCCATTTCCCAGACTTGCAGCGGCTGATACTGCTGCTGCTTCATCAGCTCGGTCACCATACGGCCGCGCTCAAGTTGCTTGCGGGTGGATTCGTCGAGGTCGGAGGCGAACTGCGCAAATGCCGCGAGTTCGCGGTACTGCGCCAGTGCCAGACGCACACCGCCGCCGGTATCCTTGCGCTTCATGATCTTGGTCTGCGCCGCACCGCCGACGCGCGACACCGATACTCCGGCGTTGATGGCGGGGCGAATACCGGCGTTGAACAAATCGGTTTCCAGAAAGATCTGGCCGTCGGTAATCGAAATCACATTGGTGGGCACGAAAGCCGACACGTCACCGGCCTGGGTTTCGATGATCGGCAATGCGGTGAGCGAACCGGTCTTGCCTTTGACCTTGCCCTTGGTGAAGCGCTCGACCCAGGCTTCGCTGACGCGCGCCGCGCGTTCTAGCAAGCGCGAGTGCAGATAGAACACGTCGCCGGGATAGGCTTCGCGGCCCGGCGGGCGGCGCAGCAGCAGCGATACCTGGCGATAAGCCCAGGCCTGCTTGGTCAGGTCGTCATAAATAATCAGCGCATCTTGACCACGGTCGCGGAAATACTCGCCCATGGTGCAGCCGGAATACGGTGCGATGTATTGCAGCGCTGCAGATTCGGAAGCGGTGGCGGCAACCACGATGGTGTAAGCCATGGCGCCATGCTCTTCGAGCTTGCGCACCACGTTGGCTACTGTGGAAGCTTTCTGGCCGATGGCGACATAGACACAGAAAATATCCTTGCCCTTCTGGTTGATGATGGTGTCCACTGCCACCGCAGTCTTGCCCGTCTGGCGGTCACCGATAATAAGTTCACGCTGGCCGCGGCCTACCGGCACCATGGCGTCGATGGCCTTCAGACCGGTTTGCACCGGCTGCGACACCGACTTGCGCCAGATCACGCCGGGCGCCACTTTTTCGATAACGTCGTTTTCCTTGGCGTTGACCGGGCCTTTGCCGTCGATCGGCTGACCCAGGGAGTTGACCACTCGGCCAAGCAACTCCGGCCCGACCGGGACTTCCAGAATGCGCCCGGTACTCTTCACCGGATCGCCTTCGGAAATGTGTTCGTATGCACCCAGCACCACGGCGCCGACCGAGTCGCGCTCAAGATTCAGCGCGAGACCAAAGGTGTTGCCGGGAAACTCCAGCATCTCGCCTTGCATGACGTCGGCCAGACCGTGAATGCGGCAAATGCCGTCGGTGACGGAGACCACGGTGCCTTGCGTACGCACCTCGGATGAAGAAGCCAGATTCTGGATCTTGCTCTTGATAAGTTCGCTGATTTCGGACGGATTCAACTGCATGGGTCAAAACTCCTATTTCGTGAGGGTGGCGGCCATGGTCTGCAGCCGGCCACGCACTGAAGCATCCCAGACTTTGTCACCAACCTCGACCTTGATGCCGCCGATCAACTCGGGGTTCACGGTCACGGTGGCGGTGATCTTGCGTTTGAAGCGCGCGGACAACAGGCTAACGACTGCGTCGCGCTGCGCGTCTTCCATGGGAAAGGCGGAACTGATTTTTGCGTCGAGCTTACCTTCGTCTTCCAGCTTGAGGCGCTCGAACATGTCGCGAATTTCGGGCAGCACGGACAATCTGCGGTTGTGCACCAGCAACTGGATCAGATTGCGCGCGACAGCGTCGATGCGCTCACCACAGATGCTCAGCAATAATTTCTCGATGTCCGCCGGCGTCACTTTGGGATTGGCCATGACCGCCTGCATTTTCGGATCGCGATAGACTCCGGCAATGAGAACCAGGGCGTCAGACCAGGCCGGCAATGCATTGGACTGCCTGCCCAGACGGAACACCGCTTCGGCATAAGGTCTGGCAATGGTGGCGAGTTCGGCCATGTCTTATCTGAACTCGGCTTCCAGACCGGACAACAATTGCGCATGCGTCCTGGCATCGACTTCGCGCTTGAGAATTTTTTCCGCGCCGGTGATGGCAAGCAGCGCCACCTGTGTGCGCAGCGTCTCCTTGGCGCGAAAGACTTCCTGCTCGATTTCCGCTTGGGCGCCGGCGACGATGCGTTCGGCTTCCACCTTGGCGGCGATCTTGGCTTCTTCGACCACCGCCGCGCCACGCTTTTCCGCCTGCGAAATAATCTCACTGGCCTGAGCGCGGGCGCGTTGCAGCTCTTCGGCTGAACGCTTGGCGGCCAGTTCCAGATCCTGTTTGCCGCGCTCCGCTGCCGCCAGACCTTCAGCGATCTGCTTTTGTCGCTGTTCGATCGCCTTCATCATTGGAGGCCAAACAAACTTGACGGTGAACCAGATGAAGATCGCGAAAGCGACCGCCTGGGAAATCATGGTTAAACCGAGATTCACGCTCGTCTCCTAAAGACTGTGGTCGCGAAATCCGCGTTCAGCGAATTACAGCAAGCAGCGGATTACCGAACGCAAACAACATTGCAAGGCCCACACCGATAATGAACGAGGCGTCAATCAGGCCGAGCAGCAGGAAAACCTTGGCCTGCAAAGTGGGAATCATCTCGGGCTGGCGGGCGGCTCCCTCCAGAAAACGGCTGCACATGATACCCACGCCGATACACGCACCCGCAGCACCCAGGCCAATCATTAAACCGATTCCAACGCCGGTGTAAGCCTGGATCAATGCCAAATACTGGAGATTTTCCATTTGGAGCTACCTTCCTTTTCTAAATTAAAGTGGATGACGAGATCAGTGGCTTTCATGCGCCATCGAGAGATAAACGACGGTCAGCATCATGAAAATGAATGCCTGCAATACAACAATCAATATATGGAAAATTGCCCAGCCAGCGCCCAGAACCGCGCCGAATACCGCGCCTATGATTCCGGTTGCTGCCCACATACCCAGAAGCAGGAAAATAATCTCGCCAGCATAAATGTTGCCGTATAGCCGCAGGGAGTGGGATAGCGGTTTGGAGATGTACTCAACGAGGTTGAACAGGAAATTCGCGGGCCAGAGCAGTATGTGGTTGCCAAACGGCGTACCGAACAACTCATGGATCCAGCCACCGAATCCCTTGACCGCAATGCTGAAATAGATCATTAACAACCAGACCGATAACGCGAGTGCAAATGTCGTATTGATATCGGCTGTAGGCACGCCGCGCCAGTTGTGAAGGTGCAGGACGTTTTTATAGAACCAGGCCATGATATCCACGGGCAGAAAATCCATGGAATTCATTACGAGTACCCAGACAAACACCGTCAGGGCTGCCGGTGAAATAAACTTGTGGCGATCGCCGTGAAATATTCCTTTGACCTGTTCGTCAACAAATTCGACTGCAAGCTCGACAAAGGCTTGCCGCTTGCCTGGAATGCCCGCGGTTGCACCGCGAACCACCCACCACAACAAGCCGATGCTAACCACTCCAAGCAGCACCGACATCACCAGGGTATCAACGTGCAGAACCCAGAACTGGCCTTCGCCCATCGACGAAGTCATGTTCGTCAAGTGGTGCGATATATATGCTGTGGGGGTCAGTTCGTTTTCGGCAACCATCGTTTTGCACTTGCTCTATACGTCACGTACAAAAAACGCCATCGAGAACACCAGGATCGAAACAATAAACGATCCAATAAACACGATGAGCACCACTTCCTTATAAAGCGCGAGTACCAGCCAAAGCAGAAGTACCGCAAGTCCGATTTTTAGTGCTTCGGCCCGCAAGGCCGAAACAATGGCTGCGTCGGCGGATTTCGTGCTACCTGACTGCATCGCGATCGCGAAGGCCAGTCCGGCAACGACACTTACTGCCCCGCCGAGAGCCGCGGATACTGCTTCGTGAGTACCCGCAAACGTTACAGCGGTAACCGCCAGGAACATCGTCACGACAACCTGCCAGACCAGAACAGTACGTACTGGCTTGCTCCGAATGTGCAACATGCTTTAGATATACACGGTCGAGCAAACTTTCAGATTGTAATTGCTTTGACGATTTAGCGTCAACGCCTCAAGCGCAATTTTGGGAAGGATTCTCAATTTCGCAATTTTTGGAGCACGATCTCCAGTTGATCCAGACTTGCATAGTTGATGGTCAATTTGCCTCGACCACCCCGCGCTGTGTTGACGCTAACTGATGTACCAAGGATGTTGGACAATTCCTCTTCCAGCGCCTGAACATCGCGGTCTTTTCTGGGTTGTTTGCGGAAGGTCTTTTGCGAGGTCACATCGGCCTGACTCACTAATAGCTCAACTTCCCGCACGGATAGCCTACGGCTCACGATCTGGTACGCAAGATCGGCCTGGCGCGGACCACTGACCGACAAGAGAGCGCGGGCGTGGCCCATTTCGAGTTTCCCTTGCATCAGCAAGTCCTGCACGGCCTTGGACAGATTAAGCAGGCGCAGCAAATTGGTCACCGCGCTGCGCGAGCGGCCGACTGCCTGGGCTGCAACATCATGCGTCATATCAAATTCGTCGATCAGACGCTGAATGCCAGTGGCCTCTTCGAGCGGGTTCAGATCTTCGCGCTGGATGTTTTCGATCAGCGCCATGGCCAACGCGGACTTGTCCGGCACGTTGCGAACAACCACCGGAACCAGGCTCAGTCCAGCCAGTTGCGAGGCGCGCCAGCGGCGTTCTCCGGCAATGATTTCGTATTTTCCGTTCTCGACCGGGCGCACCAGTATCGGCTGAATCAGTCCCTGAGCCCGGATCGAATCCGCCAGTTCCGCGATCGATTGCGGATCCATGCGGGTGCGCGGTTGAAAGCGACCCGGCTTGAGCAAAGTAACCGACAATTCGGTCGGCGTATCGTTGGGCTTCTCTCCATCGCCGGACAGCAAGGCATCGAGGCCACGGCCCAGTCCTTTTAGTTTTGCCATATTCATTCTTTCTTAAGCGCGCTTGTCGAGCATTTCGCCAGCCAGCGCCAGATAAGCCAAGGCACCCTTCGACTGCCCGTCGAATCTGAGCACTGGAAGCCCATGACTCGGCGCTTCGGCAAGGCGAACATTCCGGGGAATTACGGTGCGATAGACTTTATCGCCAAAGTGTTGTTGCAACTGATCGGAAACTTGCTGCGCGAGCATGTTGCGCGGGTCATACATGGTGCGCAGCAAACCCTCGATTTCGAGCTGGGGATTCAGGTTAAGACGAACTTTTTTGATGGTTTGCACCAGATCGCTTAAGCCTTCCAGGGCGTAGTACTCGCATTGCATGGGAATCATCACCGCGTTGGCGGCACACAGGCCGTTCACTGTCAGTAGATTCAACGCAGGGGGACAGTCGATCAGTACGTAATCGTATTGATCGGCTATTTCTTCCAACGCTGTTTTCAGTCTCGATTCGCGTTTGGGCAGATCAACCATTTCGACTTCGGCGCCGGCGAGTTCGCGATTGGCGGGTATCACGTCGAATCCGCCGCTCTCGCTTCTAAGCCGTACCGCCGACAAAACCGCCTCGCCCAGTAACACTTGATACACCGTTGCCTTGAGTGCACGTTTATCGATGCCGCTGCCCATGGTGGCGTTGCCTTGGGGGTCGAGATCTATAAGCAGTACTCGACTCCCGGAGGCCGCTAGACTGGCCGCCAGGTTGATGCTGGTGGTTGTCTTGCCTACACCGCCTTTCTGGTTGGTGATTGCGAGTACCCGTGGCATGTGTGGTTAACCGACAGTTGTGTTTGGGGACGGGCGCATAAATATGAGGTGACGCGAGGCTTCGAGCTGCGGCACATCCAGGCGCAGCGTTCGCGTCACCGTCCACGCAGACGGTAACTGCGCCAGTTCCTCGTGCGGATGCAAGCCTTTCATCGCAATCATCACTCCGTCGCGTGCGCGCAAATGTCCACCCAGTTTTACGAATTCCGTCAGGTCCGAGAATGCCCGGGAGATAACCGTCTTGAACAATTCAGCTGGCTGAAACGTTTCGGCTCTCGCCATGACAACCTGGGTGCGTGCCAAACCAAGTTCGGCAACCGCCTGTTTCAAGAAAGCGCCCTTCTTGTGGTTGGAATCGAGCAGCGTCAATGCGCGGTCGGGACAAGATATCGCGATTGGTATGCCGGGCAGCCCGGCACCACAACCTACATCGACCAGGTTACCCTCCGGCAGGTGAGCCACGACCGCAAGACTGTCGAGCACATGATGGCTCACGAGTTTTGCCTCGTCCCGGATCGCCGTCAGGTTATACACCCGGTTCCACTTGACCAGGAGCGCCAGATATCCCGTGAGTTGATCCATTGCCGCTGCGGGTAACGTCAATCCCATTGCGGCCACACCTTGCCGCAGCAATGTCGCGATCTGGCTCATTGCGCCCGTTCGGCGGTGCGTTGGCTGGTACGCTTTTCATCGATACCCGAAGCGACGAAACCTCGCTTCAAATGAACCAGAAGAAGTGAGATGGCGGCAGGCGTAACGCCCGATATCCGTGCCGCCTGACCAAGAGTCTCCGGGCGCTGTTTGTTGAGTTTCTGCTGTACTTCTATGGACAGGCCGCGCACCGACCGGTAATCAAGATGCTCCGGCAGACGGGTGGTTTCATACTGTTTCTGGCGACTGACCTCATCGCGCTGGCGCTCGATGTAGCCCTGATATTTGATTTGAATTTCGACTTGTTCGGCCGCCTGTGGGTCAGACAAACAAACACCGGCGCCGGGCAAAGTAAGCAGATCATCGTAGTGCAGTCCAGGCCAGCGCAACAATTCTTCGAAGGTGTAATCGCGTTCAAGTGGCTGGCCAAATCGGGCCTGCATATCAGCGTCCGACAGCAGCCGGGTATTGAGCCAGGTTGATTTAAGGCGCGCGCGTTCCAACTCGACGGCTTCGTGTTTTTTCTCAAAAGCCTCCCAGCGCAGATCATCAACCAGGCCCAGTTTTCGGCCGATTGCGGTCAGTCGCATATCCGCATTATCTTCGCGCAGGCTCAGACGATACTCCGCGCGACTCGTAAACATGCGGTACGGCTCGGTCACGCCGCGGGTAATGAGATCGTCCACCAGCACGCCGAGAT
Organism: Betaproteobacteria bacterium; assembly: GCA_031362885.1. Lineage (GTDB taxonomy): Bacteria > Pseudomonadota > Gammaproteobacteria > Burkholderiales > JACQAP01 > JACQAP01. The sequence continues at coordinate 35,007 of JANLTJ010000261.1, forward strand.
AGGCTTCATCGCGACGCGGACACCAGGCGTCTTTTTCCTGTACGCGCAAGGCTGCATTCAAGCCCGCGAGCAGGCCTTGTGCCGCCGCTTCTTCGTATCCGGTGGTGCCATTGATCTGCCCGGCGAAGAACAAACCGGCTATGGCTTTGGTTTCAAGCGACGCCTTGAGGCCCTGCGGGTCGAAATAGTCGTATTCGATAGCGTAACCGGGTCGCGTCAAATGGGCATCCTTCAAACCATTGATCGAATGAACTAATTCGACTTGAATGTCAAACGGCAAGCTGGTCGAAATACCGTTCGGGTAGACCTCGTGAGTGGTCAATCCTTCAGGCTCCAGAAATATCTGGTGCGCTGCCTTGTCCGCAAAGCGCGTGATCTTATCTTCAATGGAGGGACAATAGCGCGGGCCAATGCCTTCAATCACCCCGGTGAACATCGGTGATCGATCAAGACCGCCGCGGATAATCTCGTGGGTACGTTCATTGGTGTGGGTTATCCAGCACGGTAACTGCGCTGGATGCTGGTTTACCGATCCGAGAAAAGAAAATACCGGCACTGGATCATCACCTGACTGCCGGGTCATGACCGAATAATCGATGGTGCGACCATCGATACGTGGCGGAGTCCCAGTCTTCAGCCGACCCACAGGCAAGTCTAGCTCGCGCAATCGGCGGGCCAGACGGATCGCTGGCGGGTCGCCGGCGCGCCCCGCTTGATAGTTCTTCAGCCCGACGTGGACCAGACCGGAGAGAAAAGTACCGGTCGTCAATACTACAGCCGGTGCGTTGAAGTGAATGCCCAGCTCGGTGACAACTCCGGTGATTCTGCCGTGCTCTAACTGGATATCGTCTACAGCTTGTTGAAAAATCGTCAGATTCTTCTGATTTTCAAGGCGTTGTCGAATGGCCTGCCGGTAAAGTATACGATCGGCTTGGGCACGGGTCGCGCGCACTGCAGGGCCTTTGCTGGAATTCAGAATCCGAAACTGAATTCCCGCGAGGTCAGTAGCTGCTGCGATTGCTCCACCAAGTGCATCTATTTCTTTGACTAAATGACCCTTCCCGATTCCCCCGATTGAAGGATTGCAGGACATCTGACCAAGTGTTTCGACATTGTGGGTGAGCAGCAATGTACGCCGACCCATGCGTGCCGCTGCGAGCGCGGCTTCCGTACCGGCATGACCGCCGCCAACTACGATAACTTCAAAAGAGTGGGAGTTTTGCATGGCTGATTTCCGGGAGGGCGAATCATACCGGAAAGGTGTTGTGCATCAACAATGGTTTCACGTGAAACATTCCGATCGGTGTTTCACGTGGAACACTAGTAATCAAAAAGATTTCATCAGATCTATCAGAACCTTGGATATTAGTGCGACTACGACCACCAAAAACACCGGACGAATAAGGCGATTGCCACCGCGAACAGCAAAATGGGCACCGAGAAATCCACCGGCGATATTGCATATCGCCATGGGTAAGGCAACAGCGTAAAGCACATTTCCAGTGGCCATGAATAAGGCAAGGCTGCCGAAGTTACTGGCGAGATTCAATACTTTGGTATTGGCTGCTGCATTCAGGAAGTCATATCCGAATAACCTTACCAACGCGAACATCATCAAGCTGCCCGCACCAGGGCCCAAAAATCCATCATAAAACCCGAGTACCGCTGCCATAACATAAAAGCTTACGCTCCCGGGTCGCCAGACCGGGCTCGCTCCAGGTTCATTGCCCAGTTTCGGACGCAATAGAGTGTAAGCGGCTACCACGATCAGCAAGATCAATATGACCGGCCTCAGAATCGCCGGGTCCATATGGGTAACGGTGCTGGCGCCAGCCAGCGCTCCTATCCCGGCAACGCTGGAGGCCGGTAGTACTACGCGCCATTGAATCGGGACCGACCAACCATAGCGCAGCGTTGCGATCAGGGTTCCCCCGATAGCACAAAGTTTGTTTGTGCCAATGAGCAGCGGTGGTGGCAAAGTGGGAAAGAACGCAAACAACGCCGGAAGTTGAATCAATCCTCCGCCCCCGGCCACTGCGTCCACCAATCCAGCCAGAAAAGCGAGCAGGCACAGGGCGACGACTTCACTCATGCATTATTTGCCGATACAGAAGCGCGAAAAGATTTCACCGAGCAAATCATCCGCGCTGAACTCGCCTACGATGCTCCCCAGGGCCTGCTGCGCCAAGCGTAACTCTTCCGCCATTATTTCCAGTGAATTCAGCGCATTGTTTGCCTGGAGCAGTGCAGTTTGCGCCCTGCGTAGTGCTTGCAGATGACGTTCCCGGGCAATAAATACGCCCTCGCCAGTAGGTTGCCAGCCGATGTTGCGCAATACGGCACCACGCAACAATTCCAGCCCAGCGCCAGTTTTTGCGGACACATGGACTTCCGTAGCGGTTACTCCCTGGCACTCTCGCGGCTGGCCATTAAGTCTATCTATCTTATTGAAAATTAATATTTTATTTAGCTTGTCAGGCAAGTCGCACAGAATCTTGGTATCGCTCTCCGTGACGCCCTCGGTTGCGTCAACGATCAGAAGCGCCAAGTCCGCCTGGTTTATTTCGCGCCATGCTCGTTGAATGCCGATTTTCTCCACTTGATCCGTGGAATCCCGCAGCCCGGCGGTGTCGACCAAGTGTATGGGTATACCCTCAATGCTCAGTTCATGGCGCAAGGGATCGCGCGTTGTTCCGGGGACCTCAGTGACGATTGCAATTTCTTCCTCAGCCAGGCGATTCAACAAACTCGACTTCCCGACATTTGGCTGGCCAATTAAAACCACTTTGGCACCGTCGCGCAAAATTCTGCCCTGTTGCGCTTCGACCAGCAGATTCTTTACACCGGAGACCAGATGATGAAGTTTTTGCATCGAGCCGCTGCGCTGAAGGAATTCAATCTCCTCTTCCGGAAAGTCCAGTGTCGCCTCTACACCCGTTCGCAGTTCAATCAGTGTGGCGTTTAGTTCGTGGACCCGAGCCGAAAACACCCCGGCCAGCGAACGCATCGCACCACGGGCCGCGGCTTCGGAACTCGCGTCGATCAGATCGGCAACGCTCTCCGCCTGAGCCAGGTCGAGTTTGTCATTCAGGAAAGCGCGTTGAGTGAATTCGCCCGGTAGCGCCGCACGCGCTCCAAGATCAAGACATCTCCTCAGAACCAGACCCAGAACCGCCTGCCCCCCGTGTCCTTGCAGCTCGAGCACGTCTTCGCCGGTATAGGAATGCGGTGCCTCGTACAGAACGGCAATTCCCTGGTCCAGAATCGCGTTCATTGCCCCGGTAAAATTACACAAGGTCGCGGTTCGTGCGGCCAATGACCGGCCCAAAATCGCGGTGGCTATGCTGCGCACTTCGGGCCCTGATACGCGCACCACACCGATTCCCGCTCGCCCGGGTGCCGTGGCTATAGCGGCAATGGTGTCAGCGTTTTGCATGAGCGGAACTCGACCGCTCGATCGTGCGCGTGATCTGCCACTGCTGCGCAATGGAGAGGATGTTGTTCACCAGCCAGTAGAGCACCAGCCCTGCTGGGAAAAAGAAAAAGAAAACGCTGAATGCCACAGGCATGATCTTCATGATCTTCGCCTGAACCGGGTCAGGCGGCGTCGGATTCAGGTAGGTCTGGATAATCATGGTCGCACCCATCAGCACCGGCAGAATATAGTAAGGATCGGTCGCTGACAGATCCTTGATCCACCATATGAAGGGCGCATTGCGCAGTTCCACACTCGCAAGCAACACCCAGTACAGCGCAATAAACACCGGTATCTGGACCACAATCGGCAGACAACCACCCAGCGGATTGATTTTCTCGGTCTTGTACATCTCAATCATCGCCTGATGCATGCGCTGGCGATCGTCCCCGAATTGCTCCTTGAGCTTTTGCATCTTCGGCGCCATGACGCGCATCTTCGCCATTGACCGGTAACTCGCCGCAGACAGGGGATAGAAAATCAGCTTGATGATGACTGTCAGCAAGATGATCGATACACCCCAGTTGTTGGCCCATTTCTGAATGGCTGACAGCACCCAGAACAAAGGCGTTGCGATAATGGTAAGCCAGCCATAATCCACCGTCAGATTAAGTCCCGGAGAAAGTTGTTCGAGTTTCTCCTGATCCTGAGGTCCGGCGTAAATTCGCATATCGATGGTCGCATCGGCGCCTGGTTCCAGGCTGCTTACCGGCACAATGACACCGGCCGCATAAAGATCGTTGCCCACAGAGCGCGTGTAAAACTCCCGGGCCCCATCTCCGGACGGCAGGAGAGCCGCTACGAAGTAATGCTGGACGATCGCGATCCAGCCATCCTTGGAATGGATTGGATGGTCGGTTTTCCCTTTCTCAATATCGGAAAAGCCTACCTTCTGAAATTTTGAGCTTTCGGTGTATACCGCTACCCCGGTATAAGTGGGCACCATCTTCGAATCGCCTGCGGCCGGCGACCCGTCTCGCACCAATTGAAAATACGCGAAAGGCTTAAGGGCTATAGAGCTTCGATTGGAAATCCGGAAACTCTCTTCGATCAAGTAACTTCCTCGCCTGAACTTGATCTGCTTGACTACGGCTATATCCTTGCTCTCTTGCGCCGTTAGCGACACGACCAGTTCATCCGTCCCGGCAGGCATTTCATAGTTCGTCCTGGCCGCGCTATAAGTAGTCGTGTGATTGGGTAGCTTGTCGCCGATAAGACCACTCTGCGCCACGTAAGTATGGACAGCGTCCTTTTGAAACAGGACGAAATTCCTGGAGCGGTCCACCTTGTCCTTGTGCTCGGTAAACTCGATCCGTCGCAGGACTCCGCCCACCGGATCGATCTCCGCAATCAAAACATCGGTGCGTACCTGGATCGCTGGAAGAGTTCGCGTGTCAGCCGCCACATTTGGCACCATTACCGAGTCCGCGAATTTGCCCGGCGCTTTCGGGGCAATCGCTGCTGGCGGCAACGCTGACGTGGGTGTTGGCAGGTGCGTCTGACCCGCCACTTGATTTGGCAACGGTATTTGTGGACTGTTTTCCTTGTTCCATGCTTCGAACAGCAAGAACACGGAAACTGCGAATACCATTGCCGCAACTAATCGCAAACTGTCCATTGATGAGAGAGTTCTAAAATTAAGGTACCGGATCGGCGCCGCCCGGATGCCATGGATGGCATCGGAGGATCCGCTTCGTTGTCAGCCACCCTCCCCGTGCCGCGCCATATCTGCCAACAGCAGATTTGGCATATTCCGAACAGGTTGGGTAGAAACGGCAGCTATTGCCAGTCCACGGACTTAGCAGGATCTGGTACAGCCGTATGACTATCAAAAGCATCGCCCGCATCAGCCGGACTCGCGCAGTAGCGTTACCAGTTCTTCCCGAAGAGTAGCCAATTCCGCGCTACTGACTTTCCGGCGAGCCCTCACAACAAAATCGCCTGGACCGAGTTGGGTACGCAATAAACGGAATACTTCGCGAACCGCGCGTTTCATCATGGAACGGGTTACTGCCCGCGGAGCTACATGCCTGCCCACCACCACTCCCAAGCGCGACTGCTCGTCCTGACCGCTAGTCCTCTTCAGGACGAGCAGATACTTGCCTTGACGTCTCGCCTCGAATCTCCCGGTGAACTGCGCTTTGCCGCGAAGCCCTGCTGTGCGCGGCAACCGGAAGCGTTCGCGCTTCAGACCGCCAGACGTGCCCGTCCTTTGGCGCGACGAGCGTTGATAACCGCCCGGCCACCGCGCGTCTTCATGCGCTCCAGAAAACCGTGCGTGCGCGCGCGGCGCGTCTTTGAGGGTTGGTAAGTGCGCTTCATAATATTTCGACTCCGATAACGGGCGGAAAAAGCGCGGTATTACACGGGTTTTTGTACGCGCTTGTCAACCTCGACCAAGAATTATCCAGCCTGTGGATAACTTGACGGCTTGCTGGTAGACTCCATAATCAAGTCTTCAGGCCATCCAAGGCCTTTCCCTGCGTCCAATAAAACCTGCTGCGTCGATGGATAGCGTCTGGAATCATTGCCTTCGCCATTTTGAAAAAGCCCTTCCAGCGCAGCAGTTTAAGACCTGGATACAGCCGCTTCACGGGTACCTCGACGGCGAATACGTTGTGATATCGGCTCCAAATCGCTTTGTTCTTGAGTGGGTAAAAGACAAGTTCCTTTCGGATATCGAACGACTTTCCACCGAGTACCTGCTAAAACCTGTGGAAGTCGTATTGAATTTGAACAACAAACGCCCAGCCGATACGGTCGCTTTACCGGTCACGCCTGCTCCGATCAGCGCGGAACCCTCTGCAAAACCCAAGATTCGTGAATTGACACGGCTCAATCCCTCGTTCACGTTCAATTCTTTTGTAACCGGGAAAGCAAACCAACTGGCGCGAGCCGCCGCGCTTCAGGTCGCCGAGCATCCCGGTACTGCCTACAATCCACTGTTTGTTTACGGCGGCGTCGGGCTGGGTAAGACTCATTTGATTCAAGCGATCGGTAATTTTTTGATCGAATCAAAATCCTCCGCCAATGTGCGCTACATTCACGCGGAGCAATATGTTTCTGATGTTGTGCGTGCCTATCAACATAAAGCTTTCGATGGCTTCAAAAAATACTATCACTCGCTTGATCTGCTCTTGATCGATGACATCCAGTTCTTCAGCGGAAAAAATCGTACTCAGGAAGAGTTTTTTTATGCGTTCAATGCCTTAATTGAGGCTCATAAACAGGTCATTATCACCTGCGATAGCTATCCAAAAGAGATAACCGGTATCGAGGATCGCCTGATCTCGCGATTCGGCTGGGGTTTGACAGTAGCAATCGAGCCTCCGGAACTTGAAATGAGAGTTGCTATTCTGCTAAAGAAAGCAGAAGCGGATCGCGTGACTCTGGATGAAGATGTCGCTTTCTTCATAGCCAACTGCATACAATCCAACGTCCGCGAACTGGAAGGCGGCCTCAAACGTGTCCAAGCCTATGCCAAGTTTGCGAACGCCAAAGTATCGCTGGATCTTGCTCGCGACGCTCTGAAAGACCTCTTGGCTGTCCAGGTTCGCCAAGTTTCGATCGAGAACATCCAGCGCGTGGTCGCTGAGTACTACAAGATCAAGGTCTCCGACATGTACTCCAAGGATCGTTCACGAGCTGTGGCTCGCCCCAGACAGGTGGCAATGGCTCTGGCCAAGGAACTAACCCAGTTGAGCCTTCCTGACATTGGTGATGCCTTCGGTGGGCGAGATCACACGACCGTTCTTCATGCTTGCCGTAAAATCGTTGATCTCCGGTCCACCCATCCAGAAATTTCCCGGGACTTCTCCGCACTCTTGCAAACATTACGCGGTTGATAATCGAGGTATGAAATGTTGAAAACTCTCTTAAATAACAATGAAGACAATTTGATGCACATTTCACCCACAGATACTTCCTTGTTTATACAGTTCGATAAACGTCTGAATTTATTTATAATTTAACCTTAACTAACAACTTTTTCAGACCTTACTACTATTATCAAGGTTTAAAGAATGAAGATTCTGGATATAGACAAAGACGTACTTCTCAAACCCCTGCAAGCTGTTTCGGGCATCGTCGAACGTCGTCATACCTTGCCAATACTTTCCAATGTTTTATTGGAAACCAAAGGGAACCAATTAAGACTGGTGGCGACGGATCTGGAAATCCAAATCGTCACATCAGCCGCGTTGGAAAAGCCTGCTGTAGACCACGCTGTAACTGTATCGGCGAGAAAACTTCAGGATATTCTGCGAGCGCTCCCCGAAAAAACAGCGGTAACCCTGGACGCGCAGGAAGGGCGCCTCCAAGTGAAAGCGGGCAAGAGCAAGTTCAGTCTTCAGACCTTGCCGTCGCAGGATTTTCCGCGCCTGGCGGAAGGTGGTTCATCCACGTCGACGGTCACGTTATCGCAAAAGATTTTTCGCAATCTTCTGTCCCTTGTTCAGTATGGAATGGCCCAGCAGGACATTCGCTACTATCTCAACGGACTATTGCTGGTGGCAGAGGGCAAACAACTGACCATGGTAGCAACCGATGGCCATAGACTGGCCTATGCAACCACGACCCTGGCCGTCGAGGTATCTCGCTCGGAAGTCATTATTCCAAGAAAAGCCGTAATAGAACTGGCGAAACTTTTGCAGGATGTGGAAGAAGAAGTGGAACTTCAGATCCTGCCGAATCAAGTCCGTTTCCTGTTCGCTGGAATTAACATCGTTTCAAAAGTAGTGGATGGAAAATTTCCCGACTATACCCGGGTGATACCTGTCAACTATCAGAAGCATTTCCTGATCGACCGGGTGGTTTTGCAGCAAGCCTTACAACGCGCTTCGATCTTGTCCAATGAGAAATTCAGAGGCGTGCGTTGGGTATTGGCGACGAACAGTCTGCGAATCATATGCAGCAACACTGAGCAGGAAGAGGCCGAAGAAGAATTGGTCGTCGACTACACCGGTGAACCGCTGGATATTGGATTCAACATTGTCTACCTGCTGGACGTTCTGAATAATCTTGAAACGCAGGAGGTCGATTGCGCAGTGGGCGATGCAAACAGCAGCATGTTGGTTTCAATCCCGGGTAACAAAGACTTCAAGTACGTCGTGATGCCAATGCGCATTTGAGCAACGCTGAATAATTCAATGTCCTCTTCTGAATACAACTCTGACAGCATTAAAGTCCTCAAAGGCCTTGAAGCTGTTCGCAAGCGTCCCGGCATGTATATTGGCGATACCAGTGATGGTACGGGTCTGCATCACATGGTTTTTGAAGTTCTCGACAACTCCATCGATGAGGCTCTCGCCGGCCACTGCAACGAGATAAAAGTCGTCATTCATACCGACAACTCGGTAAGCGTGGTCGACAACGGACGCGGGATTCCGACCGGTATCCATCCGGAAGACGAAACCGGTCGTTCAACAGCCGAGATCGTCATGACCGTCCTGCATGCGGGCGGAAAATTCGACAGCAACAGTTACAAGATTTCCGGCGGACTGCATGGCGTGGGTGTATCGGTTGTCAATGCTCTTTCCGACTTGTTGAAGCTGACAATTCGTCGCGACGGGCAGGTTCATTCCATGGAGTTTCGCAACGGCGATCCGGTTTCCCCCTTGTCGATGATCGGCTCTACGGAACGGCGCGGCACGGAGATTCATTTTCATCCCAGCCCAGCGGTGTTTGGAAGTATTGAGTTGCACTACGATATTCTCGCGAAGCGGCTGCGTGAACTTTCGTTTCTGAATAATGGGGTACGCATAGAATTTCAGGATCAGCGCACCGGAAAGGAGGAGGTATTTGCCTTTGAGGGCGGAGTCAAGGGATTCGTTGAATACATAAACCGCTCCAAGACCGTTCTGCACTCGAATATTTTCCACGCCAACAGCGAGCAGCAGGGCATCGGCGTTGAAGTAGCAATGCAGTGGAACGACACTTACCAGGAATCAGTCTTGTGCTTTACCAACAACATTCCGCAGCGCGACGGCGGTACACATTTGACGGCATTGCGCGCGGCGATGACGCGCACGCTCAATCAGTACATCGAGGCAAACGAGCTTGCCAAGAAGGCCAAGGTAGAGACCACCGGCGATGACATGCGCGAAGGGCTTACCTGCATACTTTCGGTGAAATTGCCGGATCCGAAGTTCTCCTCGCAAACCAAGGACAAGCTGGTTTCCTCGGAAGTACGTCCGGTGGTCGAAGAAGCGATATCGCAATCGCTGCATGACTGGCTGATGGAGAGACCGGCCGATGCCAAGGTCATCGTCAGCAAGATCATCGATGCAGCGCGCGCGCGCGAAGCGGCGCGAAAAGCGCGAGAGATGACCCGCCGAAAGGGTGTTCTGGATGGCTTTGGGTTACCTGGAAAACTGGCCGATTGCCAGGAAAAAGATCCAGCGCAATGTGAGCTTTATCTGGTTGAAGGAGATTCCGCCGGTGGCTCGGCCAAGCAGGGTCGTGATCGAAAGTTTCAGGCTATCTTGCCTCTGAAAGGCAAGATTTTAAATGTCGAACGCGCCCGTTTCGACAAGCTGGTGTCTTCCCAGGAAATAGCAACGCTGATCACCGCACTGGGGACCAGCATTGGCGTAGACGACTACAACCCCGACAAGCTTCGCTACCATCGCATCATTATCATGACCGATGCCGATGTAGACGGCTCGCATATTCGGACCTTGCTGCTGACTTTTTTCTATCGGCAAATGCCGGACTTGGTCGAACGCGGGCATATTTATATTGCTCAGCCGCCGCTCTACAAGGTCAAACATGGAAAAGAGGAGCGCTACCTGAAGGATGACCATGAGTTGAAGGAGTATCTGCTTCGTCTCGCTCTCAAGGATGCCGAACTCCATCCTGGGGACAATCGTCCGGCATTGGCCAATGAAGCGCTGGAAGCTGTGGCGAGATCCTACATCCTTGCCGAAGCGGTTATCGAGCGACTGGGCAAACGCATTGATCCGGTCGTATTGTCAGCATTGCTCAGAGATCCGGAGGTCAGTCTCGCAGATGCCACGGCGGCAGAGGCATCAGCGCAGCGGTTGATGAAACTGTGCAGCGCATCGGGGTTGATTATCGAACCTCGCTACGATCCGAAAAATGAAATGCATTTTCTGGCGATCAAGCGCATGCAGCACGGCAATATGCGGCTCGGTTACCTGGATAGCGACTTCCTGGACAGTGGCGACTATACGCAGATCAGACAGACCAGCGAAGTCCTTCAGGGACTGATCGGCCAGGACGCATTCGCCAAGCGTGGCGAGCATGAACATCGAGTGACCGAGTTTAAGGAAGCGCTGGACTGGCTGTTGGAGGAGGTGAAGAAAGGTGTGTCAATCCAGCGTTACAAAGGACTGGGCGAAATGAACCCGGAACAACTTTGGGAAACAACCATGGACCCGGCAACACGTCGCCTGTTAAGAACGCAAATCGAGGATGCCATTACCGCAGACGAGATATTTACGACGCTGATGGGTGATCTGGTGGAACCGCGTCGCGCGTTCATCGAACGCAATGCCCTTGGGGTGCGTAACCTCGACGTCTGAAACCAGGCTTCCTCAGGCGGCGTTGCGCTTGCCGCCTTTCCTGACTGCTGGTTTCTTCGCGGATTTCTTCGGAGCGGGTCTCTTGGTCGATTCGGTCACCTTGACGGGTTTCGACGACTTCGGGAATTTTTTCGTCTTGACTGGTTTTGCGGCCTTACCGGATTTGGATGCGAGCAGTTCAAGCGCTTCGTCGAGCGTAATTTTCTCTGGATCGATTGACGCTGGAATGGTTGCGTTGATTTTGCCGTACTTCACGTACGGGCCGTAACGGCCGCTATGTACGGCAACCGAACGCTTGTCGTCCGGATGCGCGCCCAGCGAGCGACCGCTGCCGCCGGCTGCTTTCTTTTCAGCCAGCAACTCAACGGCTCTGGTCAGCGTAATGTCATGGATGCTTTCGGCTTTCGGGATCGATTTGAACATCCCGTCGTGTTTCACATATGGACCAAAACGACCAATATTGGCTTCGACGACCTTGCCAGACTCCGGGTGATTTCCAAGCTGGCGTGGCAAAGAGAGCATTTTTAGAGCGGTTTCCAGATCGGCCGCAGCCGCGGGGATATTTTTCGGCCAGGCCGCGCGCTTGGGTTTTTGCGTCTTGTCTTCAGGGGTGGGACCCAGTTGCACGTAGAAACCATACGGTCCCTTCATGAGCAGGATGTCCAGGCCGGTAGCGGGATCCTTGCCAAGTTCGACCGGACCCGCCGGTGCATCACCCCAGGGACGTGTGTAGTCGCAATCCGGATAGCCGCTGCAACCGACAAACAAGCCGCGTCTACTGTTTTGGAGAAATAGCTGTTTCTTGCATTTTGGGCAGGCTTCCTCCAACGGGCTGCCGCGAGGCACTTTCTCCTTCGATTTCAGAGCACGGGAAAAATCCTTCCAGAACTCTCTCAGGACAGGTACCCACTCCCGATCGCCGTTGGAAATTTCATCGAGTTCCTCTTCCAGCCGGGCCGTAAAACCATAGTCCACATAGTGACTGAAGTGCGAAGTCAGGAACCCGTTCACCAGCCGTCCTATGTCGGTGGGCATGAAACGCTTTTTCTCAAGCAGGGCATAACCGCGGTCTTGAAGCGTCGAAATGATATTAGCGTAGGTTGAAGGCCTGCCGATTCCAAATTCTTCCAGCGTCTTTACCAGACTGGCTTCTGTATAGCGCGGTGGAGGTTGGGTGAAATGTTGTTCACCGAAAATACGGTCAACCGCAACGGTCTCCTTTTCCTCAAGCAACGGCAATCTGGCTTCTTCCTCTTGCTCAACGTCATCCTTGTCTTCTAGGTAGACGGCCATGAAACCGGGAAAGACCAGAATCTGTCCGCTTGCCCGAAACAAGGTATCGGCGCGGCCCGCCGCCAGATCAACCGAGGTCGTATCGTATTTTGCCGCGGTCATCTGGCAGGAAAGAGTGCGCTTCCAGATCATCTCGTAGAGCGCGGCCTGATCTGCGGTGAGATGCTTGCGGATGGCATCGGGTGATCGATTGATGGATGTCGGGCGGATCGCTTCGTGCGCTTCCTGAGCGTTCTTGGATTTGTTGCGATACTCAACAGGTGCGCCAGGCAGATACGCAGGATCGAATTTGGTCTTGATGTATTTTCGGATCTCGACCAGCGCCTCGTTCGCCAGAGACAGTGAGTCGGTTCGCATGTAAGTGATCAAACCGACGGTGCCACCATCGATCTCCACGCCTTCGTAGAGCTGCTGAGCGGTACTCATCGCTCCGCGCGTGGTCATGCCGAGCTTGCGCACGGCCTCCTGCTGGAGCGTCGAAGTGGTAAACGGCGGCGCCGGCTGACGACTCTTTGGTTTGCGCTCGACCCTGACGACCTTGGCCGTTCCTTTCGAGGTTTTCTCAATGTCGGCGACGATTTTGCGATGCTCGTCGTCGCTGACGATGGAAAACTGCTCAATCTTGTCGCCGCGATACTGGATGAGTCGCGCGACAAACTTTTGCTTGCTCTTGTGACTGTCAATGTGCAAAGACCAGTATTCGCGGCTTTTGAACTTTTCAATTTCGAGTTCGCGCTCTACCAGCAGGCGCAACGCAGGACTTTGTACCCGTCCGGCGGAAAGACTGGGGCCGATTTTTTTCCACAGCAGGGGCGAGAGATTGAAACCGACCAGGTGGTCAAGCGCTCTGCGCGCCTGCTGCGCGTTTACCAGTGGCATGGAAATGCCGCGTGGGCTGGCAACGGCTTCCTTGACCGCAGATTCCGTGATTTCGTAGAACACAACCCTGTTGAGTTTCTTGTTCTTAAGCAGCTTCTTGTCTTTTAGGATTTCTCCCAGATGCCAGGCAATGGCTTCACCCTCTCGATCCGGATCGGTAGCCAGATAAATATTGGTGGCTTTGGCAACCGCTCTGGTGATCGCATCGACATGCTTCTTGTTCTTCTCGACAAGCGCGTAGCGCATGCTGAAATCGTCGCTCGGATCGACGGCGCCTTCCTTGGCTTCCAGATCGCGCACATGACCGTAGGACGCGATGATCTCGAAACCACTGCCAAGATACTTCTTGAGAGTTTTCGCCTTGGATGGCGACTCTACGATCAACAGATTTTGCGACATTGGATTTCCGGCCTGGAAAGGAGGCGGAATGATAAGAACTTGATGGCGCCGGAGCAAGCGCCGCGATTTGTGGACCCTTTGCGCGGGGTGATCTGTTCTTTCCGGAGCGATATGCAGCCCGTTTAATGCAGGTAGTGTTCCTCATTGGAAGAAACTAGTTCTGTCAGAATCAGGGCATCCGGGGTTTCGTTTTGGTTCCACAGCACCATCAATGCGATAAGTTTGACTTTGTCCAGGTCTACTGCCGGTTCGTCCAGGGCCAGCACGCGCTCGATGATAAGTTCACGCTGTAGCCCACCGATACCACGAGCGTTTTCCAGGAACAGCAGAAAGCCGCGCGCCTGCGGCGTGAGGCTGCCCAGTTCCATCTCCGTGTACAAACGAAAACCCTTGCTTGGCGTCAAGGCCGAGCGTGTGTTATCGACGCGCTCGAGACCGTCCAGCCAGCTTAGTGCCTGCGAGATGTCGCGGCTGTCGAAGCCTGCCGTGGAAAGACGTCTGGATAGAACAGCCGGATCGGGATAAGCGCCGGCATGAAAATAGTTTTTGAACAGGAAGACGAGTATGTCGAACATATGCCCCTGTCTGGAGGATTTGGCATCCTCATTTTAACGCACCCGCTGGAAACTGCCGCCAGAAAGCCGACTGACAACACCGTCGAGCTCCAGCGTTAATAGCATCGCCGAAGCGCAATCCGGCGTCAAGCCGCTACGCTGACACAAGGTGTCCAGACTGACTGGATCGAAACCCAGCGCAGCAAGCAGGGGATCGTCCGGAGCGATTTCAGGCGTCCGGGATTCTTTGCTCTTCTGGTCGCGAATCGACGCGTCGAACTCCTCGAGAATGTCCTGGCTGCTTTCGACGAGTTTTGCGCCCTGCTTGATCAGCAAGTGGCAGCCTTTTGAAAGCGGTGAATGAATTGAACCGGGGACTGCAAAGACTTCCCGACCTTGCTCAAGCGCATAACGCGCCGTGATAAGCGATCCGCTCTTGAGCGCGGCTTCCACAATCAGACATCCGCGCGACAATCCGCTGATCAAACGATTACGGCGCGGAAAATTGGAAGCAAGCGGAGGCGTTCCCAGTGCAAATTCGGACATCAGTGCCCCTTTGGCGGCCAGCTGATGAGCCAGATCGCGATTGCGTGCCGGATAGACGATATCGAGACCGGTGCCGACCACAGCAATGGACGACGAAGCCGCAGCGAGGCCACCCGCATGTGCTGCCGCGTCGATGCCGAGAGCCAATCCGCTGACGATCGTGAAGCCACCTTCCGACAGCTCGCGCGAAAAGGCTTCCGCGTTTGCGTGGCCTTGATGAGTTGCGTTTCGGCTTCCCACGACCGCCAACGATGCGCGGTCGAGCAAAGCGGGATCGCCTTTCACGTACAGTATGGGTGGCGGATCGGCTATTTCCAGCAGCAGCTTTGGATATGTCGAGTCGGCAAGCGTTATCAGCCCGTTGGCGGAATCGTCGAGCCAGCGTTGCGCGGCGTCTACACGTTCCGGATCGGGACCGCGCAGGATGGCGGTTGCGACGTCATCAGATACAACGCCAGACAACGCTGTGCGATCAGCCGCACAAATATCTTCGGGTGACTTAAGCGCGGTTAGCAGCTTGCGCCAGGCTGCCGGAGTCAGTTCTGGAATGAGCCCGAGTCTGAGCCAGGCCAGTGTTTCCAGGTTCGGCGACATGCGCCGCGAATCCGTTACGGCGTTTGAACTACATCGAGCACATTGACTGGACGCGTCGTATTCATAACCAGCCCGTACGACACTTTCTCGAACACGCGAAACAGAAACACCGTTCCGTAGCGTTCCGGGGGAAGTTTTAGCTTCTCTTTCCGGTCCTCGGCACCCGCAGGTGTCACTGAAGGGCGGTCATGGTACAGGGCCAGAACATGGCCAATTTCCATCCCTTCGCGCCGGCCACGATTAATGATCACCACTTCCAGGGATGCAATTTCTGAAACGGAATTGTCCGAACCAGCGATCACCCGGCCCTTGACTACGGTACTGGGCGCGCGCGGGATATAGGCCAAAGCTTGTTGAGGGGGAGTCTTCGCGAGTCGATCGCCAGGAAGAATTTCCTGGACCACGTTGGTCAGCAGCACCGTGCTGACATTTCCATACTCGCTAACTTGTGCGTCACCAAGATAGACCGCCTCCCTGCCAAGCACCTCCTTGGTGTCAGGATCGACGAAGGTGCGACCAGGGCGGAATACGCTCCACTGTGTTCCCTGTTCCCGGGTTACGCCTCTGGTAAAGGCGGTATCCCCGCTCGAAAGCACAACACGGGTTTCCGGACCTGCAACCAGGGTCGGCGCTATTTTCAGTTCCCGCTCGCCGACCACCAGAGGCTTGGCCAAGAATGGTTCAATTGCGCTGGCGGGAATGCTCGAAACGGCGGTACCCGTCAGTGCTTGTGACCGGATGTTTGGACTCAACTTGGTTTCCAGCAATTGCCATTCCGATTCGCTGTTGCCGGTGCCGTCTTTGTGCAGGCGGGGCATTTTTCCGCTCAAATCAAGCACAATCACGTCACCAGGGTAGATCCAGTGGGGATTCTTGATCTCCTCTCTGTTCAAACCCCAGACATCTGGCCAGCGCCACGGGTCTTTGAGGAACTTGGCGGAAATGTCCCATAACGTGTCGCCCTTTACCACGACGTAGCGGTCAGGCACATTTTCGACCAATGCGATTTCATCCGCCTTCGGACTGCCGGACGTCCAAAGGGACACCAGCAGCAGCAACGATATAATTGATTTGCCCATCTCAGGCTCCCGTGTCTAACGATCTGGAATTGCTAATCATGTCAGCGGCGACCTCAAAGTCGACCACCGATTCGATACTTTGGATTAAATTCTGCATCTAGTTTATTAAATTTGCAAGAAATTATGGCAATACTGGCAATCATTCACTACCCTGATCCTCGCTTGAACAAGAAAGCTGCGCCCGTGCTTGAAGTGGACGACAGCATCCGCAGACTGGTGGGAGATATGGCGCAAACCATGTATTCCGCGCCAGGCATTGGACTTGCCGCGACTCAAATCGATGTACACAAAGAAATCATCGTGATCGACATCTCGGAAACACACGATCAATTGATGGTATTCATTAATCCGAAGATCCTGGAATCAAGGGGGCAGGCCGATTGTGAGGAGGGCTGCCTGTCCGTACCGGGTATTTTCGAGAAAGTTACCCGCGCCGAATGGGTGAAAGTGCAGGCACTCGGCCTGGATGGGAAACCCTTCCGGATCGAGAGCGACGGGCTGCTCGCGGTGTGTATTCAACACGAAATAGATCATCTGAAAGGCAAAGTTTTTGTCGAGTATTTGTCGAAGCTCAAGCAGAAGCGCATCGCGGGTAAGTTGAAAAAGCAGCAACGGCAAACGCTTTAATGCGCATCGCGTTTGCAGGTACGCCGGCGTTTGCCGCAGTGGCGTTGGAGGCCCTGGTGGATGCCAGTTTCGATCTAGTGTTAGTGCTCACTCAGCCTGATCGTCCAGCCGGACGTGGACTGCATGAATTGCAAAGCGACGTAAAGCAAACAGCACTACGCTTGGGGCTGCCTTTGGCGCAACCGCGCGGCTTGCGCGAAGAAGAGATCAGGAATCAACTGCGTTCGGTCAGTGCCGAAGCAATGGTCGTCGCGGCCTACGGATTAATACTCCCGGGCGCCGTGCTGGATCTTTTTCCGGTCGGCTGTATTAACATTCATGCTTCGCTGTTGCCGCGCTGGCGCGGCGCGGCGCCGATTCAACGTGCCATCCTGGCCGGCGATCAGGAAACCGGGATATCCATCATGCGCATGGATCAAGGGCTCGATACCGGTCCAGTCTATCTGACCAAGGCGACTCCGATTTTGCCAGCCGATACCGCAGGATCCCTGCACGATCGGCTTTGCCAATTAGGTGCGTCGTGCGTCGTACAGGCGCTCACCCAGATTGCCGATGGCTCGCTGACTCCAGCAGCACAGGCGGACGAAGGGATCGTCTATGCACACAAGATAGCTAAAGCCGAAGCGGCAATCGACTGGCGGCAGGAGGCACTTCTGGTGGATCGTCAGGTTCGTGCGTTTAATCCTGTTCCGGGCGCTTTCAGCCTGCTGAATGGCGAACCGGTGAAAATTTGGCGCGCTCTCGCCCGTGACGCAGGCGAGGGCGATCCAGGCAAAATTGTTGATTGCACGTCGGAGGGTATCGATGTTGCCTGCGGCCGAGGAATATTGACCATAACGGAGCTGCAGAAAGCGGGCGGCCGGCGTCTCAGTGCCGCCGATTTCCTGCGCGGTTCATTGCTCAAGCCGGGCGAGCGTTTCGTAACCTGAGCTGCTCGATCAGTGCACGAAATTCAGCAACTCGCCGCTCAAACGCTTGGCAAGGTCCTGTCTGGGAGCAGCCTCAACGCGGCGCTCGATCTGGTATGGCGGAGTAATCGACAGTTGGGGGCGCCTGAGCGCGGGGCCATCCAGGACATCTGCTACGGAACACTGCGCCATCTGGGTAAACTTAACGCAGTTCTCGATCAACTGGCCACAAAGCCAATTGCCCGTTACGAATTGCGCAACCTGTTGCTCGCCGCGCTCTATCAACTGGAATACAGCAAGACCGCGCCATACGCAGTAGTTAATGGCGCGGTTGAAAGTGCCGTGCAGCTCGGTGGAGAGCACGTCCGCTCTTTTGCCAATGCCGTGCTGCGTAACTATCAACGTCGGCGCGAAGTGTTGCGGGCGCATGCCGAAGCGAGCGATGAGGGACGCTTTTCTTACCCCAAGTGGTGGATTGACAGAATAAAAAACGATTTCGGATCCGATGCTGAGCGCATTCTCGAAATCGGCAACGTTCATCCGCCGATGACATTGCGGGTGAATATTCGCCGGGGCAGCTCTGGCGACTACCTGAATCGAATGCACCTGTCAGGCATTGGGGCGCGCCAACTCGGCAATGGCGCGCTGCTTCTGGAGCGGCCAGTGCCGGTTGACAAGCTGCCGGGATTTGGGGAAGGCGCGGTGTCGGTTCAGGATGCGGGTGCCCAGCTGGCAGCCACGTTGATGGACGTCCGGGACGCAATGCGTGTGCTCGATGCCTGCGCCGCCCCGGGTGGCAAGACCGCACATATCCTGGAACTCGCGGATGTCGAAATGGTTTCGCTTGATGCGGATGCGGTGCGCCTGCAACGCGTGGGCTCGAATATTGAACGGTTGGGACTGCGTGCAAGGCTGCAAGCGGTCGATGCAGCCGTTCTGGAGCTCTGGTGGGACGGTAAGCCATTTGATCGGGTACTGCTTGATGCACCTTGTTCGGCGTCAGGGGTAGTGCGCCGCCATCCGGATATCAAGTGGCTCAGGAGACCATCTGACATTGCCGCATTTGTGCACCAGCAGGAACGCCTGATGGAAGCCTTGTGGAAGGTCGTCGCCCGTGGTGGTAAATTGCTTTACGCGACTTGTTCGCTGTTTCGCGAAGAAAATTGCGACGTGATTGGCAAATTTGCGGAGCGTCACCCTGACGCCCGTATTCTGGGAGGAATGCCGGGGCGCGACGGTTTGTTGCTTCCGGACGACGAGCACGATGGCTTCTATTACGCCCTCTTCCAGAAAGATTAAAAGGTTGCGCTGGCTTGTAGCGCTGTGCGCCTTCTGGTGCGCCACGCTGCTGGGTTCCGACGAGGGAGTCCACGTCAAGTCCGCAGAGATTTCCCGCAACGGGGACAACTACTTCCTCGAAGCGAATTTCGCGGTCAAACTGACCAGCACACTTGAAGACGCGCTCAACAAGGGCTTGCCGCTGCATTTTGTCACCGAATTCGAGCTGATCCACCCGCGCTGGTACACGCTCTATCTTTGGAACAAGTCGGTACTCGAATTCGAGCAGCGCTATCGGCTTTCTTATAACGCGCTTACCCGGCAGTACCGGTTGTCGAATGGCGCTCTCCACCAGAATCTCGATACCATGGATGAGGCGCTGAAGCTGATTGGCCAGGTCCGGCCGCGGCTGCTGGCCAGCGCCGACATGCTCGATGACGGGAAAATCTACGAAGCGGTGATCCGCCTGCGGCTTGATGTTTCCCATCTGCCCAAGCCGCTTCAGATTGATGCTCTGGCTTCCCGCGATTGGAATCTAGCTTCGGACTGGTATCGATGGACGGTGACTCCATGACGCTGGCACGCCGCATCCGCAAATCGTTGCTCAGCCGCGGTATGCAGCTTTTGATCACGCTGGTCCTGTTGCTCGGAGCGGTGATGCTGTACCTGCTGTCCGGCGCCAGTGCCAATACGCCCTGGTTCTCCGGCGACCTGCCGTTGCTGCTGGCTTTCGGCGTCGGTGCCGTTCTCCTCCTTATGCTCGCGGTCGGCTATCAGTTGCTGATCCTGCGCCGGCGACTCAAGGCACGTGTGTTTGGTTCCAAGCTGACGTTGCGCCTGGTGCTGCTTTTTGCCCTGGTTGCCGTGTTGCCCGGTGCGCTGGTCTACGCGGTGTCGGTTCAATTCCTGTCGCGTTCCATTGAATCGTGGTTCGACGTGCGAGTGGAAAAAGCGCTGGAAGGCGGTCTGAGCCTGGGCCGGGCGAATCTGGACAACATGCTCACGGAGTTGCAGCGTAAAGCGGAATCCATGAGTATGCTGCTTTCGGCGCGCGCGGTTCCGCGCCAGGTCGCAGCGCTGAACATCCTGCGCGAGCAGGCAGCGGTCAACGAAGCAACCCTTTTTCGCACCGATGGTTCGGTTGTCGCATTTTCCATCGGTGAATCCGCGAACCTTGCTCCGGACATGCCGTCTCCGTCCATGATCCATCGGGTTCGCATGCAACAGCCCTATCGCGCGATCGAAGCTCTTGGCGAGAGCGGTTTGCAGCTTCGCGTTCTGGTTCCGGTAAACGACGTAGCGGGAGCAACCTTGCTGTTGCAGCTCATACAACCGGTGCCTGCGTTACTCACACGGGATGCCCAGACCGTGCAGGAAATCTATCGCGACTATCAGGAACTTTCGCTGTCGCGGCTTGGGTTGAAGCGACTGTATGCGATGACACTGACGCTGTCGTTGCTGCTGGCATTGCTGTCCGCATTGCTGCTGGCGATAGTCTTCAGCGGCCGGCTGTCGGCCCCGCTTGGCGTGCTTGCCGCCGGAACACGCGCCGTTGCGCAGGGTGACTTCAGTCAACGACAAACCATCAAATCCCACGACGAACTCGGACTATTGACCGAATCCTTTAACATCATGACCATGCAGCTTGCCGAAGCCCAGGCCGATGCGCAGCGCAATCAAGGTCAGGTCGCTGCTGCCAAGGCTTATCTGGAAAGCCTGCTCGGCAATCTTTCTGCAGGCGTACTGTCGTTCGATGCCGGTTCTCGATTGCGCTCAGCAAACCGCAGCGCGGAGCAAATTCTTGGCGTGGCGGTAAGCGAATTGTTTTCCACGCATCCCCGAGAATGGGCCGACCGTGAACCGCGGCTCGCCGTGATCGGCAATGCCCTGCAGGAAGCGTTTCTGAAAGCCAGCAATGAGCCTTGGGAAACCCAAGTGGAATTATCCGGGGTTGCCGGCCCGCAAGTGCTGCTGCTTCGCGTATCCACCCTCCCGGTGGGAGAGCAAACCGGCATGGTCGTGGTGTTTGATGACATCACCCGTATGCGGCAGGCACAACGCCTCGCGGCGTGGGGTGAAGTGGCGCAACGCCTTGCGCACGAAATCAAGAATCCGCTGACTCCGATTCAGCTCTCCGCGGAGCGCTTACAACAGCGTCTGGCCGACAAGCTTGCCGGCCCTGACGCTGAAATTTTGAATCGATTGACCCAGACCATCGTGAACCAGGTGGGGTCACTCAAAGCGCTGGTGGATGCATTTACGCTGTACGCGAGATCTCCCGAGCCGCAGTTGCAGCCACTGGATTTGAATCTGTTGACGCGAGAGGTCGTCGGACTGTACGAGTCTTCGCGTTCTCTGATGCAACTGCTCCTGGCAGCCAATCTGCCGCTGATTTCGGGCGATCCCGCCAAACTGAGACAGGTCATTCATAATCTCCTGCAAAACGCCGAGCATGCGCTCGCCGATGTCGCCGCACCGCGCATCGTGGTGAAAACCGAGGCGGTCAATGCGGGGGTACTGCTGACCATGAGCGACAACGGACCGGGATTTCCAGAGGCTGTGATCAGCCGGGCGTTCGAGCCCTACGTGACAACGAAAGCAAGAGGGACAGGACTTGGATTGGCAATCGTCAAGAAAATCGTCGAAGAACACAATGGCAGCATCGCGGTGGCGAATGCTGCGCACGGTGGTGCCATCGTGTCGATAGTTTTCCCGCTCGCCCAAGCGCAGGTTGTGCCGATGCGAGTCAACCGGCAGGCGGGAAGATGAGTCAGATACTGGTCGTCGACGATGAAGTCGGCATCCGCGAACTGCTGTCTGAAATCCTGCGCGACGAGGGACACCAGGTCAGATTGGCGCAGAACGCAACAGAGGCGCGGCAACTGCGCGGCCACGCCCGGCCGGACCTGGTCTTGCTCGATATCTGGATGCCGGATACCGACGGCATCACCCTGCTCAAGGAGTGGGCCAGTACCGGCCAATTGACCATGCCCGTGGTCATGATGTCGGGTCACGGCACCATCGATACCGCAGTGGAAGCCACGCGCATCGGGGCCTATGCTTTTCTGGAAAAACCGATAGCTCTGCAGAAGTTGCTAAGCACCGTCGGAAGTGCACTGAAGCAGGGCTCGTTGCTGAGCAATGTGGCGGCCGTACCGGCGACGGTTGGCAGATCCCGGGCCGTGGAATTGTTGCGCGCCCAGATCGAGCGCCTGCGCGCCCTGAAGTCCTCGGTTTTGTTCGTCGGTGAGCCCGGAGTGGGCAAGGAACAGTGCGCACGGCTGCTGCGCCAGCCCAACATGGCGTGGGTTACCGCGGAAGACTATTCGATTCTTGATCGCACGGAACCCAATCTCGCTGGCGACGCATCGGATGGCCTTATGTTTTTGCGAGAGGTGACGGGATTGACGCGAGCCCAGCAGAAGAATCTGCTCAATCAAACGTTGAAGCTCGAGCGCAACAATATGAGGTTGCTGTCGTCGAGCCGGCTGGATCTGGCGGAAATGGTCGGCAAAGGTGAATTCGATTCCCGGCTTTACTCCATTTTGGCCGGAGTCATTGTGCGCCTGCCAACACTGCGTGAACGCGCGGAGGACGTCCCCGAACTCGCCAATCTTGTTCTGTCACACGTCATCGAATCGAAGGAGGTGCCGGCGCGCAGCTTCAATACCGCCGCACTGAACGCGCTGCGAAATTATCACTGGCCGGGGAATCTGGTACAGCTCGAAAGCGTCGTAAAGACGGTTGCGCAGCTTGCTCTGGGAAGCGAAATCGGAGTAGCGGACGTGACCAACGCGTTGGCACGTCTTGAGGCGCCGCTGGCCGGCGTGACGCAGATGTTGCCGCTGGATGGCGGGTTGCGCGAGGCCCGCGAAGCCTTCGAGCGCGCGTATTTTGAATATCATCTGGGTCGTGAAGGCGGCAACATGAGCCGTGTCGCCGACCGCGTCGGGCTGGAGCGCACACATCTGTATCGCAAGCTGAAACAATTGGGCGTAAAGCTTCCCAGTCGCTCGGATGAATGATCCGGGCCGCACTTCGCTAGACTAGCGCCCCGTCCGTCCTGGGATGGTCCGGGGCTTACTTACCGTACTCAAAAAGGAAGACATGGCAACCCGAATTGAACTGGCCAATGCGATACGCGCGCTGGCCATGGACGCAGTACAGAAAGCCAACTCCGGCCATCCGGGCATGCCGATGGGCATGGCGGAAATTGCCGAAGTCCTGTGGAATCAGCATCTACGCCACAATCCGGCCAATCCACTATGGGCCGATCGTGACCGCTTCGTGTTGTCCAACGGCCACGGTTCCATGCTGCTGTATGCGCTGCTGCATCTGAGCGGCTATGCACTGCCGCTTGAGGAGATCAAACGTTTCCGCCAGTTGCATTCCCTGACTCCCGGCCATCCCGAATACGGCATGACACCGGGGGTGGAAACAACCACCGGCCCACTGGGCCAGGGCATCTGCAACGCGGTCGGCATGGCGCTTGCCGAGCAGCTGTTGGCGGCGCACTTCAACCGCCCGGGACACGCGATCGTGGACCATCGCACCTATGTTTTCCTTGGCGACGGCTGCCTGATGGAAGGTATCTCGCACGAGGCCTGTTCACTGGCGGGAACGCTTGGACTGGGCAAGCTGATCGGGTTCTACGACGATAATGGCATTTCCATCGATGGTCCTGTCTCAGGCTGGTTTACCGACGATACCCCTAAGCGCTTTGAAGCCTACGGCTGGCATGTGGTGCGCAATGTCGATGGCCACGATGTACAGGCGATTCATGCCGCCATCGAAGCCAGCAAGAATTCGCGCGACAAGCCTAGCCTGATTTGCTGCAAGACCGTCATCGGCAAAGGATCGCCCAATAAGGCCGGAAGCCACGATGTTCATGGCGCCGCGCTCGGCGACAAGGAAGTTTCCGCGACGCGCGCGCATATTAGATGGAATCACGTGCCATTTGAGATTCCCGCCGATATCTATGCGGGCTGGGATGCGCGCCTCAGAGGCAAGCAGCAGGAAACTGCATGGCATACCCGGTTCGCTGCCTATGCGGGGGCTTTCCCCGAACTGGCCACCGAATTCCGGCGGCGCATGGCCGGAGAACTGCCTGCGGGCTGGAGTGAGCACGCCAATCGCTTTCTCGCCAGCGTCAACAGCAAGGCCGAGACCATTGCGAGCCGCAAAGCGTCGCAGAACTCGATCGAAGCGCTGGCACCGCTGCTGCCCGAGCTGGTCGGCGGTTCCGCCGACCTTGCGGGTTCGAATCTCACGTTGTGGTCGGGCTCCAAAGGCGTCGCAAAAGGCAGCGGCGGCAACTATGTTTACTACGGTGTGCGTGAATTCGGCATGTCCGCGATCATGAACGGAATAGCGCTGCATGGTGGACTGATCCCCTACGGCGCCACCTTTCTCACCTTTTCCGATTATTCGCGTAACGCGCTGCGCATGGCCGCGCTCATGAAGATTCGCAGTCTGTTCATCTTCACCCACGATTCCATCGGCCTCGGTGAAGACGGACCCACGCACCAATCGGTGGAGCATGCGGCCAGCCTGCGCCTGATTCCTCATCTGGATGTCTGGCGGCCCTGTGACACCGTCGAATCGGCGGCAGCGTGGATTGCGGCGCTTGAACGCCGCGACGGTCCGGCGTGCCTGCTGTTTTCGCGGCAGAACCTGCCGTTTCAACGGCGAGATGGCAAAAGCATCAAGAACATCGCCCGCGGCGCTTACATCCTTTCGGATGCGGTTAACCCGAAAGCGATCATCATCGCCACCGGATCGGAAGTCGCGCTGGCCATGGCCGCGCAGAAAATGCTCGCGGACAGCGGGCTTGCGGTCAGGGTCGTGTCGATGCCCTGTACCAATGTATTTGACCGCCAGGATGCCGCTTACCGGGAAGACGTGCTGCCCACGGGAATCAAGCGGGTAGCGGTGGAAGCCGGAGTGACCGACATCTGGCGTAAGTATGTCGGACTCGAGGGCGAAGTCATCGGACTAGATCGCTTTGGTGAATCGGCGCCTGCCGGCGATTTGTTCAAGTTCTTCGGCATCACCGCGGAAGCGGTTGTCGCAGCGGTCAAGCGCCTGCTCTAAAGTGGGCCTGATGCCATGCGACTGGTAGCGGACATTGGTGGTACGAACCTTCGTCTGGCCCTGGTCGCCGCCGACTCGCTGCAGCCGCAGCAGGAAAAAGTGCTGCGATGTGCCGACTTTGACGGCTTGGAACAAGCCGTGCGCAGCTACTTGGACGAATGCGGTCGCCCGGTGTTAAGCGAAGCCGCCATGGATGTCGCCACCGGGATTACCGGCGATTTCCTGCATCTGACCAACGGGCCCTGGGGATTTTCCATTGAGCAGACGCGTCGCAATCTGGGCCTCGCGCGCCTGCAAGTCATCAACGATTTCACCGCCCTCGCCCTGGCGGTGCCGCAACTGCGCGCCGATGAATTGCAGAGGATAGGCGCAGGCGAGGCGGTACCCGGCGCGTCCATAGCCGTTATTGGCGCAGGAACCGGGCTGGGTGTTTCCGGGTTGGTTCAGGTTGATGGACGCTGGGTCGCGCTGCAGGGAGAAGGCGGGCATACCGCATTCGCGCCGATGAACGAACGCGAGATCGGCGTGCTGCGCTGGCTGCGGCAGCAATTCGATCATGTCTCCACGGAGCGGGTGGCGAGCGGTATGGGACTGGAGAATGTCTACCGGGCCTTGTGTGCCATGGACGGCGTGAGTCCAAGAGCACTGACTCCGGAACAAATTACCGGCGCGGCCTTGTCCGGCAATGATGCGCAGTGCACGGAAGCCCTGGCCATGTTCTGCGCCGTTCTTGGCACCGCTGCGGCGAATCTGGTGGTCACGCTGGGCGCGCGCGGTGGCTGCTATATCGGTGGCGGCATCGTGCCCAAGCTCGGAGACCATTTCCTCCGCTCGCCGTTTCGCTCCCGTTTTGAAACCAAAGGCAGATTCTCCGGCTATGTTGCCGCGGTGCCAACGTTCGTGATCCTGGCGCCGACACCTGCGCTGCGTGGCCTGGCAACGCTGCTTCAGAATTCCAGTTGAAAACATGGACGTGATGATCGAAGTCATCGGCCTGACAGCCGGCGTGCTGACCACTACGGCCTTCATTCCGCAGGTGATGAAAATTTATCGCACCAAGTCAGGCGAGGATGATTATCCTGTTCAGCGCCGGTATCGTGCTGTGGCTGATCTACGGAGTATTGCAGCGATCCCTGCCCCTGATACTTTCCAATGTGGTCACCCTGGTACTGTCGCTCGCCATCATCGCGCTCAAGATTTGTTATCGCCGCGGTTCGCGCGGTGAAGGAAAGGAAGATGCACCGCGCTAAGCGATTCGTTTTTCGGTCGCAGGATCGAAGAAAACCACCTTTGACAGATTGAAGGCCAGTTCCATCGATTGACCGGCTGCACAGGACAGTTCCGGGCGCACCCGGCAACACACCACTTCTCCGTTGATGCGAATGAGCACCAGGGTGTCCGGACCGGTGGGTTCCACCAGTTCCACATCGTGCTTGCGGCTGAAGATGCCGCGGTCGCTGCGCTGTGCCGTGACGCTGTCGGTGATCTGTTCCGGACGGATACCGAGGATGACTTTTTTGCCGACCCAAGGCCGAAGCGTCGCTTCAAGATCCGGCAGTGGCATCACGAAATCCTCGCGCGCATCCTTGAGACGAGCGCCAACAACGCCGGCTTCGTGCGATACGATTTCGGTTCGGATAAAGTTCATCGATGGCGATCCGATGAAGCCGGCGACAAACAGATCTGCCGGATGGTCATAAATGTCCTGAGGCGAGCCGAACTGGCGGATCTCGCCGCCTTGCATGACGGCGATCTTGCTCCCCAGGGTCATGGCCTCGATCTGATCATGGGTGACGTACACGATGGTCGCCTTGAGGCGATCATGGAGCATCTTGATCTCCATGCGCATCTCGACACGCAGTTTGGCGTCCAGGTTGGACAGCGGCTCGTCGAACAGGAACAGTTGCGGATCCCGGGCGATGGCGCGACCCATGGCCACACGCTGGCGCTGGCCGCCTGAAAGCTGCGAAGGCTTGCGATCGAGTAGCTGGCCCATTTGAAGAATCCTGGCTACGCGCTCCACGATTTTCTCCTGTTCCGGTTTCGGTACATGGCGCATTTCGAGACCGAACGAGATGTTCTGGCGCACGGTCATGTTTGGATACAAGGCGTAGGACTGAAACACCATCGCAATGTCGCGGTCCTTCGGGCTCAAATTGTTTACCACCCGGTCCCCAATGAGGATATCGCCGGAGCTCGCCGTATCGAGACCGGCGATGATGTTGAGCAGCGTGGACTTGCCGCAGCCGGACGGCCCCACCAATATCAGAAACTCGCCCGATTCGACATCGAGGTCGATGTCCTTGAGAACCTCGATGTTCCCGAACACCTTGCGCACGTTTCTGACAGCCAGTGACGACACTGTTGACTCCTTTCAGCCCTTGACTGCGCCGGCGGTCAGGCCGCGCATGAAGTATTTCCCGGCGATTACATAGACCAGCAGGGTGGGCAAGCCGGCGATGATGGCAGCGGCCATGTCGACGTTGTATTCCTTGACCCCGGTTGACGTGTTTACCAGATTGTTGAGCGCGACCGTAATCGGTTGCCGCTCCCCCGAGGAGAACACCACGCCGAACAAAAAATCGTTCCAGATTTGCGTGAACTGCCAGATGATGCAGACCACGATGATCGGCGGCGACACCGGCAGGATGATGCGCCAGAAGATCCGGAAAAACCCGGCACCATCAATGCGCGCTGCCTTGATCATTTCGTCCGGAATGGTGACGTAGAAATTGCGGAAGAACAGCGTGGTAAATGCGAGGCCGTACACCACATGCACGAATATCAGTCCGGCCGTCGTATTGGCAATACCCAGATACCCCAGGGTTTGCGCCATTGGCAGCAGCACAACCTGAAACGGGATAAAGCAGCCGAGCAGCAGCAAGGTAAAGAACAGGTCGCTGCCGCGGAAACGCCACATGGTGAGGACGTAACCATTCATCGCGCCGATCAGGGTCGAGATCAGCACCGCCGGTGCGACGAAACTCACCGAATTCCAGAAGTTTGCCTTCAATCCGTCGCAATCGGCCCCGGTGCAGGCGCTCGACCAGGCTTTGGCCCAGGCCTCGAACGTGATCTGTGCCGGCAAGGCGAGCAGATTGCCGCCCCTTATATCGTCCAGCGTCTTGAGCGAAGTCGTGATCATCACGAACAGCGGCATCAGATAGTAAAGAGCGAACAGGATCAGCAGCGTGTAGACGACGATGCGGCCGAACAGGTAAGAGCCGGCGGACTGGGAGCGCTGGAATTCAGCCACGGCGGTGCCTGCGCGCTTCGGAGTACATCATCGGCACCACCACGGCAACCACCGTCAGCAGCATCATCATGGAACCGGCGGCACCCAGGCCGATCTGATTGCGATTGAAGGCAAAGGTGTAAACGAAGACCGCCGGCAGATCCGAGGAGAATCCCGGCCCGCCTCCGGTAAGCGCCATCACCAGATCGAAGCTCTTGATGGTGATGTGCGCGAGAATGATCAGCGCACTGAAGAAAACCGGTCGCAGCGACGGGATGATGATGCGGATATATATGCGCACGGGACCGGCACCGTCCACCTGAGCAGCCTTGATGATGGAGTCGTCGACGCCGCGCAAGCCCGCCAGAAACAAGGCCATGACGAACCCGGTGGACTGCCAGGCCCCGGCGATTACCACCGCATAGATCGACATGCCGGGCGTTACGATCCAGTCGAAGCTAAAGGTCTCGAAACCCCATTGACGCACCAAGTGCTCGAATCCCAGGCCGGGATTGAGAATCCAGCGCCAGACGGTGCCGGTTACGATGAAGGAAAGCGCCATCGGGTAGAGATAAACCGCGCGCAGAAATCCTTCCGCCCGAACACGCTGGTCGAGCAGGATCGCCATCAGCAGGCCGGTCACCATGCAGACGACGATAAAGAGGCTGGCGAACACCCCGAGATTGCCCAGAGCCGTCCACCAGCGTTCGTTATTGAACAGCGAGATGTATTGGACCAGTCCCGCGAATTCATAGCGCGGCAACAACCTGGATTCGGTTACCGACAGCCAGCCCGTCCAGAGAATGAAGCCATAGACAAACAGCAGGGCACACAGCAGTGTCGGCCCCAGCACAATCTTCGGCAGGGCCGCTTCGACACGGTCGCGCCAGCTTCCGCCCGGATGATGGTCCGCCGCGCCTGCCGGCAGTGACGTATTCACCTGTGCCTCATTCGGACGGAGTCTGTCCCTGGGTTCGGGACGGCGCACTCGCCGTCCCGGATTTCTGGTGCGACTACATCTTCTTTCCGGCCAGTGCCATTTTCTCCGCGGCGGAGGCAGGCGTCATTCCCGGGGTATTGATGAAAGCGGTAATGACGTCGAACATCCCGCCTTTGTTGGCCGGTGGCATCGCCATTTCATGCGCCCAACTCGGCACCAGTCCCCCACTCTTGGCGGCGGAAGCAAAATCCGCTGCGGAGTCTTTCGCGCACTGATCGAATTTGTCCATATTCATGCCCATGCGAACCGGAATCGAACCCTTGTTGAGGTTAAACACCTCCTGGAATTGCGGCTCCATGATGGCGGCAGCCAGATTGGCCTGCGCGGTTTTCGCGCCGGCATCCTTCTGCGCGAACATGATGAAACTGTCGATGTTGAAGGTGAACGCTCCCTTGGTGCCCGGTGCCGGCATGCAGATGTAGTCCTTGCCCGGCGATTTTTTCGCGGCTGTGAATTCGCCCTTGGCCCAGTCGCCCATGAACTGCATGGCGGCCTTGCCGTTGATCACCATGGCAGTGGCCAGATTCCAGTCGCGGTTGGCGGCATCCTTGTCGATATATTTCTGCACCGTGCGCAGCGTCGTGAAGGCCTTGACCATGTTGGGGCTGTTTAGCGCCTTCGTATCCAGATTGACAAACGCCTCGCGATACCACTTCGCCCCGCCCACACCCAGCGCCACGGACTCGAACACCGTGGCGTCCTGCCAAGGCTGGCCGCCGTGTGCGACAGCAATGAATCCTGCCTTCCGGATTTTCTCCGCCGCGGTTGCAAACTCGTCCCAAGTGGTCGGAATGCTGGCACCGGCCTTCTTGAACACATCAGGGTTCGCCCACATCCAATTCACCCGATGCACATTGACCGGCACCGCCACGTAGTTGCCCTTGTATTTCATGACATCGCTCACAACCGGAGGCAGCAGGCTGTCCCACTTGCCAGCTTTTGCGGTGTCGTCCAGATTGGCGAGAACACCCTCTCTCGCCCACTCCTGTATTCCCGGGCCCTTTACCTGCGCCGCAGTGGGTGGCTTGCCCGAAACGACGCGTGATTTGAGCACCGTCATCGCTGTTTCCCCACCGCCGCCGGCAACGGCGAAGTCTTTCCACTTATCGCCTTTGCTCTCCAGAATTTTCTTCAGCTCGCCCACCGACTTGGCTTCGCCGCCCGAGGTCCACCAATGCAATACCTCCACTTCGCCTGCCACTGCCGGACTGCCAAGCCCCAGCCCTAAAGCAAGGGCCGCCAAAATCCTGTTCCCAACTGTGAATTTTCTCATTTGCCACTCCTCCACAAATTTATGGTGACTTCCAGTTTGTCATGCGCACAGATCGACCGGCCGCAGATTCGATTAACTGTACTGCATGCAGGTCAAGAACGAAAAGAAGTCTACAGAATAAGGTCAAAGAGCGGGCAGGCGCATTGACCTGGATCAAGCCGCCGCACTCGCGGGGCTGTCGTTCCGATCAGGAAAACAAGTAAAATCCACCGTATTCAAGACCACTGGAGCGGTTCCATCATGACGATTCGCGTTGCAATCAACGGCTATGGTCGCATCGGCCGCAACATCCTGCGGGCGCACTACGAAGGCGGCAAAAAGCACGATATTCAGATCGTCGCCATCAATGACCTGGGCGATGCCAATATCAATGCCCACCTCACCAAATATGACACCGCCCATGGAAAATTCCCCGGCACCGTGGCCGTGGAAGGCGACAGTCTGGTCATCAACGGCGACAGGATCAAAGTCTGCGCGCAGCGCAACCCGGCGGAACTGCCCTGGAAGGCGCTCAATGTCGATGTGGTGCTGGAGTGCACCGGATTGTTCACCAGCAAGGCCAAGGCCGGCGCGCATCTCACTGCCGGCGCAAAGAAAGTCATCATCTCCGCCCCTGGTGACAAGGATGTCGACGCGACCGTCGTGCAAGGCGTCAATCATGGGATTCTGAAAGCCTCGCATACGGTAATTTCCAACGCCAGTTGCACCACGAATTGCCTGGCACCGCTGGTCAAGGCGCTTCATGACCGCATAGGCGTGGTCAGCGGTTTGATGACCACGATACATTCCTACACCAACGATCAGGTGCTGACCGATGTCTACCACACCGATCTTCGTCGCGCGCGTTCTGCGACCATGTCCATGATTCCGACCAAGACCGGTGCCGCGGCCGCAGTTGGACTGGTGCTGCCGGAATTGAACGGCAAACTGGATGGTTACGCGATGCGCGTACCGACCATCAATGTCTCGATTGTCGATTTGTGTTTTGTCGCCAGGCGCGCAACCAGCGTCGAGGAAGTCAACAACTCGGTGAGACAGGCCGCGGAGACCGACCTGAAGGGAATCCTGGAGTACAGCAAGGATCAACTGGTTTCTATCGACTTCAACCACAATCCGGCTTCTTCGATTTTTGACTCGACCCTGACCAAGGTTTCCGACGGCACATTGGTCAAGGTCTGCTCCTGGTACGACAACGAGTGGGGTTTCAGCAACCGCATGCTCGATACCACGGTTGCGTTAGTGAACGCGAAATAGCAGCAGTTTTTGATTACAGGGCACAGAGAACACGATTTATCTCTGTGCCTTGTGCTATCCGGAACCGGTAATTCTTGTTGATCGAATTAACGCCATGACCATCGTGCGCATGACTGATCTCGAACTGCGTGGCAAGCGCGTGTTCATTCGTGCCGACCTCAATGTGCCACAGGACGAGGCTGGCAACATTACCGACGATGCCAGGATTCGCGCGTCCGTTCCCGCATTGCGTCAGGCACTTCAGGCCGGTGCCGCGGTCATGGTCACTTCGCATCTGGGGCGGCCCACCGAAGGGGCGTTCAAACCCGCGGACTCGCTGGCACCGGTGGCGCGACGTATGTCCGAACTGCTCGGTATCTCGGTCCCGCTCAAGGCGAATTGGATCGATGGCGTGGACGTCAAACCAGGTCAGGTGGTGATGCTGGAAAATTGTCGCGTCAACAAAGGTGAAAAGAAAAACGACGAAGCGCTGGCCAAAAAAATGGCGGCGCTTTGCGATGTCTATGTGAATGATGCTTTCGGTACCGCGCACCGGGCCGAAGCAAGCACTCACGGCATCGCCAGGTTCGCACCGGTTGCCTGCGCCGGACCGCTGATGATGGCTGAGCTCGATGCACTGGGCAAGGCGCTGCGGGAACCCAGGCACCCGCTGATTGCGATTGTCGCCGGCTCGAAAGTTTCCACCAAGCTCACCATTCTTGGCGAGCTGGCAAAAAAGGTGGATCAGTTAATCGTCGGCGGTGGTATTGCCAATACCTTCATGCTGGCCTCTGGCCTGCCCATCGGCAAATCGCTGGCAGAGCCCGAACTGGTCGCCGAAGCCAGGAACATCATGGCGATCATCAAAGCGAAAGGCGGCATCGTGCCGATCCCGGTGGACGTGGTTTGCGCGAAGACCTTTGCAGCGGACGCCCACGCCACCGTGAAAGCGGCTCAGGATGTCGCCGCGGACGACCTGATTCTGGATATCGGGCCGAAGACCGCTGCCCAGCTCGCCGCCCAGCTTGGCAAAGCCGGAACCATTGTCTGGAATGGTCCGGTCGGGGTATTCGAGTTCGATCGCTTTGGCGAGGGAACCAAGATTCTGGCAGAGGCGATAGCCGATTCTGCGGCATTCTCGATTGCCGGCGGCGGTGATACCGTTGCCGCCATCGCCAAGTACGGAATCACAGAAAAGATAGGCTATATTTCCACCGGCGGCGGTGCTTTTCTCGAGTTTCTCGAGGGTAAGAAACTGCCTGCCGTTGAAATTCTCGAAATCCGCGCCGCCGGCTGACGCTCCCAGGCACCCATATCAAACATGCAAAGAAGCACCAAAATCGTGGCAACACTTGGTCCGGCTTCGACCGATCGTGTCGTATTGACACGCATGATCGCCGCCGGAGTCGATGTGGTGCGCATGAATTTTTCCCATGGTACGAGCGAAGAACATTTTGCGCGCGCCGAGATGGTGCGCGAGGTCGCGCGCAGTCTTGAGCGCACCGTCGGCATTATGTGCGACTTGCAGGGGCCCAAGATCCGCATCGGTAAGTTCGAGGGCGGAAAAGTCACCTTGAACAACGGGGATCCCTTCACCCTGGATGCCGATTGCGCGATGGGCAATCAGCATCAGGTCGGACTCGACTACAAGGAACTGCCGCGTGATGTCACTGCGGGGGCTGTGCTGCTGCTCGATGACGGTCGATTGGTGCTCGACGTTCAGAAAGTCCAAGGCAACCGCATCATCACCACTGTTCGCGTCGGCGGCGTACTGTCGAACAACAAGGGGATCAACCGCCAGGGCGGAGGGTTGACCGCTCCGGCGCTGACTGCGAAGGACATGGAAGACATAAAAACTTCGGTCACCATGAAAGCCGATTTCCTGGCGGTTTCTTTCCCGAAAAGCGGGGCCGATATGTATATGGCCCGTGAACTGATGCGGGCCGCCGGTGGCAAATCGATGCTGATTGCGAAAATGGAACGCACCGAAGCCATCGTGGCGATGGACGAGATCCTGGACTCCTGCGACGGCATCATGGTCGCGCGCGGCGATCTCGCGGTGGAAGTCGGCGACGCGGCGGTGCCGGCGCTTCAAAAACGCATGATTCGCCGGGCGCGTGAGCGCAACAAACTCACCATTACCGCCACCCAGATGATGGAATCCATGATTTCGAGCCCGGTGCCGACCCGGGCAGAAGTATCGGATGTCGCCAATGCCGTACTGGATGGCACCGATGCAGTCATGTTGTCGGCGGAGACCGCGAGCGGGAAATTTCCGGTGGAAACTGTGGAGTCGATGGCGCGCATCTGTCTGGAGGCCGAGAAGTCCGACGATTTCACGCTCGACCGGGAATTCCTCAACCGGGTTTTTACGCGCGTCGACCAGTCCATCGCCATGGCTGCGTTGTTCACCGCCTATCACCTCAAAGTCAAGGCGATCGCGACACTGACGCAATCGGGGTCGACGGCGCTGTGGATTTCGCGGTTAAACTGCGGTGTGCCGATCTATGCCTTGACGCCGGAAATTTCCACGCGCTACCGCCTGAGTCTGTTCCGCGACGTCTATCCGTTGATGATCAAGTATGTTGGCCACGACCGCGATCACCTGTTGCAGGAAGCTGAAGACCAGTTGATCGGTGCCGGGCTGGTGCAAAAAGGCGATTTGATCGTGATTGCTTTCGGCGAGCCGATCGGATCTCCCGGCGGGACCAACACCATGAAAATCGTGAAGGTCGGCGAGAGCCGCAGGCCTTGATGGTGTTATCGCAAAACCTTCATCAGTTCGGCGCTCGAGCTGGGATCTCAGGGGCCATGCCAACCATGAATGGAACAGCCTGGTTCAGTCATGACGGGCCGGATAAGGCCCGGAGTCCCGGTTTGAGAAGCATCGGCCTTGCCACGGCCGTAGCGGGCTGCCACAGAGCGATGCTGAAGGGGGTCAAAGCCAGGCGCACCTTGGCCGGCCTTTGCTACAACTTGGGCAAATTGTTCCAGCACTTTCGGTCTTCGGGGGCGGTTGTGCGCATCGCAAAGCGCGAAAAACCGCAATCGCACCGGTAACTGGCGGCCAGAGCTTGAGCACACGCGCCTCATTGAAACGCCAGAAATCCCGTCCGTTGGTCGGGGTTGTCATGGGCAGCGACAGCGACTGGGCCGTCATGCAGCATGCGGCACAGATGCTTGACATGTTTTCCGTACCCTATGAAGCGAAGGTGGTGTCGGCGCATCGCACCCCGGATATCATGTTCGATTACGCTGAACAGGCTGCAGTGCGCGGGTTGCGCTGCATCATCGCCGGAGCCGGCGGTTCGGCGCATCTGCCGGGCATGATTGCATCCAAGACCGCGGTTCCGGTATTGGGTGTTCCGGTCATTTCAAGGGCATTGCAGGGCCTCGACTCGCTGTTGTCCATCGTGCAGATGCCGCGCGGCATTCCGGTTGCAACCTTTGCCATCGGCGAAGCGGGCGCGGCAAACGCCGGGTTGTTTGCCATTGCGCTGCTCGCGGCCCAGGATCCGGCGCTTGCCGCAAGACTGGTGATCTACCGTCGCGAGTTGGCCGCGAAAGTGAAGGCAATGAAACTTCCGCCGGCACCATCAACCGGCAAACTGCCACCGCGATCGAAAAAATGATTGCTCCGGGTTCCTGGCTGGGACTGCTTGGTGGCGGCCAGCTTGGCCGCATGTTCACCATGGCCGCGCAGAGCATGGGCTATAAGGTCATGGTGCTCGACCCGGGTGACCACAGTCCGGCCGGCAGCGTGGCCGACGATCACCTGCGGGCCGACTATCTCGACCGGGACGCGTTACGGAAAATGGCATCGCGCTGCGCGGCGGCCACGACCGAGTTTGAGAACGTTCCGGCCGAGAGCCTCGCATTTTTGGCTAAGCACGTGATCGTCAGCCCGGCTGCGGCCGCGGTAGCCGTGGCGCAGGACCGCATTCGTGAGAAGACCTTCCTCTCCGAGGGCGGTGCCGCGGTCGCGCCGTTCGCCGTAATCAACAATGAGCATGATTTGCGTGATGCGCGCCTGCTGGCGCTGCTGCCGGGCATCCTCAAGATCGCGCGCCTCGGCTACGACGGCAAGGGTCAGGTGCGGGTTGCAACGCCCGAGGATCTACGCGGCGCGTTCGCCGATCTTGGCAACCGCCCTTGCGTGCTGGAAAAATTCCTCGATCTGGGATGCGAGATTTCCGTGGTGGTCGCACGCGGGTTCGATAACAGCGTGGCCACCTTTCCGGTTTCGGAGAATCAGCACGCCGGCGGTATTCTTGACATCAGCATGATCCCCGCCCGGGTTTCACCGCAACTGGTTCAGTCCGCCCGCGCCGCGACAATCGAAGTTGCGCAACGTCTCGATTACCGGGGCGTGCTCTGTGTCGAATTCTTCGTGCTGCGCGACGGCAAGCTGGTGGTGAATGAGATCGCGCCGCGCCCGCACAACAGCGGGCATTACAGTATCGATGCCTGCGTGACTTCCCAGTTTGAGCAGCAGGCGCGCGTGCTGTGTGGCCTGCCGCTGGGCGATACCGCGGCACACTGCCCGGCGGTCATGGTCAACCTGCTTGGCGAGCTCTGGGCCGCTGGCGAGCCGCATTGGGAACATGTGCTGCGCCATTCCCGTGCCAAACTTCATCTTTACGGCAAGACTGAAGCCAAACCCGGTCGCAAGATGGGACATTTCACCGTGCTTGCGGACGACGTCGAGCAGGCCCTCGCAACGGCAACCCAAATCAAGGCAAACCTGCAAGCGGATGCGCGGGCCGCGCGCTCCGCGAGTACCGCGTAGATCTGGAGAAACTCTGGCGTGGAACAGCTCACATCCGTCCTTGAAACCAGCCTCAAATCGCTGAAGTTTCTTCATCGCGGCAAGGTACGAGACATCTATGCCGTGGACGCTGACCGCCTGTTGATCGTGCAGACCGACCGCCTTTCCGCCTTTGATGTCATCCTGCCCAACCCGATACCCGGAAAAGGGCGCGTGCTGACAGCCATGTCCAATTTCTGGTTCCGCAAACTGCGGCATGTGATTGCGAACCATCTGCTGGACGAGTCTCCGGAGTCCGTGGTTGCTCCTGAAGAGCGGGAACAAGTTGCAGGCAGGGCATTCGTGGTGCGCAAACTCAAGCCGCTACCAATCGAGGCCATCGTGCGTGGTTACGTTGCGGGTTCCGGCTGGAAGGATTATCAGAAAACCGGAATGATCTGCGGGCTCGTACTGCCGCCCGGCCTTAAAGAAGCGCAACAATTGCCACAACCGCTATTTACCCCGTCGACAAAGGCGGCAATAGGCAGTCACGACGAGAATATTTCCTTTGCGGAAATGGAAAAAATCATGGATCCCAATCTTGCCGCCCAAGTGCGCGACAAGACGATCCAACTCTATTCCGAAGCGGCCGCCTACGCTCTGACCCGTGGCATCATTATCGCCGACACCAAGTTCGAGTTCGGTCAAGATCAGGCTGGCAAGTTGTATCTGATTGACGAAGCCCTAACGCCCGACTCGTCGCGCTTCTGGCCTAGTGAGCACTATCGCGCTGGCATCAGTCCGCCCTCATTCGACAAGCAATTCGTGCGCGACTGGCTGGAGGCCCAGAAGTGGGACAAGCGTCCACCGGCACCGGCACTGCCTGCC
This sequence comes from Betaproteobacteria bacterium, assembly GCA_031362885.1. GTDB lineage: Bacteria > Pseudomonadota > Gammaproteobacteria > Burkholderiales > JACQAP01 > JACQAP01. Next base: position 72,652 of record JANLTJ010000261.1, read on the forward strand.
GAAGTGTTGCGCAGGACCGCGGAAAAATATGAAGAAGCGCTAAGACTTTTGACAACGTGATGGCGAAACACCCAAGTGCATAACCTTCCCCGGAATCCGGCGTGTTGAATCAAGTGACAACTGACCACGAAATAGAGATCGCGGCACAGATCCTGCGTGACGGCGGGCTGGTGGCGTTTCCCACGGAAACGGTTTACGGACTTGGTGCCGATGCCTCGAATCCGGAGGCGATTCGCAAGATTTTTGTGGCCAAAGGGCGTCCTGCCGACCATCCGGTGATCGTGCATATTGCTGACGCCAGCGAGCTGAAACACTGGGCGGCGCAGGTGCCGAACTCCGCCTGGGTGCTTGCGGAAAAATTCTGGCCCGGACCACTGACCCTGGTGTTGAAGCGTGCCGGGCGCGTCAGCGATCTCATTACCGGAGGGCAGGATACGGTGGGTGTGCGGGTACCTTCGCATCCGCTTGCCAGGCAACTGTTGAAAGCATTCGGCGGCGGGATCGCTGCGCCCTCGGCCAACTCGTTTGGGCGGCTTTCGCCGACCACGGCGCGGCACGTGGGCGAAGAACTCGGCGATGCGGTTGAACTTGTGCTCGACGGCGGCCCATGTGCCGTCGGCATAGAGTCGACCATTGTTGATTTGTCCGGCGCTCAGCCCTCGATACTGCGGCCAGGCGCGATCAGCGCCGCGCAGATTGAAGAGGCGCTTTCGGTGACGCTAGGCGTACTCAGTTCGATGTCGCCCAGGGCGCCCGGGGCTCTGGCTACGCATTACGCACCGCGCACCGCGCTCGTTCTTACCCATGACCAGGACGTCGAGAGCTTCATTGAAGGGCGGGTGTCCGGCGTCGCCGTCGCCGTTCTGGCAAGACGGAGCCGGCCGAGAAACTCCCGGGCGGCGCTCTGGCAGGTGGCACCGCAATCAGCGAGCGAATATGCGCAACATCTGTATGCGCTACTGCGCCGGATGGACAGCGCGGGATGCGCGCTGATTGTTGTAGAATCGCCGCCCGACCTGCCGGAGTGGACGGCGGTGCGGGATCGTCTTCAGCGCGCCGCAGCTACCGCGCACGCGCAAGTTGTGTCCTCGGGCCTGCCGAGACGCGCTACGGGTAATTGACCAGCCGGAAGGTATTTTGCTTGTGCCTCGGACAATCATTCGAGGCACAGTTTTGTGATGAGTTTTTGCGATGTGTGACCTGCTTTTCGAAATTTAGTCAAAGGCCGAGAAATGCAAACCCTAAACATTGCGGCAACCATCACCCTTTTGTGTATGGCAGCCGCTTCCACTGCCAGCGAGTTCCGACATCCGTACTACTACTTCCAGACCAGTCTTGCCACGACCCACTTCAACCCCAAGCCGGATCACGTCAACGATCAGGGCTTGCTCAACGTGGAGCGCCGCAGTGGCGCCGGGAATATCGTGGGTGGCGCGTACTTTCTCAATTCGTTTGGTCAGCCTTCCCAATACATTTATCTTGGCAAGCTGTTCTGGATACCGCATACCAGCGAGACGGTCTACGCCAAGCTGACTGGCGGATTGCTGCACGGCTACCGGGGCGAGTACCAGGATCAGGTCCCGTTCAACAAGTACGGAGTGGCGCCGGTCATACTGCCGTCAGTTGGTTTTCAGGCCCGCACGTTTGGTGGTGAACTGGTGGTTTTTGGCACCGCGGGAGCGATGCTTACCCTTGGTTTCAAATTCTGAGACTTCAAGCCTGGTTTCGGAGACGAGCCAACTCGTCCTCGCCCAGCGGACGGTGATCTTTTACCCGTAAGCTGGCGTTCCACTCTGCGGCGAAGTCGCGTTCCAGCGCGGCATTTATCGCCCCGGTCACCAGCATGGCGACAAGCGCACCGCATCCGGCGAGCGCCATATCCTTATGCGCATCCCACACGTCGCCCTGGGTGCCGAGAAACGCCTGTCCCAGATCGCCACCGAAGAAAACCGCCGCGCCCCATTCGATCAGTTCATACAGCATCGAGGTGGACAGGGTGATATCCAGTGGAAAAAAATAGCCCCAGAACCCGCGCAGCTGGGCTACGCGCAAAAACACCTCCCGCACCGGATACGCGAGAAGCAACCCGTAACTGAAGTGCATCACGCGATCGAAGTTGTTGCGCTCCCAACCGAGCCATTCGTTGAGGGAGCCGCCGGTGAGGGCCCGGAAGCCTTCGTCATAGGGAACCAGCGAGTAGGTGTAGTGCGCTCCGATCAGATGCAGCGACAGGAACACGTAAATGAGGAAATAGGAAATGCGCGACAGCGTCAGTTTGCGATAGGTGCCGGCCATGAACCCGACCAATACGACCACCAGCGCGTTTTCGAGCAACCAGTCCTTGCGATCGTGCGGCGCGATGGCAAGGACGATGAATTCGATGGCGAACAAAACGCCAAGCAACAGCAAAAACCTCCGGTGCGGGAGTTTCAGCAACACCTCTTAGCGCGACGCCAGCATCACTGCCGGCTGCGCCGCGACTGCGCCGGTCAGAAATTCGAGCGCGGCCGCAACGCCTTCTCGGCGCACCGGCACTCCGGCAAGACTCAAGCCCATTTCCACGCCGCACAGCGTCCCGGCAAGCATGAGGTCGTTGAAGTCACCGAGATGACCGATGCGAAACACCTTGCCCTGCATCTTGCCCAATCCCGCACCAAGCGACATGTCGAAGCGCTCAAGCACAATGGCGCGCAGCTTGTCGGTATCGTGCCCGGCCGGGAGCAGAACCGCGGTCAGTGAACTGCTGTATTCCGCCGGATTGGAGCAAAGGATTTCCAATCCCCAGGCACGCACCGCGCGGCGCGTGGCTTCGCCGTGGCGGGTGTGCCGGGCGAACACGTTTTCCAGACCCTCTTCCCGCAGCATTTCCAGAGCCTCGCGCAGTCCGTAGAGCAGATTGGTTGCCGGTGTGTAGGGAAAAAAACCCGCGCGATTCGGTCCCAGCATCTCGTCCCAGCTCCAGTAGGAACGCGGCAGCTTTGCTTTCTCAGATGCCGCCAGCGCCCTGGCGCTGACTGCGTTGAAGGACAAGCCGGGTGGAAGCATCAGGCCCTTTTGCGATCCGGCCACGGTAACGTCAACGCCCCATTCGTCATGGCGGTAGTCGATCGAGGCAAGAGAGGAGATCGTATCGACCATCAGCAACGCCGGATGCGCGGCCCGGTCCATCGCCTGGCGTACCGGCGCAATGCGGCTCACGACTCCGGTGGACGTTTCATTGTGTACGACGCATACGGCCTTGATGGCGTGATCGCGATCTTCGGCAAGCCTCGCTTCGATGACGTCCGCGTCCGCGCCATGACGCCAGTCGCCCGGAATGAAATCCACAATCAGGCCCAACCGCGACGCCAGTTTTTGCCACAAGGTCGCGAACTGGCCGGTCTCGGCCATCAACACGCGATCTCCTGGCGACAGCGTATTGACCAGTGCGGCCTCCCAAGCCCCGGTGCCCGAGGCCGGATAAATGACCACATCCCCGCGCGTTCTGAATATCTGCTTCATCCCATCGAGCACTTCGCGCCCGAGCGCGGCAAATTCCGCGCTGCGATGATCGATGGTGGGCCGGTCGATCGCGCGCAAGACGCGATCGGGAACATTGGTCGGACCGGGAATCTGGAGAAAATGCCGCCCGCTGCGCTGAGTCATTGCAACACCTCGAAGGTAAGTTTCGAGACTACCCACTTTCCCTTCCCTGCTCAAGTCGACGGTACGTGCTACAGAACCGGACAACTAACAGACTCCCCACCGACCGTGCCGCCAGGACACCTGCCGCACCGCCGCCTTGGGCGGCCATGTGGAAACCTGCAACGCCTGCGGCACGATGCGCCACGTCTATCACTCCTGCCGCAACCGGCATTGCCCGTTGTGCCAGACGCGGGCCAAGGAAGCCTGGCTCGCAGCGCGCC